>NZ_VPBT01000017.1:0-74338 GCF_013418555.1 Acinetobacter sp. YH12134 | reverse complement strand
TTCTTTGATTTTGTCTGATTTGTCAGAGCTATCTAAAGTGGCCACTAATTCGATTGGACCTTCAAGGCGTTCTAACAAGGCTTTTAATTGGGCTGTGGTATTTTGATCTAACATTGCTAACGTCTCCAGAGGAGTAAAATGTATTTGATAAAGACATGATAGGAGAAAATATTTAATTGGTGAAACGGTTTGTTTTTATCAAAACAATCGGTTTTTTAAATCAAATAATAAAAATCATGTATTTATGCAGAAGTTGCACATAAAAATGTATGGCTTTATCTTCTAAGATGTGGCTTGTCACTGGAATTTTCAAGAATTGACAATAAGAAAATCAAAGATTTGCTATTTGTGACTAAAACTAGGCATTATCCTGAGCAATGGCATTTAAAATTACAAAGGTGAGTATCAAGATGAGTTTAAGCCGAGGCATTTATCAGCATTATAAAGGGCAGTTGTATCAGGTGTTGCATGTGGCCACGCACAGTGAAACCGAGGAAAAGCTGGTGGTCTACCAGTGTTTATATGGTGATTATTCCATTTGGGTTCGACCACTGAGCATGTTTACCGAATCGATCAGTCTGGAAGATGATCGTGAATTACCGCGTTTTAAACTGGTTCAGGAAATGATGTGAGAGGTGAAATTGCTGCACCTCAATTCAAGGTCGCAACGAGACCTTGTTAAAGTGTAAATCGTACTCCAGATATTTTTGCACAAAAGCAGCTTTATCATGACTGCGTAGCAGATTGTTATAGATAAATTCTGGCACAGGATGATAAAGCTCTGCCAACCCATTGTTATAAAATATTTTTAAGTAGCGCGTTGAGGTATTGTATTTGCAGAAGGTTACAGTCAGGACAGTTTCCATTAGCCATTCCTCCTTTATTGTGTTTGGAATCGTTATAGTTTGACCATATGCCAAATGCAGAGCCGGATGTATTACTGATTTGTAAGAATTTTCAACTTTATCCGCGAAAGTCGAGTGTTGTGTGCCAACACTCCCGGTCAAAGCGCAGCGTATGGGGGACAATCTGCACCACGGTTGCAGCAACACTAAACATTCACTGCAAAAAACTACACTCAGAAAAATCAGAATCTTCTAAGCTGAGCGGCATCTCTGTAATAAAAACAATCGACTGAGCCATTCTCATGCAACTTTTTCAGTGTAGTTATTGTCAGCATCCGATTTATTTCGACAATACCCAGTGTACCGTGTGCCAGCATCATTTAGGTTTTGACGCGCAATATATGCATATGCTGGCGTTGCAACCGGGCCAGCGGGCAGGGGAATTTGTTGAAGCGGTCACGCAAAAGGCTTACCGTTTTTGCCAGAATCATCAGCATCAGGTCTGTAACTGGATTATTCCGTTTGACAGTCCGGAGCAGTTTTGCCCGGCCTGCCGTTTAAACCGGATTATCCCGGATTTAAACCAGCCGCAATATTACTGCCGCTGGCAAAAAATCGAGCTGGCCAAGCATCGTCTGGTTTATGCCTTGCTGCGCTGGAATTTACCTTTACTGAGCAAGCTGGAAAGTCCTGAACGTGGGCTGGTGTTCGACTTTAAGGCCAATCCGAATGATGATCGTGCACCTAAAGTCATGACCGGTCATGCCAGCGGGGTGATTACTTTAAATATTGCCGAAGCCGATGATGTCGAGCGGATGATGGCCAAGCAGAATATGGCCGAAGTGTACCGGACTTTGCTGGGGCATTTCCGGCATGAAATTGGCCATTATTATTGGGATGTTCTGGTGGCGGACAGTGGTTATCTGGCACGCTTTCGGCAACTGTTTGGGGATGAGCGCGCCTGTTATCAGCAGGCGGTGAAGGACTATTATCAGCACGGCGTACCAAGCAACTGGATGGATGCCTATATTAGTGCCTATGCCACCATGCATCCGTGGGAAGACTGGGCGGAAAGCTGGGCGCATTATTTACATATTGTTGATGTGCTGGAAACGGCAACTTCTTTTGGCATGAGTATTCATCCGCAAATTGTGCATGAAGAGCAGCATTTTATGTACTTCAAGCAGCGTGAAAATCCGTATTTTCTGACCGACTTTAACGAGATTTTTCAGGCCTGGTTACCAGTGGCTTTTGCCATGAATAGTGTGAATCGGAGTATGGGGCAGGAAGATTTTTATCCCTTTGTGATTAGTCCGAAGGTAATGGAAAAATTACAGCTTATTCATCAGGTAATTCATGGCTTGCCGCCAGTTCCTGATAATCCGGTGACTGTAGATGGATGATACTTTATCTATCATTAAGCCATCATCTATCATAAAACTATCCAGCTTTATAAACGGCGGCATTGTCCTGTTTTATCGCCCTGTACCGTGTTACGTCCACCCACCGGTGGTGTCGCGTTATTTTCACATTCCAGATTGCCATCGACCTGATTACGGCTAATGTTCAGTGTACCCCGATTGTTTTTGAGCTGGATATTGCCATTTACACGGTTATTGTGCAGCTGGGTCAGCTTGCCGCGTTCCAGTTGAATATTGCCTTCAATGCGGTTATTGGTCGCCACCAGCTGTGCAAAACGGCCTTTGGATTCCAGATTGCCATCAATATGGCTGTTTCGGAGAATGGCTTTGGCACCATCGGCCAGCATGACATTGCCATCGACCTGCACATTAATTAAGGTGCATTGCTTGCCAATGAAAATATTGTCGGAAATCGAACGATCTTTTAAGCTGCCGCTACACTGCACATCAGCCCAGGCCGGCAGGGACAGGGTGGTGAATAAGGCTGCAATTAATAGGGTTTTCATCGGTCTATCCATAGCGCATTTTTCAGTAGCTTAATCAACGCAGATGAAAATAAAAAGAATCTACAGCAGCTAAAATTGAGTAAAAATGTAAGCGCATCAATAAAAAACCACGCGATCAAGCGTGGTTTTTTTCAATCAGTTTAATCTAATACAGATTAGATTTTACCAACTAGGTCGATTGAAGGAGCAAGTGTTGCGTCGCCTTCTTTCCATTTTGCTGGGCAAACTTCACCTGGGTGAGCGTGAACGTATTGAGCAGCTTTTACTTTGCGAAGAAGTTCTTGCGCGTCACGGCCGATACCACCCGCGTTGATTTCGATGATCTGGATTTTGCCTTCTGGATCGATGACGAAAGTACCACGATCAGCAAGACCGTCAGCTTCAATTAATACTTCGAAGTTTTTAGACAGTGTCCAAGTTGGGTCGCCAACCATTACGTATTGGATTTTTTTGATTTCTTCTGAAGAATCGTGCCAAGCTTTGTGCGTGAAGTGAGTGTCAGTAGAAACTGCATAGATTTCAACGCCTAATTTTTGGAATTCAGCGTAGTTGTCAGCAAGGTCACCAAGCTCAGTTGGGCAAACGAAAGTGAAGTCAGCTGGGTAGAAGAATACAACTGACCATTTGCCTTTAAGATCAGCTTCAGTTACTTCAACGAATTGTCCGTTGTGGTAGGCATTTGCTTTAAATGGTTTAACTTCAGTATTAATTAAGCTCATCATTGTCTCCATGATTGAGGTTTGTTTTGAATTTCAATTAGATTATAGAAATTTGCTTTATTGCTGAAATGGTATTTTTACATTACCACCATCGGAAAAACCGAATTGATGATTGTTTAAGCCATATTCAGGCGGTGTGTATTATTATGTAGCCGAAAAATATGATGACCACATGACAATTAAAAAGTACACCTTTTTCATTCCTCATCAAACATGATGTCAAGCTCGGTAAAATTCAAGGGTAAAGCAAAAATATTTTTTATTTTTAGGCAGACTGCTTGGAAATGTTCGTCATCGTCACAATCTAGAAGCCACCGTACTCAGTTTGCGGACAGCGGATTCGCTGCAAAAGCAGACAGGCTGGAGGGTCTGTTCGTTCATTTCATGGGCGGATTCTTCCGCTGGCTGTCATTACAGCGTAAAATAGCCGATTGATATTTTTTTATTTAAATTAGGAATCTTGTTCTGTGCAGAGTCATTTAAATGTAGATCAACTCGTTATGGCGCGTGACCGTCATCGTTTAAATCGACTGCGTAAAGGAAAAGATGCAAATGAAAAACAATATTCTGAGCTATTTGAAAAATCCAATCTGAAAGTTCGGGAACGCCTGGGCCGTATTCCAAACATCAAACTGAATCAGGATTTGCCGGTCACCCAATACGCCGACAAGCTGGTTGAGGCAATTCAAAAACATCAGGTGATTATTGTGGCGGGGGAAACCGGTTCGGGGAAAACTACCCAGTTGCCGCAAATTGCCATGCTGGCCGGGCGCGGTTTAACCGGTCTGATTGGTCATACCCAGCCGCGTCGTCTGGCCGCGCGCAGTGTCTCGCAGCGGATTGCCGAAGAAGTCGGTGAAAAACTTGGTGAATCCATTTCCTTTAAAGTCCGTTTTAATGAACAGGGCTCGCAGGATTCGCTTGTCCGCTTAATGACCGATGGTATTTTACTGGCAGAGCTGGCCAATGACCGTTACTTAAGCAAATACGACACCATTATTATTGATGAAGCGCATGAACGTTCCCTGAATATTGACTTCATCATGGGTTATTTAAAGCAGCTGTTGCCACGGCGTAAAGATCTCAAAGTCATCATTACCTCAGCGACTTTGGACGTAAACCGTTTCAGCAATTACTTTAATGGCGCGCCGATTTTTGAAGTCGAAGGGCGCAGCTATCCGGTTGAGGTACGTTACCGTCCCATTTCCGAACTGAGCATTGGCGGCAGTGATGATGATGAGTTTGATGACTTTGAAGAAAACCTGCCGCGTGCAGTGGTGCAGGCGGTGGAAGAATGCTTTGCCGATGCACAGGAAAAAGGTCATCCTGAACATGCCGATATTCTGGTGTTTGCCAGCACCGAGCAGGAAATTCGTGAATTACAGGAAACCTTGATCAAGCATGGCCCGCGCCATACGGAAGTGTTGCCGCTATATGCACGTCTGGCCCTGGCCGAGCAGCAGAAAATCTTTAATCCATCGGGCGGTGGCCGACGGATTATTATTGCTACCAACGTCGCGGAAACGGCGTTAACTGTACCGAATATCCGCTATGTGATTGACAGTGGTTTTGCCCGGATTTCACGTTATAACTATCGTTCACGTGTACAGCGTTTGCCCATTGAAGCAGTTTCGCAAGCCGCAGCCAATCAGCGTAAAGGTCGTTGTGGCCGTATTGCACCGGGTGTCTGTATCCGTCTGTATTCGGAAGAAGATTTCTTAAGCCGTCCGGAATTTACCGAACCGGAAATTAAACGCACCAACTTAGCTTCGGTGATTTTGCAGATGCAAAGTCTGGGCCTCGGTTCGCTGGAAGATTTTGATTTTATCGAGCCCCCAGATCATCGACTGGTCAATGATGGTCGCAAGCTTTTGATTGAGCTTGGCGCAATGACGGAGAAGAAAGCGAATCCGTCTAAAGCGACTGACGAAAATAATAATCTCCCTCTGTCTAAAAGAGGGGTTGGGGGAGATTCCTTAACCAAAATTGGCCAGCAAATGGCAAAAATGCCGATTGATCCACGTCTGGCACGAATGATTCTGGGCGGGGCACATTTTGGTGCCTTAAATGAAATTCTGGTAATTGTGGCGGCACTGGCGGTGCAGGACCCACGGGAACGCCCGGCCGACAAACAGATGCAGGCCGATCAAAAACATGCCTTGTTCCGTGAAGCCGATTCCGATTTCCTGTTTTATCTCAAACTCTGGGATGCCTTGCTGGCCAATCGTGACTTGAGTGAAAACAAGCGCCGAAGCTTTGCCCGTAACCATTTCCTGAGCTGGTTACGTTTACGTGAATGGAAGAAAACCCATGAGCAGCTGGTCGATCTGGCACAGGGTTTAAAACTGTCTTTCAATGAAAAGAAAGCCAGTTATGAAAATCTGCACCGGGCTTTATTAACCGGACTGTTATCGTTTATTGCCAATAAAACCGATGAACGTAATGTGTTTATGGCAGTGCGTCAGCAAAAAGCGCGGGTTTTCCCGGCCTCAACCTTGCATAAGACCAATACCCCGTGGGTGATGGCTTTTGAGATGGTGGAAACCTCACAGGTGTATTTGCGAACCCTGGCCAAAATTGAGCCGGAGTGGATTCTTCTGGCGGCGCGTGATCTGTTAAAACATCATTATTTTGAACCGCACTGGTCGAAAAAAGCCGGAGTGGTCAATGCCTATGATCAGATTTCACTGTTTGGTTTAATCATTGAACCGAAACGTCAGGTGAATTATGAAAAGGTCGATCAGCCGGCGGCGCATGAGATTTTCCTGCGCGATGCCTTGACTACCGGTAACTTGGGAATTATGCCGCCGTTCTTAAAGCATAATTTACTCAAACTGGAAGAAGTGGAGCGGGTCGAAGACAAGCTGCGCCGCCGCGATCTGGTGGTAGATGAAGAAACCATCTATCAGTTCTATGCCGCAAAAGTGCCGACAGATGTGGCCAGCCGCCGTTCTTTTGAAGACTGGCGCGCGACCGTCGAGCCGAAAGAGCCACGTTATTTATTTGTTGATGATGATGCCTTGTGGCTGAATGATCGCCCGACCACGCAGCAATTCCCGGATTATCTGCGTAATGGCGAATTGCGTCTGGCGGCTAGCTACCGTTTTGATCCGAGCCATGATGAAGATGGCGCAACGGTAAAAATTCCGGTTCAGGCCCTGCCACAGGTCGATGAAAACATCTGGTCCTGGGGGATTCCGGGCTGGCGTGAAGAGCTGATTGAAGCGCTACTTAAAGCCTTACCGAAAGATAAACGCCGTAACCTGGTGCCAATTCCGGATACTGCGCGCAAACTGACTGCGCGAATTGATGCGACACATCTGCGT
Organism: Acinetobacter sp. YH12134; assembly: GCF_013418555.1. Classification (NCBI taxonomy): domain Bacteria; kingdom Pseudomonadati; phylum Pseudomonadota; class Gammaproteobacteria; order Moraxellales; family Moraxellaceae; genus Acinetobacter; species Acinetobacter sp. YH12134. The sequence continues at coordinate 67,521 of NZ_VPBT01000017.1, read as the reverse complement.
GAGCATATTTTCAGCTTCCTAGCTTTTCAGCTGCGCGGCGATCAGATCACTGAAAAAGACTTTAGCTTTGAACGGATCGATCAGTATTTGCTGCCGTTTATTAAAGTGATTGATGAAAAAGGCCGAGTCATCGAACAGGGCCGTGACCTGAGCGAGTTGAAAGCCCGCTGCCGCACCGAAACCCATAGTCCGGTGAAACAGCTGAAAGGTGAATTTAAAACCTTCCCTGACAACTTTGTGTTTGAAGCCTCGCAAAAAGTCACTGGCGTGGTGGTCAAGCAGTATCAGGCGCTGGTACCGACCAAAGACTTTGCTGCGCTGGAACAGAAAGATGAATCTGGTGTGGTGATTCAAACCTTTAATGATCAGGCAGAGGCAATTAAACAGCATCGGGCCGGGGTGATTCGCCTGATTCATATGCAGCTGGGTGATTTAATCCGCCAGCTGAAAAAACAGATTTCTAAACCGCTGGCGCTGGCTTATTCTCCGTTGGGCGATAAAGCACAGCTGGAACAGATGCTGGTCTATGCCACCTTGCAGATGTCAATTGATGACTTGCCAGTCAACGCTGAACAGTTCCAAACGTTGCTACTTGAGGTAAAAAAATCATTCCTCAGTCATGGACAGAAAGCGCTGTTCAGCTTTAATGAGATTTATATTCAATGGCAGGATATCCGCCGTAAAATGCTGATGCTGGATGAGTCGGTCTTTGCCAAAAATATGGATGATATTGAAGATCAGCTGGACCTCATGAACCTGGCCGATTTCGTGTATAACAAGCCAGCAGACGTCTGGAGCGAATATCCACGTTATCTGAAAGCGCTGGTGCTGCGTTTGGAACGTTTGCCGAATAACCTGCAACGTGATGATGCCGCCATTGTGCAGATTGACCCGTGGATGGACAAACTGTTCAAGTTTAAAAATGACAGCCGCTTGAAAGAATTGTACTTTATGGTGGAAGAATTGCGCATCTCGTTATTCTCGCAGCCAATGAAGACCAAGATGCCAATTTCGCCAAACCGGCTACAAAAAGTATGGGAAAAGCTGGGAATCGGTTAAGATAGAGAGAATTTCAAAAAGGAGTTTTACATGGGCATTCGCATTACCGGTACGGGCTTATTCCATCCTGAAGATGTCATTACCAATGAAGAGTTAGTTGAAAGTTTAAATGCTTATGTGGAACAGTATAACTCGGCCAATGCTGACAAAATTGCAGCGGGCGAGTTAGAAGCACGCCGTGGCTCAAGTGCAGAATTTATTGAAAAAGCCTCTGGCGTGAAACGTCGCTACGTGTCAGAGAAAACCGGTCTGCTTGATCCAAACCGTTTACGTCCACATTTAAAAGAACGCGCTGATGATGAAATCTCGCTTCAGGCCGAGTGGGGCGTAATTGCAGCCAAACAGGCAATGGAAAATGCCGGTGTCGCGGCTGAAGACATTGATGTGGTGATTCTGGCCTGCTCGAATATGCAGCGTGCCTATCCGGCGGTGGCCATTGAAATTCAGACTGCACTCGGGATTCAGGGCTATGCCTATGACATGAACGTGGCCTGTTCAGCAGCAACCTTTGGTTTAAAACAGGCGTATGATGCCATTAAAAGCGGTGCGCGCCGTGTCTTGCTGGTGAATGTCGAAATTACATCGGCACACAATGATTTCCGTTCGCGTGACAGCCACTTTATTTTTGGCGATGTTGCCACTGCGTCAATTATTGAAGACACCGACAGCAAAACCGGTTTTGAAATTGTGGACACTCAGTTATTTACCCAGTTCTCGAACAACATCCGTAACAACTTCGGTTTCCTGAATCTGTCTGAAAATGCCGATATTGATGACAAGCGTTTCCGTCAGGACGGCCGTAAAGTCTTTAAAGAAGTGTGTCCACTGGTTGCGAAAATGATTACCGCGCAGCTGGAGAAAAATGCGATTGCACCAGCCGATGTAAAACGTTTCTGGTTGCATCAGGCCAATGCCAGCATGAACGAACTGATTCTGAAACTGGTGGTTGGTAAAGCGGCTGCGGAAGCAGATCCGGCGTTGGTGCCAATTATTCTTGATGAGTTTGCCAATACTTCATCTGCCGGGGTCATCATTGCCTTGCATCGTACTGCGCATGAAGTGAATGATGGCGAATATGGCGTGTTATGTTCATTTGGTGCCGGCTACTCGGTGGGCTGTATCCTGGTACAAAAACACGTGGTTTAAGGGGCAGAGATTGCAGGTCCAGCATGATGCAAAATGGATCAAGACGCTGAGCGCCTTATCTAAACGCTATTTCACGCCGACCTTTTTAGGCAGTGAATATATTGATGCATCCCGACCTGCCATGTATGTGGGCAATCATTCCCTTTACGGGATTTTTGATGCCCCCGTTATTATTGATTATCTGTTCAATGAACATCAGGTGGCTGTGGTTAGTATTGCCGACCACAGCCATTTTTATTTGCCAATCTGGCGCGATATTGTCAAAAAGTTCGGCGCAGTCGATGGCCAGCGTGAATATGTGCGTGCCTTGATGCAGCAGGGCTATTCGATTCTGGTCTTTCCGGGTGGCGGACGTGAAGTGCTGAAACATCCGGGTGAGCAGTATCAATTGATCTGGAAACAGCGCTACGGCTTTTTACAGTTGGCACAGGAATTTCAGTACGACATTATTCCTTTTGCTGCCTTTGGCCCTGATGATATTTTCGAGTTTGGTTTTGATGCCAGAACCGTGGTGCAGCATCGTCTGTTTCAGAAACTGCTCAAAGTCCCTCAACTGGATAAATTATTACGTCATGGCGATGTGATTCCATCATTACCGAAACACCTGATTCCCAAGCGGGTACCTTTTTATTTTCAGTTTTTGCCACCGGTAGAGGTCGGGCAGAGATTAGGTTCTGAAGATTTGACCACGCTGCGAGAGGAAATCGCTCAGCAAATTTACCAGAGCTTAGCGCAGCTAAAAGCCCGTTCAACTGGGCACTCATCCTCATAATAGCCGGGTTGTGCCTGAGTTTAAGCCCGCATAAGTGATTTTTGATAAAAATAACGAGAAAACTTTATGAAAAATAATGCTTAGGTTAAGATGAACCATCCTTTTATTTGAAGTCTTTTGAACAGCTATGCAACCATTTGTTCTCTATAACTCAGAGCAGCGCAAAAAAGTAGAATTCGTGCCACGCGTCGATGGACAGATCGACATGTATGTCTGCGGTATGACCGTGTATGACTACTGTCATATTGGTCACGCGCGTGTCATGGTTGCATTTGACTACATCATCCGTTTCTTGCGGAGTCAGGGCTGGAAAGTCAAATATGTACGCAATATCACCGATATTGACGACAAAATTATCAAACGTGCCAATGAAAATGGCGAGAGTATTACCGCTTTAACCGACCGCTTTATTCAGGCCATGAATGAAGATGCAGAAAACCTTGGCTGTCTGGCCCCGGATGAAGCACCGCGTGCCACTGACTATATCGACCAGATGCAAAACATGATTGGCAATCTGGTTGACAAGGGCACCGCTTATCCGGCTTCAAATGGTGATGTTTATTTCCAGGTTGAAAAATTTGCAAAATATGGCCGTTTATCCGGTCGTAAACTGGAAGATATGCAGGCTGGTGCTTCAGAGCGTGTCGATGTCGAAGTAGAGAAAAAACATCCATTTGACTTTGTGCTCTGGAAACATGCCAAAGAAAATGAACCGGCTTGGCCATCACCGTGGGGCAAAGGTCGTCCGGGCTGGCATATTGAATGTTCGGCGATGTCGACCTGCTGCCTGGGCAATCATTTTGATATTCATGGTGGTGGTTCAGACCTGATGTTCCCGCATCATGAAAATGAAATTGCCCAGTCTGAAGCCTCTACCGGTGAGCAGTATGTTAATTACTGGATGCATGTGGGCTTTATTAATGTCGATGGCGAGAAAATGTCAAAATCGCTCGGCAACTTCTTCACCATTCGGGATGTGATGGAGAAATTCCATCCGGAAGTGATCCGTTATTTCATCGTGGCTTCACACTATCGTAGTCCGGTGAACTTCTCGGATGTAGCACTAAAAGAAGCCAAGACGGCGCTGTCCCGTTTCTATCATTCATTTAAAGCCTATCAGGCCGTGTATGGCGACAAGCTGTTAGAAACGCTAGATGACACATTGGTCGAACGCTTTAATACCGCAATGCGGGATGATTTTAATACCGCGGAAGCGATTGCAGTGCTGTTTGAAGTCAATAAAGAACTGAACCGCGCGGTGAAAGAAGAAAATGCCGAACAGGCAGCAATCTTCTATGCCACCTTGCGTCATCTGACCAATATTCTTGGTTTGGTACAGCACAATGTCGATGAATTCCTGAAGTCAGACATTGGTCAGGATGCGCTTGGTTTATCTGAAGAACAGATTGAAGATTTGATTCAACAGCGTAAAGATGCCAAAAAAGACAAAAACTTTGCCCGTGCCGATGAAATCCGTCAGTCTTTACTGGATCAGGGCGTGGTGCTGGAAGATACCCGTCAGGGTACCGTTTGGCGTCGTGCTGATTAAATCACCACTTGGAAGCATAAAGAGTTGACAGTTGTATGAAACTCTCTATAATGCACTTCCATATTGCGGGAATAGCTCAGTTGGTAGAGCACAACCTTGCCAAGGTTGGGGTCGCGAGTTCGAGTCTCGTTTCCCGCTCCAAAATTCAAAAAGCCTGAATCATCTGATTCAGGCTTTTTTTATGCGTTTTTATCTAGATATGAAATATTATCCATTTATCTTTACTAAAAATCGCCTTAACTGCTTGAACTAAAAAAATGAGATTGATGTTCACCATCTTCCTGTGCTGTGGTTTATCAACAACAGGCGGAATCATGAAGAAATCGTGTGAAATCTTATACATTTAAAAACGTGACATTTGCATAGATATGCTAAAATTGCGAAAATTAATTTCTGCTTGAATGAAGACCGTTCAGCCCTGAACGAAGGTTAAAAATTTGAATTCTGAAAACATGTCAAACCCGATTGATTTTCAAGGTGTGGCGCTCAGTACCTTGCGTATAGAAGAACAAGCTCTGCAAACACTGGCCACACAAATTGACGAGCGCTTTAGCCGCGCCTGCGAAATTATTTTGCAATGTAAAGGCCGTGTGGTGATCACCGGTATGGGGAAATCCGGGCATATTGGCCGTAAAATGGCGGCGACTTTTGCCTCGACCGGTACACCTTCATTCTTTATGCATCCGGGCGAAGCAGGACATGGCGATTTGGGTATGCTGGTACGGGGTGATGTGCTGATTGCCATCTCCAATTCTGGCAAAAGTGATGAAATCATGATGCTGATGCCGCTGATCAAACATCTGCAAGTGCCGTTAATTACCATCAGCGGAGATGACAGCGGCCCAATGCCACAAAATGCCGATGTGGCTTTAACTTTAGGGAACATTCAGGAAGCCTGCCCGCTGGGTCTGGCACCGACCTCGAGCACCACTGCAACATTGGCCTTAGGGGATGCACTGGCTGTGGCCTTACTTGATGCGCGTGGTTTTACCGCAGATGATTTCGCCCGTTCTCATCCAGCAGGTGCGTTGGGTAAACGTTTGCTGTTGCATGTCAAACACTTAATGCATACCGGCGCCGAGCTGCCAAAAGTCGCGCCAGAAACCCCAATGAACAAAGTGCTGTATGAAATTTCCGACAAGCGTTTGGGGCTGACCACGGTGGTGGATGAACAGGACACCTTATTGGGAATTTTCACTGATGGTGATTTGCGCCGTTTAATCGACAAACAGCAGGGCTTTGATATTCATCTGCCGGTGGCTGAAGTCATGATCAAGCAGCCTGCGACCATTTCTCAGGAAGCCCGTGCGGTTGAAGCACTGGCACAGTTACGCGATAAAAAAATTAATCAATTTGTAGTGGTCAATGATGCACATCAGGTGATTGGTGTGATCAGTATGCATGACCTGATTCAGGCCGGGGTAAATTAAAAAATGGCATCGTATATTTTATTGGAACAGGCACGTCACGTTGAGGCTTTGGTTTTAGATGTCGATGGTATTTTAAGTGATGGCTTTGTTACCTTAACCAATAGCGGTGATGAAATTAAAAACTTTGATATTCGTGATGGTCTGGGCATGAAACTGGTGCAGCAGGCCGGGGTGAAAGTCATCATCATTACCGGGCGTACCAGCCATATTGTTGAAAAACGTATGAATGCCTTGGGTGTGGACCTGATTTATCAGGGCCGTGAAGATAAAGGCGTAGCTTTACGTGAAGCCTGTGCCCAGCTGAATCTGGCACCAGAAGACTGCCTATATATGGGTGATGACTGGCCAGATTTATCTGCCTTTGCTATTGCTGGAATGAAAGTCACGGTGCCGAATGGTCATGTTGAAGTGCGTCGTCGTGCTGATCTGGTGACTCAGGCGCAGGGTGGCCGCGGTGCGGTACGTGAAATCTGCGATATGATCCTAATGTCAAAAGGCGTATACGAACAGTTACTTGAAAAGTATACCGCGATCCCTCATTAATAAGATATTCCTCTGATTGAGTTGAGTTAAAACCCCACTTATGGATACCCGAGTTTTATATATTACTGCGATTGCAATTGCAGCTGTAAGTGGTGGTTATTACTATTACAGCGGTAAAGGCAATAAACTGGATACCGAGGGTTCCAGAAGTATGACCTATACGGCGGAGCAGATTAACCTGACTCAAACCGATGAACAGGGGAATTTATATGTTCGCGCTCAGGTTGACCGTTTAGAGCAGGATATGCAAAAGCAGACCTCTCAATTACAGAACCTGAATGCGTCCATGTATAAAGACGGGAAAGTTGATGCCACTTTTTATGCCAAGCAGGCACATGGCTATAATGACAATGAAAAAGTAGTGTTATCTGACCAGGTACGTGCCACCAAAATTTTAGCGCAAGGTCAATTAGAACTGCAGACGACAGAATTGACGGGCTATCCGGACAGTCGGGAAATTGAAACCGATAAACAGGTGATGGTGCAGTCTCCACAAGCTGAATTTGTAAGCCAAGGACTGAAAGCCAATTTGAATGATGGTCAATACGAATTTTTTAATATTCGAGGAACATATGAACGTTAATCCGAAGCTTGCAACACCTCGTACTTTCCTGAAGAAAGCCGCGCTTGTAGGTTTGGCAGTATTGTCCTCAGCTACAGCCTGGGCCTTGCCTTCAGACCGGAACCAGCCAATTACCCTGGTGGCTGACCGTGCGACATTTAATGAGCGTACCGGTATTACCACCTATACCGGTAATGTGATTATCGAGCAGGGCACAATGCGCTTGCAGGCCAATTCAATTGTGGCCAATCTGAACAGTAAAAAAGAAATCAGCACCATTACCGCCAATGGTAGTCCGGCACAGTTCCAGCAAAAGACTGACCCGAATAAAGGTCTGGCCAAAGGTCAGGCGCAGAAAATTGTCTACAATGCGGAAACCGGTATTATTACTTTGTCGGGCGGGGCATTTTTACAGCAGGATGGGGCCAGTATTCGCGGCAATACCTTGCGTTATAGTATGAACAAAGGCGATATTGAAGCCATTGGTACGCCAAACAACACCGGATCATCTTCAGGTCGCGTACAGATTGTGATTCCACCATCCAGTTCAAAATCATTCCCGGGAGCACGCGATTAATGGATCAGGTCGTACAGCCACAAACTCTGACAATCAAACACCTGGCCAAAAACTACAGTAAGCGCTGGGTGGTGAAAGATGTTTCTTTCTGTATGCAAAGTGGCCAGATTGTTGGACTGCTTGGCCCAAATGGTGCTGGTAAAACCACCAGCTTCTATATGGTGGTTGGCTTGGTACGTATGGACAAGGGGGAAATTCATCTGGATGAACTGGATTTATCTGACCTGGCCATGCATGAACGTGCGCGCAAAGGCATTGGTTACCTGCCACAAGAGGCGTCAATTTTCAGAAAACTGACCATTGCTGAAAATATCATGTCGATTCTGGAAACCCGTAAAGACTTAAACAAGCAGCAGCGTCAGCAGCGTTTAACCGAACTGCTGGCTGATTTTAAAATTACCCATATTAAAGATTCACTGGGCATGAGTGTCTCCGGTGGTGAGCGACGTCGTGCGGAAATTGCCCGTGCTCTGGCTGCCGATCCGAAATTTATGTTGCTGGATGAACCTTTTGCCGGGGTGGATCCGATTTCTGTCGGGGATATTAAAGATATTATTAGCACCCTTAAAGATCGCGGAATTGGTGTATTAATTACCGATCATAACGTGCGCGAAACATTGGCAATTTGTGAGCGTGCTTATATTGTCAGTGAAGGTGCAGTGATTGCCGAAGGAACCCCACAGGAAATTCTGGAAAATGAAACTGTGAAACAGGTCTACTTGGGCGAAGATTTTAAGGTGTAGTTGGTGAAAAACACATATAATTGTTATTTGTTGTATGTGTTTTATCCTGAAAGCGTTTTATAATTAACAAAAGTATAAAAAACTAGCTTAAAAACATTTACAATTTTAAAAATATTTCAAAATATTAGTTTGAATGACGACAATGATGGGTTGCAAGAGCTTAACAGTTCATAAAAATAAATTATTCAGGCAGACGCTACTGTGGCAGGCTTTATTGCTGAGTGGACTGCTGAGCCAGTCGCTTTATGCTGAAACGACGACTTCAGAACGGCAAACACTTCAACAGAGCATGGCACGTTTATTTACCCCGCAATCTGACCAGAATTTTACTCGTGTCCGTATTAGTGAACTGAGCCAGTTTCAGCTCGATACACAAAATATTCAGGAAATGCCCCGGGCAGTACCAGCATCATCTGTTTCAGAAACAGCGGCATCAGCCCGATCCTCTGTGCAACAGCCTTTAAGTTTTAATGACACCATTCGGACCGCTGTTCAGCGTCATCCTGAAATTTCCCAGGCCATTTCCACTTTGGCAGCCCAGAATGCCAGTATTGATGTGGCGAAGTCCGGTTATTATCCGCAATTATCTGGTGGTATTTCCACAGCAGACCTGACCAAAGGCGAGCGCGGCCGTCAGCTGCTGAGCCTGAATGCCACGCAAATGCTTTATGATTTTGGCAAGGTCAAAAGCAGTGTCAACTTGGAACAGGCCCGTTTGGCCGCAGAGCAGGCCAATGTGCTGGTCAGTATTGATGATATTGCTTACCAGACTGCCAATGCCATGATTAATATCAAACGCTATCAGGAAATTACCCGTATTGCTGAAGAGCAGATTCAGGGGATTGCCCGCATTGCGGAAATCACCAATTTACGTGCCGAGGCCGGGATTAGTACCCAGGCCGACCCGATTCAGGCCCGTTCCAATCTGGAAGCTGCGGAAGCCAATTTAATTGTGCAGCAAACCCAGCTGCGCCAATTTCAGCAAAAGCTGCGCACTTTGGTCGGGTTTGAGGTTCATCAGCGTAACTGGCAGATTCCAGAGCGGCTGGTGAAAGAGGCGCAATTATATTCAGAGCCGGTTTTTCAGCAGATTCCCGGACTAATCGCTGCTCAGGCTGAAGTTGAAGTGGCCAAATTACGTAAGCAGCAATCACGTTTAAGTGCTTATCCCACTTTAAATGTGAAAGGTTCTATAAGTCAGGCCATCAATGGTCGTAATCCAAATAACAATGAAGATGATGGCCTCTATAATTCGATCATGCTGGAAGCCAATAGCAACTTTTATCAGGGCGGGGCAATTGCGTCACAAACCCGGGCGGCCAGTTATGCAGAAGAAGCGGCCAAGGCACGGGTCAATAGTGTGTATCTAGAGGTGCTGGATGAAACCCGCATGCTGCGTGAAGAAATCCAGAACAAGCAGCGCCAGATGAATATTCTGGTCAAGCGTCAGGCCACCACCATCCAGACCAAAGAGCTGTATCAGGAACAATATAAATTAGGCACGCGCTCAGCTGTCGATTTACTGAATGCCGAACAGGCAATTCATAGTGCCGCCCAGGAAATTGAAAATACGCGTTTTGATATTTATGCCGCCATTGCGCGCTATATCTCCATTACCGGACGGACACGCGATATTTATGATTTAAACCATATATCCATTCAGGGGCTTGAAGTTCAGCCATGAGTACTAAAATAAATTATCAACCGTGGCTTCAAGCAGTGCTGAGCATTGCCAAGCATTACCGGATTGAACCATCCGCAGAACGTATCCGCTTGCAGCTGGACTGGAATCCGAACCAGAATATTGATGATATTTTAAATCTGATTGCCCGTCAGGTGGGCCTAAGTCTGCGCAAAACCGACTTTAGCGCCGAAGTGATCAATCCCTGGCGTTTGCCGGTACTGGTTGAATTCCAGGATGGTCAGGTGGGCGTAATTGACAAGGTCGATGCTGAGGGTAACCTGAGTATTCAGTTCAGTGGTGATCAGGGTTTGTCACAAATGCTGGCCAGCGACACCTTGGCTGAGCATGTGCGGCATGTCTATATCCTGCGTCCGGAAAAATCGGTTCCCGATGCGCGGGTAGATGAATATGTTAAACCCTATGAAGACAACTGGTTCTGGTCAATTGTGCTGCGGGACTGGAAACGTTATATCGATGTAATGTTTGCCTCCCTGATGGCCAATATTCTGGCGCTGGCCACCATCCTGTTTTCGATGAATGTCTATGACCGGGTAATTCCGGCACAATCGGTTCCCACTTTGTGGGTGTTGGCAGGTGGGGTGCTGATTGCGGCCATTTTCGAGTTTAGTTTAAGGGTCGCACGGATTTACCTCTCCGATATTGTCGGCAAGCGCGCTGATCTGCGTATTTCAGATCGGGTATATGGACATGCGCTACGGATTAAAAACAGTGAACGCTCTAAATCGACCGGGACCTTTATTTCACAAATTCGTGAACTGGAAGGGGTGCGTGAACTGGTGACGTCGACCACCATTTCTGCAATCGCTGATTTGCCTTTCTTCCTGCTGTTCCTAGGCGTGTTCTGGGTGATTGGCGGGAACCTGTTCTGGGTGATGCTGATTGTGGTACCGCTCATGATTATTCCCGGTATTCTGGCGCAAAAGCCTCTGGCTAAACTGGCTAATGAGGGGATGCGTGAAGGCGCAATCCGCAATGCCATGCTGGTGGAATCGGTACAGGGCATTGAAGACATCAAGTTATTACGCGCCGAAGCCCGCTTCCAGAACCAGTGGAATCATATGAATGAAGTCTCCGCCGATATTGCTATGCGTCAGCGTAAAATTGTTGGGGTGATGACGGCCTGGACCCAGAAAATTCAGGGGCTGACCTTTGCAATTGTGGTGCTGGTCGGCTGTTTTGCCGTGATGGATGGAGAAATGACCACCGGTGCTCTGGTGGCTTGTTCAATTTTATCTTCACGGATGCTGGCACCAATTTCACAGATTGCCGGCGTGCTGGGCCGTTTACAACAGGCCAAAGTGGCGAAACAGGGACTGGATGAATTAATGAAAAAACCGGTTGATCAGCCGGAACATAGCCACTTAATTCATCGTCCGGTGTTAAATGGTCATTATGAATTAAGCGGGGTCAGCTTTAAATATGGCGAAGATGATCCTAAACCAACCTTGATGGTGCCCAAGCTCGAAATTAAAGCCGGTGAAAAAATTGCCATTCTGGGCCGGAATGGTGCCGGAAAGTCCACCTTGTTGCAGCTTTTTTCCGGCATGCAAACCCCGAATCAGGGCAAAATTAAACTCGATGGCGTAGAGTTGGGCCTGATTGATCCTGCTGATGTACGCCGTGATATGGGGCTATTGAATCAGAATGCGCATCTGTTTTTTGGCACGGTACGAGAAAACCTGACTTTGGGTGCACCATTGGCCAATGATGACGATATTTTACAGGCACTTCGAATTACCGGTGCGCTGGCTTTTGTGCAGGAAAAGAAAGAAGGGCTGGACCATCTGATTCTGGAAGGTGGTGTGGGGTTCTCTGGTGGCCAGAAACAGGCCTTGTTGCTGGCCCGTTTGCTGCTGCGTCAGCCGAATATTTTATTGCTGGATGAACCAACGGCTGCAATTGATGATGTCTCCGAGAAACAGTTGATTGATCATTTGAAAATGTGGCTTGGGCACCGGACTTTGGTGGTGGCCACCCATCGCCGTGCAGTCTTAGAGCTGGTGGACCGGATTATTGTGGTCAATGATGGGAAAATTGTGATGGACGGGCCACGAGACCAGATTCTTAATCAGTCTGCATCTCAACCACGTCAGATGGCAGGAGCGAAGTCATGAGTGAACAATTAAGCAAACGTTCAATGCAGGTGACCGAGCTGGAGCCACCTTTACCTAAAGCCAGTCTGTTTATCTGGATTATCTGTATTGGACTGGCAGTTTTGCTACTCTGGGCCTGGCTGTTCAAGCTGGAAGAAGTATCCACCGGCACTGGTAAAGTGGTGCCATCTTCGAAAGAGCAGGTGGTACAGTCTTTAGAAGGCGGGATTCTCACCACCTTGAATGTCCGTGAAGGGGAAATTGTCAATCGGGGTCAGGTGCTGGCCCAGCTGGACCCGACCCGGTTTGCTTCTAATGTGGGTGAATCGGAATCTTTACTGGTATCTTCCTTGGCCACTTCGGCCCGGTTACGCGCTGAAGTAAATGGCACGCCTCTGGTTTTTCCTGAAGAAGTGCTGAAAGAGCCAAAACTGGTACAGCAGGAAACTGCTTTATACAATTCGCGCCGGGCCAACTTAGAAGAATCGCTGGCCGGTTTACGGCAGGCTCTGGTGCTGGTCGAGCAGGAATTGCGTATGACTGAACCCTTGGTGGCCAAAGGTGCGGCCAGTGAGGTGGAAGTGCTGCGTCTGAAACGCGAGGCCAATGACCTGCGTAACCAGATGAATGATATTCGTAACCAGTATTATGTCAAAGCGCGTGAAGAGCTGTCCAAGTCCAGTACCGATGTACAGACCCAGCAACAGGTGGTACGTGGCAAGTCCGACACCTTGAACCGCACAGTCTTCAAGTCGCCGGTACGGGGTGTGGTCAAGGAAATTGATGTGATGACCATTGGCGGGGTCGTACCGCAAAATGGCAAGTTAATGACCATTGTGCCTTTAGATGAACAGCTGTTAATTGAAGCGCGGATCTCGCCGCGAGATATTGCATTTATTCGCCCAGACCAGGAAGCACTGGTCAAAATTACCGCCTATGATTATTCGATTTATGGCGGTTTAAAGGGTAAGGTCACGGTGATTTCACCGGATACCATCCGTGATGAAGTCAAGCAGGACCAGTTTTATTACCGGGTCTATATCCGGACCGATACCGATAAGCTGACCAATAAATCTGGCCAGCAGTTCAGTATTACCCCCGGAATGGTGGCCACGGTTGATATTAAAACCGGTTCCAAAACCGTACTGGATTATCTGATTAAACCGTTTAACAAGGCCCAGGAAGCGTTACGCGAGCGTTAATTGTCAATTCAACTTAGACCTCCCAGTTTGGGAGGTTTTTTATTGCTAAAACTTGCCTGAAAACACGTTATAATTTCAGAGATTATTGCATTTTAGCTGTGTTATGCCATTTACCATTGCCTCCCTTGTTCGCTTTGAAGAAGATATTAAAAAGAGCCGTTTTGAGGCCATTGCCGTACCGGTAGAAAACGAACAGGCGGTTAAAGATTTTCTGGAAGCCAACAAAGACCTGACCACCACCCATCAATGCTGGGCATGGAAAATTGGCCATCAGGTGCGTTTTAATGATGATGGTGAACCTTCTGGCACTGCCGGCCGACCTATTCTGGCTACCATTGAGGGCAATGAGCTGACCAATGTGCTGGTGCTGGTCAATCGCTGGTATGGCGGGATTAAACTTGGCACCGGTGGTCTGGTGCGCGCTTATGGGGGGTGTGTTGGGCAATGTCTGTTGCTGGCAGAAAAAATTGAATTGATTGAAAAGAAAAAAGTCGAGTTTCAGTGCCAGTTTAATGAATGGGCCATTTTCCAATATGAACTGAATAGCCAGAATATCGAGTTTGAGGAACAGTACGGGGCAGATGGCGTGCAAGTCAATGCCTTATTACAGGTGCATCAGATTGAGCCTTTGGCCTTAAAAATTCAGGACGTTACCCGCGGCCGGGAACAGCTCAAAGTCATGGAGGAGCCAGCAGATGACTGAACATGATCCTTTGCTGAAATATCGGGAACAGCATAAACATCGGCTGAATTATATGCCATGGCTGTACTGGTCGCTGAAACCGAAAAACCGGGTTTGGGCCGAAGCCTGGCAAAAAGACTATCAGGCCTATTTGATGGAGATGGAAACGGTAGAAATTGGCGAGAACTGCTTTATTTCACCGCTGGCGCATATTTTTGCCGAACCGGGACGTAAAATTAGCATCGGGGATAATACTTTTATTGCTGCAGATTGTACCTTGCATGGTCCGCTGCATATTGGCAGTGAAGTGGCGATTAATCATCATAGTATTCTAGATGGTGGTCGGGTCGGCATTAAGATTCACGATCAGGTGCGTATTGCCGCCTATTGCCATTTATATGCCTTTGATCATGGCATGGATTTAGCTCAGCCAATTTACCAGCAGCCAGTACGTTCGCAGGGCATCGAAATTGAACGCGATGTCTGGCTGGGTGCTCATGTCGGCGTTAAGGATGGTATTAAAATTGGTGCCCATGCGGTTGTCGGCATGCACAGCATGGTCACCAAAGATATTGAAAGCCGGGCCATTGTGGCAGGGAATCCGGCACGTTTGATTCGTTATCGTGATTAATCTCATACATAGCTCTCTATCTTCAAATGTCTGTGTTTTATTTACATTTTGTCATGTCATCCGCTGAGGACTTATGCTAAGTTTTAGATAACAATTAAAACGAAAGCCTGGCAGACAGGCAACAAGAGAGGCGACAATGAAACGAGTAATTGCCTGTATTGATTCTTCACCCTGTATCAATGCACTCGCGGAAGCCGCAGCGTGGATAGCCAAGCAGACCCAGCGGGAACTGGTGCTGTTACAGGTGCTGGACTATTATCCGGCCAGTTATCACTTAGGTGAAATTAGCGGGGTCATTGGTTTTGAAAGCAATGCCATGTTATTGAAGGAACTGGCCGAGCTGGAACAGAAGCAGAGCGACATTGCGCTGGAATATAGCAATAATCTGCTGCGTCATATTTCCGAGATGGTGCAGCAAAAATATAATATCGTGCCGACCCAGATTCAGGAAAAAGGCGATTTTCTTGAACAAAGTTTTAATGTCTTGCAAGAAGATGATATTGCGGTCATCGGCCGGGTTGGGGAGCGTTCCGCCGAACGCAATAAAGCCCTGGGCAGTAACGTCGAAAACTTTATCCGCGGGGCCAATTGTGCCGTTATGACCGTGGGCGAGCAGTTTAAGCCGCCAACCCGTTTTATTTTCGCTTATGAATATTCACCAACCTGCTTAAAAATCATGAAGCGCATCACCCAAAGTGATTTGCTGCGTCTGCTGCAATGTCATTTGCTGTATGTGGGTGATCATCCGGAAATATTGAATGAGCCGACCCAGTATTTAAAAGCCGCTGGTTTAGATGTGGTGGTGGAATATCGTTATGGAGATGTGGCGGAGAATATTCTGGATTATCAGCGTGAACATGGCATTCAGCTAATTTTGCTTGGGGCCTTTAGTCATAGTAAAATCCATCAGTTTTTCCTGGGCAGTATTACCACCACCATTTTCCGGAATTCGAATGTGCCGTTACTGGTAGTGAAATAAAGCCCAAATATCTTACACGCATCTGATGAATTACTGTCCAAGGTTATCCGCATTTATTGTGGATAACTATATGGACAGTATATGTAAGTTTATAAAAAATAAAATAAATATTATTTTGTGTGTTTTTTGTTCTGTTTGGGCCTTATTTAACGATGGCCAAGGCAAAGCCATCATGCCCTTTGCTGCCTACCGTTTGCAAGGCAGTTGAGGACAATAAACGTGGATGCTCCTGCATCAGCTTAAACATCTCGCGAATGCCTTCAATGCTAGGCTTGTGATTGTCCGGATTGATGATGTCACCGGCGCGAATTACATTGTCCAGGAAAATTAAGGTGCCGGAGCGTGACAGATTCAGGCTCAGTTCCAGATATTCCGGATAGCTCTGTTTATCGGCATCAATAAAAATAAAGTCAAACGGGGCAGTATCAGCCGGCAGGCTCTTTAAAATATCGGCGGCGCGGCCAACACGCAAATCAATAGTCTGTTTCAGCTTGGCCTGATCAATATTTTCCTGCGCCACGGCGGCGTGTGCATCACGGCCTTCAATAGTCAGAATATAGCCATCTTCCGGTAAAGCGCGCGCCAGCCACATGGTGCTATAGGCGGCAAAGGTACCAAGTTCCAGAATACGTTTACAGCCGTTCATCTGAATTAACATCTGTAACAACATGCCCTGGTTGGGCGCAACAGCAAGGTGATCCGGATAACCCCGATCATCGGTATGTTTTAAGGTTTGGGTCAGAATCGGATCTTCAGGAATTAAATGTGTTTCGATGTAGTGGTCGAGGTCGGTCCACATTTGTTTCATAGTCGGGGGCACCTTTGTTGCAATGCATGCATTTTAAACTTTTCCCCCTAGAGTGCAATTTTTATCGGGAGAGTTGCAGAATTAATAGACATAAAAAGAGGCGCCGCAGCACCTCTGTATTCAGATCCGGATTTATTCGTAATAGCACATTGACGAATAGCGGCTTAAATCCGGTCCCCAGGTACGATAGCCCTGCGTATCAATATGGATTTGCCCTGAAGCATACAGTCCCAAGCCCATATTCAGGCTTTGACCATACTGGGTCCAGAACTGGCACAGTCTGAACTTGGTATTTTCAATAAAGGCATAATCTTGCGGCTGTGGAAATTCCGGCCCAATCCGGAAATCAATAGCGGAATTATATAAATGCCGTGAGGAACTGGCACCACCGGCGCACTGGTTCAGCGGTAAATCGCGATAGACTGAAGTGACTTCAAAATCGGTCAGGACTTTGGAGGCAACCAGATATTTAAAGACTTTTAAGGTTGGAATCTGATTGCGCCATAATTCGCGGTTGGGCACCATGTATTGCGAGCGGCCACATTTTTGCCAGTCACGTGCGGTGCGCAGTAATTCAAAACTTGGAATAATATTGCCGACGCCTTCAGCATTCAGGAATTTTTCATATTCGCGGACCTGGCGCAGGTTATCGGTCACGGCAATCCAGCTGTTATAGGCATAGGGCACCACTTTTGGTGCGACCTTGCGTTCATAGCTGATTTTTTCTTGTGGGATATAAATCCGTTTTCCATCAGGCGAATGAATCGTTTTCCCTTTCTGCGGTGTGGTTGTACATCCGAGCATGATCAGGTGCACGATGCTGAGCGAGAGCACCGCCTTGAGAAATTGCGTCATTATGCAAATCAAACGTTTACTAAAATCCTAAGCATTCTAATCTAAAAGCTTCGGTAAAAATTGAAAATATTGCAATCAAATGTGTGTTTTAGGTATAAAAAAAGATCAGCTTTTGCTGATCTTTTTAAAATTACTTTTCTAAGTATTGTAATTTGTCCGGCTTGCCATTCCATTCTTCACGGTCAGCAGGCTGTTCACCAATTTGCGTGATATTTGGCCATTTTTCTGCCAGTTCAGCATTCAGCTCGATAAATACTTCCTGACCTTCTGGTAGCTCATCTTCCGAGAAAATCGCATTGGCTGGACACTCAGGTTCACACAGTGCGCAGTCGATACATTCATCCGGGTTAATCACCAGGAAGTTTGGACCTTCATAGAAACAATCTACAGGGCATACTTCTACACAGTCTTGATATTTACATTTAATACAGTTTTCAGTGACAACAAATGTCATGGCGACAGCTACCTAAAAATATGGTTCTAATAACTAAGCTGTATTTTAGGCAAAAATGATGTGAACTAACAATTGCTTTTACTGATATTTGATATAGACAGTGCTACTAAATTTGATAAAAGTGCTATAAAACCATCAAAAAAACTTATAAATGAAAAAGACTCTCAAATGAGAGCCTTTCCATATATGAAATTCAAGTCTTGAATCAGGCGTTTAGCTGCTCTTTCAGGGCATACAATTGCTCTAGAGCCTGACGTGGGGTGAGATTATCGACATCCAGTTGGCGTAAGGCTTCGAGGGCCGGTGATGGTTTTTCAACTTCGACAATCCGTTCAATCACTTCAGTTTCTACCACCGGTTCACTGAATAAATCATGCTGGACCGATTTTTGTACCGACTGATGTGACTGCTTTTCCAGAATCTTCAGGCGATTTTGTGCTTCTTTAATCACATTGGCAGGAATACCGGCCAGTTTGGCCACCTGCAAACCATGACTCTGGCTGGCCGGACCCTGCTGGACTTTATGCAGTAAAATCAGGTTGCCATTGAGTTCTTTGGCCGTAACATGATAATTATCAATACCTGATTCTTTGCCTAGCTCGGTCAGCTCGAAATAATGCGTAGCGAACAGGCATAAGCATTTGATCCGTTTGGTTAAATCCAGCACACAGGCCCAGGCCAGTGACAGGCCATCATAGGTACTGGTGCCACGGCCGACTTCATCCATCAGCACCAGTGACTGATTGGTGGCATGATGCAGAATTTGCGAGGTTTCGGTCATTTCCACCATAAAGGTTGATTTACCGGTAGACAGGTCATCGGCCGAACCAATCCGGGTGAAAATCCGGTCAATCGGACCTAGCACCGCAGCTTGAGCCGGCACATAACTGCCACAATAGCCAAGCAGGGCAATTAGTGCGGTCTGGCGCATAAAGGTCGATTTACCGCCCATATTCGGCCCGGTAATAATTGCCATACGATGGTTAAAATCCAGTGTGGTGTCATTTGGGGTAAATGCGGTTTTGCTCAAGGCTTCCACCACTGGATGACGGCCGGCGACAATCTTGACTCCAATTTCCGGTGAAAATTCCGGACGGGTCCAGTTTTTCAGGCGGGCCTGATGGGCAAAGTTGGCCAGCACATCAATCTGGGCAATGGCGCTGCTCATCATCTGCAAATTGCCAATGTCCTGACGCAGCTCATCCAGCAGCATTTCAAACAGCATTTTTTCCCGTGCCAGCGCGCGTGATTCACTCGACAATACCTTATCTTCAAAACTTTTCAGTTCCGGGGTGATATAACGCTCGGCATTTTTTAAGGTCTGACGACGGATATAATGCTCCGGTGCCTGTTCGGCCTGCGCACGGGACAGTTCAATATAGTAGCCACTAACGCGGTTATAGCCAATTTTAAGCGTGTTGATGCCAGTACGTTCACGCTCCTGAATTTCCAGATCAATCAGGAACTGGCCGGCATGATCACGGATTTGACGTAACTCATCCAGCTCGCTGTCAAAGCCTTCGGCAATGACATTACCATCACGCAGCAACACCGGTGGCTGTTCCACAATGGCCGCCATTAAACGCTGGTAAAGGCCCTGAAAATCGCCCAGTTCTTCATTCAGCTGTTGTAAATATTTGGATTGGCCGGCACTGACAATCGGCTGCACGGCATGACGTAAATACGGAATCTGGGCACAGGCCTGACGCAGCTGCACCAGATCACGTGGGCGCGCACTGCCTAAAGCGACCCGGCTCAGCACACGTTCAATATCACTAATTTCTTTCAGTACCAGACGAATTGGTGCATCGTGATAACCGGTTAAAATCGCTTCGGTCGCATCCAGCCTTGCATCCAGCAGTGCGGTATCACGTAGCGGTTGCATTAAGGTGCGGCTAAGTAGACGACCACCCATCGCGGTCTGGCAGTCATTAATCAGCTGAAACAGTGAGGTGCCGTGTTCAAATAAAGGTTCAATCAGTTCCAGATTACGCCGGGTCACCGGGTCTAGCGCAATAAAATCGCTACTTTGTTCCAGCTGAATCGAGCGGATATGCGGCAACGCCGTTCTTTGGGTTTCTTTGGCATAGTGAATCAAGGCGGCGGCGGCGGCTTTGGCCAAAGGCAAATGATCAATCCCAAAGCCAGATAGGGTAGCTACGCCTAGCTGGTCACACAGGGTTTTCTGGGCATTATTCAGGTTAAAATCGACATTTGGACGTTTGGTAACCGGGCAATCCAGCTGTTTTTTAACAGACTCGATGATATTCGGATCGACAATATCTTCATCGACCACAATTTCGCTTGGCATGAGACGCGACAGTTCAATCGCCAGCTGTTCCGGTTGATACTCCTGCTGCTGGACCTTGAAAATACCGGCACTTAAATCTAGCAGTGCAATCCCGATCTGGTTCTGCTGTAAACAGAGCGCGACCAGATTGGAAGATTGATAGCTGTTGAGCAGGGCATCGTCGGTGAGTGTGCCGGGGGTAATAATCCGTACTACGCCACGTTCCACCGGGCCTTTGCCAGTTACCTCGCCAATTTGCTCGCAGATCACCACGGTTTCGCCTTTTTTGACTAGTCGCGCCAGATAACCTTCGGCAGAATGATAGGGCACGCCGGCCATCGGAATTGGCTGGCCATTGGCCTTACCGCGATGGGTCAGGGTAATGCCTAACAGTTTGGCCGCCTTGTGCGCATCATCAAAAAATAATTCGTAGAAATCACCCATTCGATAAAACATTAAAGAATGTGGATGTTGCATCTTCACTTTTAAATATTGTTGCATCATCGGGGTATGCGAAGATAAGTCAGCCACAATTTCTTGCATGTTCATGTACATTCAGTTCCTTCAATTAACGCATGGGTGTTGGAATGGCTTTCACCGCGTGGATGTCATTTGGGCCAGCTGGAGCAGATAAAACATCGTATTTAAATCCTGCACGTCGATGCTGTTGACGACCCAACAAGCGCTTCATCTTAACAAATTTAGCTAGGCGGAAAAAACCGATTCTGGAAAATCTGTGCTGAAACTGAGCAGCTTATGGCGGAGAAAATTAAGCGAGCAATACAGCTGATGAAGATTGCAGCAGAGAAGACCAGGAAATATGGAAAGCAGCGTTGCAGCAATGCGCTCGAAGCAGCAGGAGAGGCACTCTATACTGGGGTAAAGAACAACATGAAGATGAGCCCATGATGCCCAAATTCTATTATCAGGCTTTGCCAGTACAGGTGTATTTTGGTGCGGGGGAAGCCAAGCGCACGCAGGATATTCTCAAGCAGGCCGGTTATCACAAGATTCTGCTGATTGCCACGCCCGGCCAGCAGAAGGCCGCTGAGCAGCTGGCCCGGCAACTTGGTGATTTGACCGTTACGGTTTATGCTCATGCGGTAATGCACGTGCCGGCAGAGGTGGCACGGCAGGCGGTTCAGGCAGCACAAGAATTACAGGTGGATTGCTGTCTGGCTTTGGGGGGCGGTTCGGCTATTGGTTTAGCCAAAGCCATTGCACTGGACACCCATCTGCCAATTGTGGCAATTCCGACCACCTATGCGGGCAGTGAAATGACCCCGGTATATGGTATTACGGAAAATCAGCTGAAAACCACCGGCAAAGCTGCACAGGTGTTACCGAAAATCGTGATTTATGATCCAGCGCTTAACCTGAATCTGCCGGCAGAGATTTCTGCCTGTTCGGGCATGAATGCCATGGCGCATGCGGTGGAGGCTTTGTATGCAGAAAATAAAAATCCGGTGATTAGCCTGATGGCGCTGGAGGCGATTCGCTGTCTGGCCACCGCTTTACCGGAACTGGTACAGCATCCGAACGATATTCAACTGCGTGAACAGGTCAGCTATGGCGCGTGGCTGGCTGGGATTTGTCTGGGTTCGGTGGGTATGGCGATTCACCATAAAATCTGTCATAGCCTAGGGGGCACCTTTAACCTGCCTCATGCGCAAACCCACGCGATTATGCTGGCCTATTCGGTGCACTATAACCGCCATGCCGATGTACAGGCGATGGATCAACTGGCCGCTGCACTGGGTGTTGACAGTCGGGAGGAGCTGGGCCGTTTTATCTATCAATTAAACCAGCGCCTGCAGATTCCTCTGGCTTTAAAAGACTTAGGGTTACCGGAACACGCCCCGGCGGACATTGCCCGGATGATTTGTGATTCGCCGTATTATAATCCGCGTGAATATGACGATGATGAATTAAAGCAGCTGTCGCTGCAGGCTTATGCCGGTTTGCCTCCTGCCACACTTTAATACATAGCAATATGTAGCCATCTTCCAGAGATAAAAAAACCGAAGCGGTTGAAGGCTTCGGTTTTTTATTGGCAGGTTAAGGTTTATATAAACCCAGCTCCTGCAAGTGTAAGCGTAAAATCCGGCGCAGTTCCAACACTGCTTCTGGAGTTTCCTGAATCGAGTGGCCGCCGGTAATAATTTTTTCAGACTGGGCCTGTTTCAGATGCGCACTTTCATAGGCCACAATATCATCGGTGATGAGAGCAGGGTCGTTACTCTGACTGGTATTGCCCATAATACTATGATATTTCAGTCCTTTACGTGGCTGAATATCTTGAGTTAAGGCAATAAATTTGGATTGATGGCTTAAATCGCTTGGGCCATTTTGAATCAGGCCTTTATCTAGTTCATTGACCAGATCTTTCAGGCTCGGGTCTTCATTTAACAATGAATCGGTGGCCGCATTTAAAAATGCCCCCGGTAAACGGATAATTTTACGCGCCACTTTGGTAAACCAGCGATCGGCATATTCGGTGCCGCGGTGCGGAGCGGCCAAGAAAATTGCCCGGTTAAAGTTAGGAATATCCTGCATAATCAGGCGCTGCTGAATCACGGGAATACGGCGGTATTTGGCCAGTTGTCGGCCACTCATCATCGACAGGGCTTCTTTGGACACATCGGCATCACTGACCAGGAGTCGGGCAATAATCCCGCCCATACTGTGGCCGACCAGCACCGCATCTTTTTTTGCTGCGGCTTTAGGGTTGACCTGCTGGAAGGCTTGGGTCAGCAGGGCATGAATCTGGAAACGGCTTTCAATAATTGGCATATTGGTCGAATAAAACACCTGCCAGACCTGATAATGCTCGCGTAACACTGGATCACCCATAATATCGTTGGTTAAGCGAATCCAGGCTTCCGGACTACTGGCCAGACCATGCACCAAAACCAGCACTTTTTTATTCGGATTATATGGTTCCAGAAAATATAAATGCGGCATGGTCAGCTTGTCATCACGGTCAATCAGTGACAGATAAGCCGATTTCAGCAGATTATTTTCCGCCAGCCACAGTCCATAAGGCGCAGAAAAATTAGCCGCCAGCGGATAGTTTTTATTGGCAATGCGGGCCTGTTCATATTTATAGGGATCATAGGCGCGCAGGCGAAAATCCTTGTTCAGGATATCCTCTACATTGCCAAACTGCTGCGGTTCAGCCACCAGGGTTGCCGCTAGATAACGGGCCTGATGGATATTCGGATTCTGATTGTTTGGATAACGATGGCTTAAAGGATCAATAATATAACGGGCTTTCTCTGGCTGATCTGCGCGCTGCTCCGGCAGAATGACCAGAAATTCCGAGCCAAAACCATCACGACGGGTAATGGAACGTAAACCTGAAAAGTTCAGGTCATAGGTGGCTCTTAACTGCTCGATTTTTTGCTGTTTTAAGGTTGGAAAATAATTGAAGTCAATATGATAGGTACTTTCACCGACCTGAATCTGGCTGGCCACCACATCCGGCTGATAGCGCAGGGTATAGCTGGATACTAGTTTGGCAATGGCCTGATTATAAAAGTCGCGGATTTGTACCTGACGGTTGTCAAAAATCCGGTCTTGTGGCGCCCGTTCGGTTTTGAACATATAGGCATAGCTATAACGGATACTTTTATCCAGCATAAACAGCTGCTGGTCGAGGCATTTTTGATAGTTCTGCTGCTGTAATTGCTGTTTTTCTTCAGACTGGTGTTTGCTTAAAATTCCGATTTTACAATTGGAAGAATCGGCCAGTTGCATGGCTTTGGCCAGATAAACTTCGCTGGCAGTGGACAGCAGCTGTTCATCCAGAATTTCCGGAATCTGCTTCAGTTCATCAATACACTGTTTCGGGTTTTCGGTACAGATTTGCGCTTCACGGCCAGTCATGGACAAGACATTGAGGCTGGCCTCGCTCAAGCGGTCACGAGATAAAATACTTTCCCGTTCGTTGGCAATGCTGACATTTAATGCTTGCTGTTTAACACTGACCGTTTGGCAGCCAACGAGAATGGAACTGCTGAGCGCGGTGGCCAGCATCATCTTATACGTCATAGTGGTCATGTGAATTCGCATCGTATTTTATAAGTTTTTTTTAATCATACTGAATTTCTTGGTTTTTTCAATTGACAAAAAAATAGGCCATATAACATGACCTATTTTTTCTTTCACCAGACTTAAGCCTTCGGTGTCATGATTTGCCAGACATTCCAGCGGCCCTGTTTTTCAATTTCAGTAATTAAACGGTCTGCCACAGCTGCTTCTTGCGGATACTTGATCTTGTAGTTTTTCAAGGTCTGTACCGCATTTTTCTTTTGCTCTAAAGCAATGTAGTTGTTGGCAGCAGCCAGATAGGCTTCCTGTACGCCGGCTTTCATGGCTTTATCTAAATAAGAAATTGCTTCACGATGACCGCCACCTTCAGACAGGGCAAAACCAAACCAGAAATTGGCTTCGGCATCTTCCTTGTTAATTTTCAGGATGCGCTGCGCATAAGCCAGAGAACGGGTGGTATAAATTGAACCTAAGTCCAGGTTACGTGCCATTACGCTGGCTTTAAAGGCACGAATCAGCACATCAAAAGAGGCATTTTCCTGTACCGCCAGGCTGTCCAGTTGTTGGGTGACTTCTTTGAGTTTAGCTTCAAAACCGCGGCGTTCCTGACGGTCAGTAAAACGTGGTGGATAGTGACGTGCTTTACCTTCGACCATCTGTAAAAAGTCATCAATTTCGGTGATGTCAATTTCATTTTCACCGGCCAGCACCGCAAACTTCAAGCTGCGCTGGTTGTTGTTGATGGTCGGAATAATCAGACGGTTGGTGTCTAAAGTAATTTTTTTCGATGGATTATCCGGGGCAGTTACTTCCATTTTAGTCACTGGCTGGGCCGCAGCCTGTTGCAGGTTCAGTTCAAATGGAGGAGGTGCATCATAATTAAACGGATTTAAAGCATAAAATGGAGGGGTCAGATCAGGCTCGGTAAACACAATTGGTGCATTGACTGGGTTTTGTTGTTTTGGTGCAGTGGAACAGGCTGAAACTAAAGTGGTCGCAATCAGAGCAAATGCCAAAGGCTTAAGCGTCATAATATTCATCCGTTAATTTATTTTAAAATGGCTGAGCATGTTCGTCAGTCTAAAAAATCTGTGACGAACATGCAAGAGAAGGCAAGAAGTTTGCTGTTACCGTGTTGTTAAGCTTTGGACTGACTGCTTTGTGCTTCACATTCACGGCGCACATCTTCAATAATTTTTAATTCTTCAGCACTAAATGGCTGTTCGTTTTGCTGCTGCTTTTTAAAACTTGGGTCGAGTAAAGACAGACGCTGACATAAGGTATTCATGCGTTTTTCATTGTGCTGAATACGGTCTAGCAAGACCCGCATGCCGTCTAGAATCGGATCGGACTGATCCTGGGTGGCCGCATAGGGCTGGAAACCGATGCTTTCAGCATAGTCACGGCGACGTGCTTCGGCTTCATCCTTCGGCTGATCTTTGGTAATAAAACGCGCCGGATTGCCGACCGCGGTGGTATTGGCCGGTACCGCTTTGGTCACCACTGCATTGGAACCGACTTTGGCATTTTTACCCACGGTAAATGGCCCGAGAATTTTCGCGCCAGCACCAACAATCACGCCATCTTCTAAAGTCGGGTGACGTTTGCCTTTGTTCCAGGTGGTCCCCCCAAGGGTCACGCCATGATACAGGGTCACATCATCGCCAATTTCGGCTGTTTCACCAATCACCACACCCATACCGTGGTCAATAAAGAAACGGCGACCAATTTTCGCGCCCGGATGAATTTCAATACCGGTGGCAAAGCGGCTAAATGAAGACAACAGGCGCGCCGAACCCTTGCAGTCTTTGTTCCAGAGTTCATGTGCAACCCGATGCATGATCAGGGCATGAATGCCGGGATAGGTAGTTAAGACTTCCAAGGTATTGCGTGCAGCAGGATCGCGCGCAAAGACAGCTTGTATATCTTCTTTGAGCTGTTTAAGCATTATCTTGATCCTCGTCCTGTGTCGATGTTGTTGATGATTTTTTCCATGAACCGTTATTCAATGCCTGTACGCGACTAAAAATGCCACGTAATAAGTGATATTCCATACGATCTAATTGTATACGTCCAAAAAGCCGACGCAAGCGCAAAGGTAATAATCTTGGATTTTTCGGATCCATAAATTCAATCTCGGCCAGCATTTTTTCAATATGCGGATAGAACTGTTCCATCTGGGCATGGGTCACCAGAGGCTCATCCCATTCCATTTCGATACCATCAAGAACCTGCATGGTGGCTTTAGGGTCTGGCTGCTGTTCTACCCGGGCCATGGCTGCCATCCGCATTTCATAACAGATAATCTGAATGGCCTGGGCCACGTTTAACACGCCGTAATCGCTATTCACCGGAATGGTGACATGGTAATTGGCTAGGGCCAGTTCTTCATTGGTCAGACCACGATCTTCACGGCCAAAAATCACCGCAATTTCCTGATGCGATGCCGTGACGGCCTGCATGGCTTTTTCCGCAGCCGGGCGGACATCCAGCAGCGGCCAGGGAATGGTGCGGCTGCGCGCACTGGTACCAAACACCAGATGACAGTCCTGAATGGCCTGTTCCAGGGTGTCGACAATTTCAATCTGTTCAATCAGATCGGTGGCACCGGCCGCCAGTGCGTCAATATCCGGATGCGGATAGGTCTTCGGTGCGACCAGCAACAGTTTGGACAGGCCCATGGTTTTCATGGCGCGTAAGGCGCTGCCGATATTGGCGGGCAGAGTGGTATTGACCATGACAATACGCACATGGGAGAGATGTGCTGACAAGGCAGCATTGTCGACTTGACTCATACAAGGTCCAGAATAAAGAAAATTTTAAATTAAGAATATTGACCCATTTCGGCCTGATATAAATCGAGCGCATCATCCATGCTCATGTCCGCTGGAGGTGCCGGAACGTGGGCAGGCTTGGGCTCATGCGCCACCGCTTGGGCGGCTTTAGATTTCACCTGATATTCGATATGCAGAGCATCTTTACCAAAATAATCACGTAGCTTGATCAGCAGTTCATCCATTGGCGCGACTTTCCATTGCACGCCTAAATGCAGTTCAGCAGTGGCATAACCATAATCTACATACAGAATTACAGGAATATGCGTGCTCATATCAATATTGGTATACGGCATCAAAATCTGCTGTACATCACGACTCAGCGTTTTACTGTCATGTTCGGCAGATAGCGTAATCTTGATACTGTTAGCCCGTTTCTGACGGATTTCATTCAGGCTAAAGGCTTTGGTCAGACGCCCCATTGGACGGTCAAAACCTTCGCGCTCATAAATTTCGCCTTCAATCACCACCACTTTTTCAACCTGGATGATGTCTTTAAAGCGCTGGAAACGCTCGTGATTGGCTGATACTTCAATTCGTGCGGTGCCATCATCTAAGGTCACCACCACCCGGTTCGGGAAGTTGGCCACATCCAGCACCAGTCCGGCAAAGACTGTGGTGACCCCACGGCGGGTCGGACTCAGTTCATTAATTCGCGCCGGAATAAAGGATTTCAGCTCAGCCCGGTATACATCAATCGGGTGGCCGGTCAGGTACAGGCCTAAAGTATCTTTTTCACCTTTTAAGCGGACTTCATCGGACCACGGTTTGACCGGTTTTGCCGGTTTGCGCTGTACTTCTTCGACTTCACCAAACAGGTCCATAATCCCGGTTTCACGGTTAGAACGGGCCTGTTCTGCGGCTTGCACCGCTTCTGGTAACTGCGCCATCAGGCTGGAACGTTCAATGCCTAAGCAGTCTAGCGCACCGGCACGAATCAGGGCCTCTAAGGTCCGTTTATTAATTTTTTTCAGGTCAATCCGGTGACAGAAATCAAATAGGTCTTTATATGGTCCTTGCTGGATACGCGAATCAATCACCGATTGCATGGCCTGTTCACCCACGCCTTTAATTGCGCCTAAACCATAAACAATAGTTTTGTCATCGGTGGCATGGAAATGATACAGCGACATATTCACCGACGGTGGTAATACTTCCAGACCATTGTGGCGGCAGTCATCAATCAGGAACACCACGTTATCGGTGTTCTGCATTTCCGAGGACATAACGGCAGCCAGGAACTCAGCCGGGTAATGGGCTTTGAGCCAGGCGGTCTGGTAGGCCACTAACGCATAGGCAGCCGCGTGTGATTTGTTAAAACCATAGCCGGCGAACTTTTCCATATAGTCGAAAATATGGTTGGCGGTGGCTTCATCAATATCTTTTTGGGCTGCACCTTCAATAAAGATTTTACGCTGCTTGACCATTTCTTCGGGTTTTTTCTTACCCATGGCACGGCGCAGCAAGTCTGCACCACCAAGCGTATAGCCGGCACAGTACTGTGCGGCCTGCATCACCTGCTCCTGATACACCATAATCCCGTAAGTTGGCTCCAGTACGCCTTCGAGCAGCGGATGCAGGTATTCAAATTCACCGCCATGCATACGATGAATAAAGTCCGGAATCAGGTCCATTGGACCCGGACGATACAAAGATACGAAAGCAATAATTTCTTCAAATTTACTCGGGCGTGCTTCTTTCAGCATCTTTTTCATGCCCACGGATTCAAACTGGAACACCGCGGTGGTATTGGCATTGGCAAAGACCAAATAGGCATCTTTGTCATCCAGCGGAATATGGGCAATATCCAGCGGGATCTCGGGTTTAACCCGTTTATTAATATTCTGCACCGCATCTTCAATTACAGTCAGGTTACGCAGCCCCAGGAAGTCGAACTTGACCAGACCAGCGGCTTCAACGTCATCTTTATCGTATTGGGCCACCCGGCCGGTGCCATCGGCATCGCACAGTACCGCAGAGAAGTCGGTAATTTTGGTCGGTGCAATGACCACACCACCGGCGTGTTTACCGGTATTTCGGGTAATGCCTTCCAGCTTTAACGCCATTTCCCAGATTTCAGAAGCATCGTCATAGTCCGGGTTACCCGGATTGGTGACAATATCTTTTAACTGCGGTTCAGCCGCCAGCGACTCTTCCAGACTCAGACCCAAAGGTTTGGTCGGAATCATTTTGGAAATACGGTCGGCCAGACCATAAGATTTACCCAAAACCCGGGCCACGTCACGAATCGCGCCTTTAGCGGCCATGGTACCGAAGGTGGCAATCTGCGATACCGCATCACGGCCATAGGTACGGGCCACGTAGTCAATCACGCGGTCACGGCCGGCAATACAGAAGTCGACGTCAAAGTCGGGCATCGAGACACGTTCCGGGTTCAGGAAACGTTCGAACAGCAGTTCATAGCGCAGCGGATCCAGATCGGTAATTTTTAAACTGTACGCTACCAGCGAGCCGGCACCCGAACCACGACCCGGACCGACCGGCACGCCGTTATTCTTCGACCACTGAATGAAGTCCATCACGATCAGAAAGTAACCCGGGAATCCCATCGAGTTAATAATATTAATTTCGTATTCAATCCGCTCATCATACGGTTTGCGGATTTCAGGCCAGTCTTCATCGCGCTGCGCTACCGGATAAAGATGGTTCAGGCGCTCTTCCAGACCTTCCTTGGATAAATGCGCAAAGAAGGTTTCAATGGTATGGCCTTCCGGAATCGGGTAATCCGGCAGGAAGTATTTGCCCAGTTGCAGCGTCACATTACAGCGCTTGGCAATGTGATAGGTGTTTTCAATGGCAGACGGAATGTCGGCAAACAGCTCGGTCATTTCTGCAGCGGTTTTAAAATACTGCTCCGGGCTGTAGTTTTTTGGTCGGCGGCTATCGCCCAAAACATAACCATCGGCAATACAGACGCGCGCTTCATGCGCTTCAAAATCTTCACGGCTGATGAAGTGCACATCATTATGTGCCACCACGCCAATATTATATTTTTTCGCCAGCTGTACCGCTTCATAAATGAAGTCTTCTTCATTCGGGCGATTGGTGCGGGTCAGGGCCAGATAAACCCGGTTTCCAAACTTGGCAATCCATTCTTCAAGTAAAGGTTCGGCTTTTTGCGGGTTCGAGGTACAGAGCATTTTACCGACATCGGAGTGAATGCCGAGCAGGGCGATTAAATCGTCATGCTGCTCCAAGACCCAGTCTTTCTGTACGCAGGGAATATCCAGCTGCTGGCCTTCAATAAAACCGCGCGACACGATTTCGGTCAGATTACGCCAGCCATGATTGTTCATGGCCAGTAAGGTCATGCGATGTTCGGCATCATTCAGGCGGATTTCCGAACCCATGATCGGCTTGATGCCTTTGCCCAGACATTTGCCATAGAATTTGACGGCGGCATGCAGGTTGGACAGGTCGGTGATGGCCAGGGCAGGCATTTCTTCACTGGCTGCGGCTTTGACTAAATCAGGTATACGTACGATAGATTCTGTAATCGAAAATTCAGTATGAATACCAAGATGAACAAAGTGCATAAATCAGTCCCTGCAAAAACCACTGCACATTTTAGCACGGGATTTTGGCTTTCAGTTTGAAATTAAGGGGAAATGGCGAAGTTTTAGATATGTAAACCAACGTAGCGGATTGGTTTCTCATCACTTGAACAGTAATCTGCATGGGCTGAAAACCAGCGTTTTCGGGCTGCTATGAGGGTGATTAACAGCCAAAATAAAACCCTCCGTAGAGGGTGATTAATTTGAGAATGAGTAATCTGTCTCGTTCTGGATAGAGAGGTGAATCCTTATCTGAGTTTAGCCAGCCATTCACCCAGCATCTGCACAATTTGCACCAGAATCAGCAGTACAATGACGGTCAGAATCACCACGCTGGTATCAAAACGCTGGTAACCGTAAGAAATGGCCAGATCACCAATACCACCGGCACCGACGGCACCGGCCATTGCAGTTGCACCAATCAGGCTGATGGTGGCGGTGGTCAGGTTTAGAATCAGCGAGCTACGTGCTTCCGGCAAAATAAACTTGAAAATAATCTGCAGCGGTGTCGCACCCATGGCTTGTGCTGACTCAATAATCCCTTCATTGACTTCCAGCAATGAGGTTTCCACCAGACGGCCAATATATGGACCGACATAAATGGTCAGCGGGACAATGGCAGCCCAGGTGCCAATTGAGGTACCGATCAGAAACTTGGTTAAAGGAATAACGGCAATTAACAGGATAATAAATGGCAGGGAACGTAGCGCATTTACAATCGGGTTCAGGCCATGATAAATCGCGCGGTTCGGTAAAATACCGCCCGGACGGGTGGCGACCAGGGTAATCCCCTGAATAAAGCCCCAGATACAGCCAAACAGCATGGCAAAAAACACCATGTGGAAAGTTTCTTGTAAGGCTGTGACAAACTGGTCCATCGACAGGGCGCTTTTCCAGAACGGCGCGGTCAGGCTGGTGAGCCACTGGACAATTAAATCTCTCATCCTTGTACTCCTGCTTGTTCAACCTGAACCCCATTTTGTTCGAGGAACTGAAGTGCTTGCTGAATAATGGCCGGGTCCCCTAGCAACTGAATAAACATCTGCCCAATCACCGCGCCATTAATTTCAGTCATGTTGGCAAATAAAATATTCAGGCTTAAATCAAACTGTTTAATTACTGCCTGAATCACGGTTTCCTGCGCCGATTTCCCTAAAAATTTCAGGCAGTAAATACTGTGCTGATTCTGGTTTTCCAGATTGTTTAAAATATTCACCGGTAACTGCTGTTGCAGCACGGTTTGAATAAAATTCTTGGTGGTTGGATGCTGCGGCTGGCTAAAAATGTCCAGGGTAGAACCGGTTTCAATCACCTGGCCATGTTCCATAACGGCCACATAATCACAGACTGATTCAATTACATCCATTTCATGGGTGACCATGACAATGGTAATGCCTTGTTCACGATTAATTTTTTTTAGCAGTTCCAGCACCGATTGCGTGGTTTGCGGATCCAGCGCACTGGTGGCTTCATCACAAAGTAAGATTTTAGGATGATTGGCCAGGGCACGGGCAATCCCGACCCGCTGTTTTTGACCGCCAGACAGCTCATCTGGATAGGCATCTTTTTTATGTTTCAGATCAATAAATTCGAGCAGTTCATTCAGGCGTTTTTCACGCTCTCCCGCCGACCAGCCGAGCAGTTTCATCGGCATTTCAATATTGGCCGCTACGGTTTTGGTTTGCAGCAGGTTAAAGTGCTGGAAAATCATGCCGATATTGGCACGTTCCTGACGCAGCGCCTTGGCACTTAAAGCGGTAAAGTCGGTGTTATTGATGATTACCTGACCTTCATTCGGGCGTTCCAGCAAATTAATCAGGCGAATGAGGGTACTTTTTCCTGCACCACTATAACCAATAATTCCAAAGATACTGCCATCTGGAATTTGCAGATTGACCTGATCCAGCGCGCGAATGGTCTGGCCTTTAAGCTGATAATGTTTGGAAATATTCTTAAATTCGATCATAGCGTCAAGAAACTGTACAAAAATGAAAAACAGGCAAAGTACACTTTGCCTGTTTGTTAACTCAGCATTATATGCTTAATTGGTTTCAGTTAAATAGCTGACAGGTTTATTTACCGCAACTTTTGTGCCACCGAAGTTTTGATCTACATACTGTTTCACCGCTTCAGTGTGATAAAGCTCACCGACTTTTTTCAGGATCGGGTCATCTTTACGTGCTTCTGCAACTGCCAATACGTTGACGTTCAGCTTGGTGCTCTGGTCAATTGGTTCGTAGAAGATTGAATCTTTCAGTACGTTTAAACCGCCTTCCATCGCTAGGGTATTGCCTAGCACAATGGCATCCACTTCATCTTTAACACGAACTGCAGTCGCCATTTGAATTGGCTTGATGACAATTGCTTTGGCATTTTCAGTAATGTCATTTGGAGTGCCCGTTGCAGGAGAGAAGCCTGCTTTCAGCTTGATCAGACCTGCAGATTGTAATAACAGCAGGGCACGCGCTTCATTGGCTGCATCATTCGGAATAGCAATGGTCGCGCCGTTCTGGAACTCTTCCACTTTTTTCACTTTGCTTGAGTAAATACCCATTGGCTCAAGATAGGTGGTCGAAACCGGCGCAATCTTCTGCTCATTGTTGGCATTGTAAGCCACCAGATAAGCATAAGACTGGAATGCGTTCACATCAATTTCGTTGTTTGCCACAGCGGTGTTCATTGAAACGTAATCGGTGAAGTTTTTCACTTCCAGCTTGATACCCGCCGCTTCAGTTTCAGGCAAAGTCGCAATATAGCGCCAGATGTCAGCATCGGAACCGGTAGATGCCATGGTGACGGTTTGTACAGTTGCAGCATCAGTTTGTGCGGCGTCAGTTGCCGGCGTTTCCTGTTTTGCACAGCCAGCTAAACCAACAGAAAGACCTAGAACCAGGCCAAGGAACTTTTTCATGTGTCCATCCCAAATAAAGTGAAGCAGCCAAGCTGTTACTTTATTGATAATTTTAAGCGCCGGGATTTCACTTGAGCCGAAAGAGGCGAGATTCAAGTCCATCCAGTGCGCGAATTCGTTTAGGCTTTCAGCTATCTGCTGTATTTTTCAATTGACTTTAAAAGCGCTTAAAGCCATGTAATTGAAAACTTTATTTTTAGAAGATAGCGAAAAAATGGTCTACATCATAACAATAAATTGATATACAAAATAGTGTATAGAAACTAGACCTTTAGCCGTATTCCTGCATAAGTAAAGTTCATAAAATAAGAAAAGAATAAATAAATCAATTTACTATTTTGAATTGAAAGGGCTAAATCTATGAAAAAATCTTATAGATGTTTATATAAAAAATTATCCAATCTAAATCGTAAAAATAGATATAGCACAGATGGGGTAGGATGATAGATCTTTATAATGATTATTTCCTTCAATCCTATGACAGTTTTCATCCAAACTTGAGATTTTTAATGCGCTTGCAGATAGCTTTGGCGATCAATTTGATAGACACATGCATGAGTAAAGGATGATCTGCCGGCACCAGCGGATGCGCAAAGGTTTTGACTTTGCTTAAGCCAATTTTTTGCATGACTTTTTCCGAGGGCGTGTTGAGCACGGTAGTAAAGGAAACTACGTTGTCCAGCTGTAGCTCACGAAAAGCATAATCCAGTACGGCTTTTGAGCCTTCGGTGGCATAACCGTTGTGCCAGTATTGCTTGGCTAGTCGCCAGCCAATTTCAATACATGGGGCAAAATCATAGTGTTCCAAATGCTGATGTAAGCCAATAAACCCGATAAATTCACTGCTGCTTTTTAGTTCGACAGCAAACAGGCCCCAGCCGTGTGTGGCAATAAAATTTTGGATACGTTGCATAAAAGCCAGACTTTGCTGCTCGGTCAAGGGATTGAGGAAATAGCGCATGACTTCAGGATCGGCACACATTTGGATAAATGGGGATGCATCACTGTCTTGCCATTGGCGGAGGATCAGGCGAGGGGTTTGGAGGTGGATTTTCATGTTAAAATGATTAATAAGCTCTTGATACATCATAAATGCATTTATCAAGAAAAGAATGATAATTTCCGTAATGAGATAAGACATGAAATCCCTTCTCTTGCGCTATATATGGCTCAGGGAGAAGGTGAGGCGGAGGGTTGGCTTCATAATGAAAAATTAAAGCACCTCTCCCTAACCCTCTCCTGAGAGGAGAGGGAAAATTTAGAAGCATAAAAACCCCCGCATTCAGCGGGGTTTTTTTACTTAATCAATCTAAGAGAGAATTAAGCATTTTCACGCGCAATCGCACGGTAACCAATATCTTTACGATATTGAACGCCGTCGAAGGTTACTTTTTGGCAAAGTTCTAAAGCTTTTGCTTGTGCTTCACCAATGGTGTTGCCTAGTGCAGTTACGCAAAGTACACGACCACCAGCAGTGACAATCTCACCATTTTCATTGGCTTTTGTACCGGCATGGAACACTTTGGCATCGGTCATTTCGGTGTTTAAACCAGAAATCACATCGCCATTGCTAGACGTTTCTGGGTAGCCTTTAGATGCTAAAACAATACCGACAGTCTTACGCTCATCCCATTCAGCTTCTGCTGGCAAGTTACCTGCAATACCAGCCTCAACCAGATCAACCAAAGATGATTTTAAACGCATCATGATTGGTTGAGTTTCAGGGTCGCCGAAACGACAGTTAAACTCGATCACCTTTGGTTGACCTTGTTCATCAATCATCAAGCCAGCGTACAAGAAACCGGTGTATACGTGACCATCTGCTTTCATACCGTCAACGGTTGGGCGCATTACTTCTTTCATCACGCGCTCAAATACGTCTGCAGTCACCACAGGCGCAGGAGAGTAGGCACCCATACCGCCTGTGTTTGGACCTTGGTCGCCTTCAAAAATACGTTTATGGTCTTGAGAAGTGGCCATTGGCAAGATGTTGTCGCCATCAATCATACAAATGAATGATGCTTCTTCACCTACAAGGAATTCTTCGATGACTACGCGAGAACCGGCATCACCAAATTTGTTGCCTGCCAGCATGTCATCAATGGCTGCAAATGCTTCTTCGTTGGTCATCGCCACGATTACGCCTTTACCTGCAGCAAGACCATCCGCCTTGATCACAATCGGCGCACCATTTTTTTCAA
Organism: Acinetobacter sp. YH12134; assembly: GCF_013418555.1. Lineage (NCBI taxonomy): Bacteria > Pseudomonadati > Pseudomonadota > Gammaproteobacteria > Moraxellales > Moraxellaceae > Acinetobacter > Acinetobacter sp. YH12134. The sequence continues at coordinate 31,867 of NZ_VPBT01000017.1, read as the reverse complement.
CAAAGGCTTTGGCTGCATCAACTTCAGTGAATACGTCATAGAATGCAGTTGGAATGTTGTGGCGTTTTAAGAAATGCTTGGCAAATGCTTTAGAGCCTTCAAGCTGCGCTGCAAACTGGGTTGGACCCCAGATTTTTAAACCTGCTTCACGGCAAGCATCCACCACACCATTGACCAGCGGTGCTTCAGGACCAACCACGATTAAATCTACCGCATTGTTTTTTGCAAAGTCGATAATCGCCGCATTGTCTAAAATGCTTAAATTGATGTTTTCACATTTAGCTTCGGTTGCTGTACCTGCGTTGCCTGGTGCAACAAAAACTTTAGCAACTTTTTCATCTTGTGCGATTTTCCATGCCAATGCATGTTCACGACCGCCATTACCCAAAACTAAAATGTTCATTTAAAAAATCCCTCAAAATTGAATCCCTCCCAACCTCCCTTTAAGAAAGGGAGGGGAATCGCGAAAAACACTGTTCTCTTACGCGAAAAGTCCCCCTTTTTACAAAGGGGGATTTAGGGGGATGATTAAATACGACTTCTAATTAATTTAGTTAATTAGTGACGGAAGTGACGCATGCCAGTGAACACCATGGCAATACCAGCTTCGTCAGCTGCTGCAATGGTTTCTTCATCACGCATAGAACCACCCGGCTGGATAATGCATTTGATCCCTGCTTTCGCAGCGTTATCAATACCATCACGGAACGGGAAGAATGCGTCAGATGCCATCACTGCACCTTCAACCACGAGGCCTGCATGTTCAGCTTTAATTGCTGCAATACGCGCAGAGTTTACACGGCTCATTTGGCCTGCGCCCACACCGATGGTTTGACGGTTTTTCGCATACACAATCGCGTTAGACTTCACGTATTTCGCCACTTTCCAGGCAAAGATCATGTCGTCAATTTCTTGCTCGGTTGGAGCACGTTTGGTCACCACTTTAAGATCATCTTTGGTGATCATGCCCAAGTCTTGGTCTTGCACCAGCAAACCACCGTTGACACGTTTGTAGTCCATTTGTGGCGCACGTTCGTCAATTGCTGGTAATTCGCCACAGACCAGTACACGTACGTTTTTCTTCGCGCCAGTCACGTCCAAAACACCTTCAGCAACGCTTGGTGCAATAATCACTTCAACGAATTGACGGTCAACAATGGCTTGTGCAGTTGCAACGTCTAATTCACGGTTGAATGCAATGATGCCACCGAATGCAGATTCAGGATCGGTTGCATAAGCCAAGTCGTAAGCCGCTTGAATGCCGTCTAAAGATACCGCAACACCACATGGGTTGGCGTGTTTTACGATCACACAAGCAGGTTTCGCGAATGATTTCACGCATTCAAGCGCAGCATCAGTGTCGGCGATGTTGTTATAAGAAAGTTCTTTACCTTGCAGCTGTTTAGCTGTTGAAACAGATGCTTCAGTTGCCGCTGGGTCTACATAGAATGCAGCCGATTGATGCGGGTTTTCACCGTAACGTAAATCTTGTGCTTTGTTCAATTGTGTATTGAACGTACGCGCAAATTTGTCTGCTTCGCCTTGTTCTTTACCTACGCGAGCGCCTAAGTAAGATGCGATCATGCCGTCGTATTGTGCAGTATGTTCAAATGCTTTCACTGCCAGGTCAAAACGGGTTGCGTATGACAGGCTGCCTTCAGCTTTAAGCTCGGCAATAACAGTCGCATAGTCAGATGCGTTGACGACGATACCGACAGACGCATGGTTTTTCGCCGCAGCACGAACCATGGTTGGACCACCGATGTCGATGTTTTCAATCGCATCTGGCAGGGTGCAGTCAGGTTTTGCAACCGTTGCTGCAAATGGATAAAGGTTCACTACCACCAAATCGATTGCATCGATGTTGTGTTCTGCCATTACAGCTTCGTCTAGACCGCGACGAGCCAGAATGCCGCCATGAATTTTAGGATGTAAAGTTTTTACACGACCATCCATCATTTCTGGAAAACCGGTGTGCTCTGAAACTTCAACTACAGCGATATTGTTGTCTTTAAGCAACTTATATGTACCGCCTGTAGATAAAATTTCTACCCCAAGAGCCACTAGATTTTGTGCAAATTCAACAATTCCAGTTTTGTCAGAAACAGAGATTAAAGCGCGTTTAATAGTCATGATTTTCGTCACAGTTATCAAAAAACAGATTAAAACATTAGCAAAATGCGGTTAAAAAAAATGCCCACGAAAGCCGCGAGCATTTTATCATTTATTCACTCATTAAACCGTGAGCTTTTAACTTTTTACGTAAAGTACCACGGTTTAAGCCTAGAATCTCGGCAGCACGTGTCTGGTTGCCACGTGTATATTCTAGAACTACAGATAAAAGAGGTTTCTCCATTTCTGCTAGCACCATGTCATACACCTGAGAAGGTTGCTCGCCTTGCAATTGAGCAAAGTAATGGCGAACTGCGCGATCAACGTGGATACGAAGAGCGACATCAGATTGTGCAGTAAAAATAGGAGATTTGCTATTCATGCGAATTAATCCGAAAAATCAGATATCACTTGGGTAAAGTGATATATAAATGTGGTCTATAAATAAATGAACCCCGTTTTAGATCCTAAAACGAGAGTTCTAAAACTGGAACATTTAGCTTGCCACAACTCACAGCGCTGGTCGAAAAATAAGCGTAACAATAGATTAATAATTGTTACAGACCAAAAATCGAAACGAAAAAACCTGCTCAATACGCGTTATTGAAAATAAGGCGCATTCTGCGAGTTTCTATTTGTTTTGAATTACTGAGGAGTATGCAGCACTAAGCTTACGTGGCGCGTATCATACCATTGTCTTAGAAAAAGTGAGCAAGAAAACTGCACTTTTTTTACATTTTTTTTTAATTTTTAAGGCTTGATAATTTCTAAATTATAGGTATCAAAGCTTTTTCGGGTCACTGGCAGCTGAATTTCAAACTTGAATGGGGTATTTTTTGGAATCCGCTCAATGCTGGCCAGACTTTTAATTAAATACTCTTTCGGTTCGAGTACATAGGTCGCCACTTCTTCATTATCATCTTTTAAGGTGATTTTCAGTTTTGGCAATACCAAACTCTTGTCATGAAAATTGATCAGCTCGCCGGAGAACAAGGTATGTTCATGGTCATAGCGTTTCACCCGCACACGGTTAATTGAAATCAGGCTGTACTGCTTTTCAAAGGTTTCACAGTTAAACAGCTGGCAGACCCCGTTAAAAGCCACAGTCAGGGCAGGGCTGTTGTTCATGAATTTCGGGTTAAACCATAGAATCTGGAAAATCAGCAAACCGACCAGACTAAAATTGACAATACCCCACAGCGTGTAATAGCCCGCACCATGTTTCTTGCGTTCTTGCTGCAGTTCATTTTCAGACAGATTCATCGAGGGAATACTGGCAATCGGTTCGGTGCTGAAATAATTCAGATTGTTTAAGTAGGTCTTTAAATCAATATTGGAATGTTCAACCTTACGGTCAAAAATATCCAGTAGATGGGTTTCATGCGTGTCGTCAAAAGTCAGACCATGATCGGCCAGAACAGGTGAGCTGACCTGGCCGCCAGTAAAACCGTTGTATTCGAGCTGGGTTGGCGCAGGCTTTGGCTGCACCAGATGCGAGAGTGCATTAAAGGTGGATGCACATTTGGGACAGCAAACCATGCCCTGAGCCACTGTAAGCTGTGCAACAGAAACTTTATAGGTGGTTAAACACTCGGGGCACTTGGTCTGCTTTTCACTCATAAGATCTATAGAGGTTAATTAATGCGGCTGGCGCTTCCCGGAAATTCGGCACCAGTTTTCTTCACGTTTTTCGACCTCTAATATATCAAAAAATTCAGAATAAACACTAGAAACTTCAGCAACTTGCTCTTCTATTACACCTGCAAGTGCGAACTCTCCCTCAGATTTGGTTAAAGTTGCGAATTCAGGCGCAAGCATCATTAACGGGCCAGCCAGAATGTTGGCAACCAGTACATCGGCTTTCTGATCTTTTAAGGTTTCATTAAACTCTTCAGGCAGACCGACAAACAGACGATCCAGTACGCCATTCAATTCAGCATTTTGCTGGGTGGCTAAAACCGCTTGTGGGTCAATATCAGTGGCATAGACTTTTTTCGCACCTAAAAGTAGGGCAGCAACACCTAAAATGCCAGAACCGCAACCATAGTCGATGACGATTTTATCTTTAACATCGGTTTTACCTAACCATTGCAGGCACAGGAACGTTGAGGCATGGTTACCGGTACCAAAGGCCAGACCCGGATCCAGTTTAATATTCACCGCATCTGCTTCAGGGGGCTCTAGCCATTCCGGTACAATCCAGAATTTTTCAGCAATCTGGATTGGCTCGTAATAATCCATCCATGAGCGTTCCCAGACCTGATCTTCCAGGAATTCGCTACGCATTGGTGCATCTGGCAGTTGAGTGCGAATGAAAGTTTCCAGCGCAGCCACATCAATTTCTTCGTTTTCGTCCTGTGCATAAATACCGGTCACAATCACCTTGTTCCACAGCGGTGTTTCGCCTGGAAGTGGTTCAAGCAAGTCCTGATTTTCAGCATCATCCAGCGTTACACTCACGGCGCCAAGTGAGCTGAGTAATGTTTCAGTAAAGTCGACTTGAGCTTGATCAACAGTAATATGTATTTGTAACCACTTCACAGGAATAACCTAATTTGTTTTTTCAAAAGGATATTGTAGCGGAAGGCAATCGGTTTCGCCTACCAATGTACAAAATAAAAAGGATGCCAGCGCGACATCCTTGGGTGAAAAAAGTACTTAACTGTTTGCCACCACAGGCTTGGGTTCGGCAATCGGCACAAAGCGGTTTAATAACATGCCAAAAATGGCGGCGAAGATATACATGAAAATAGAATAGACTGCCGCTGGCATGGCCACGGTTGAACTGGCCATAACGGTTAAGGCAATGGTCATGGCAAGCGTGCTGTTATGAATCCCAATTTCAAAGGCACTGGCACGGGCCTGGGCGCTATTAATCCCAAACAGGCGTGGGACGAAGTAACCAATCACCAGACTGGAAATACAGAACAGTGCGGTAGCCAGGCCAATATCACCAATATAATTCAGGATATTGTGTCGCTCCTGCACAATAGCCCCGATGATAATTAAAATCAGAAAGATCACTGCAAAAATCCGTAACGGTTTATTCAGTTTCTCGGTCAGTCGCGGGGCATAATGACGAATTAACATGCCAATAATCACCGGCACAATAATAATCCCGAATACCTGCAAGATTTTACTGAATTGCAGGCCAATGCTTTGGTCAGCCTGTAAAAAGTGGGCAATTGCGAAATTGACGATAATGGGTAAGGTCAGTGCTGCAATCACCGAGTTAATTGCGGTTAAGGTAATGTTGAGCGCCAGATCGCCCTTAAATAAATAACTGAACAGGTTGGCGGTACTGCCACCCGGCGAAGCAGCCAGCAGCATCATGCCGACGGCCAGTAACGGCGGTAGTGCCAGAATTTTACATAATAAAAAGGCAATCCCGACCAGCAATACCAGCTGGCAAAATAGTGCGACCAGGACTGCTTTGGGGTGTTTGGTAACGCGTGCGAAATCTTTGGGCGTGAGTTCCAGCCCCAGCCCAACCATAATAATGGCCAGCGCCAAGGGCAGCATAACGGTAATAATGCCTGAATCCATATGACCTTCCTGTCAAATTTATCCTTGTGAGAAAAGACAGTTGCTTCATGCAAAATATCTTTTACTGTTTATTCAAATTACTCTATGACTTTCTGTTTTACCGAATTTAACGGCATTCGTCTAGCCAGTAAATGTCCAAAGATCAAGGCAAACATATACATGAAGATGGTGTAAATGGCGGCAGGAATGGCAATCTGGGTGCTTTGCAGCACAGACAGTGCCAGGGTTAAAGACAGCGCGGTGTTATGAATACTCATAAAGAAACCGCAGGAGCGCGCCTGCTGTTCGGGAATGTCCATCAGTTGTGGCAGTACATAACCGGCCACCAGACTAACAAAAGCATACAGGGCGGTGGCCAGTCCAACCTGTTCCATATACTGCGCCAGTTGATAGCGTTCCTGAAAGAGCGCGAAAAAAAACAGGGCAAAAATAAAATATACCGACATGCGCCGAATCGGTTTACTCAGCCGTTTGGCCAGCTCTGGAAAAGACGAGCGAATGGCCATCCCCAGACAGACTGGCACTAAAATTAGCAGGAAGGTATAGGCAATCCGCTCAATTGGCATGTTGATTTCGGTCTGATCGGCCATAAAATAGCGCATGGCAATACTAATCACAAAAGGCAGGGTTAAAATGGCCATCACCGAATTGATGGCAACCACGACAATATTTAAAGCCACATCGCCTTTATAGACATAGCTGAACAGGGCAGAGGTGGAACCACTAGGGGTGGCCGACAGCAGCATTAACCCCACTGCCAGCAAAGGAGGCAGTTCTAAAAACAGGCAGAGAATAAATGCCAGTCCAACCAGCAAGACCTGCCGGGTAAACAAGGCAATAAAAATGACTTTCGGTTGCTGATTGACCCGAATAAAATCTTTAGGGCTGAGTAGCAAGCCCAAACCCATCATTAATACCGCCAAGGTTAGCGGTAGAAAGAAGGTAAAAATGCCGCTTTGCATGGCATCATCCTATTTAATTCTTATTTTCCCCAGTTTCAGTGTAATTGAGTTGAGTTTTAAATCAACTATAAAAATAATAAAAACAGCCATTTACTTGGTAATAAATGGCTGTTTTCTTGATTGAGTTCACATATTTTGACTAGATGTGAATCGGGTTGGAGTTTACATTTGAGCAGGACGCGGCGGGGTAAATCCAAGGGCACATTTACCACGAACTTCTGCACCAGAAATGGTTGCCGTGGTTGCATTCATGTCTTGGCCACAGGTGGTATACAGTGCAGCTTCATCACCCTGAATATCGAGTTTTCTGTCTGCCGGGAAAAACTGTGGCTGGCAGGTGCCGTTCCAGATAATGCCACGATAGGCAAAGCTGACAGCAGCACCTTGAGATTTGCCTTTACAGACATTCTGATAGCGCTGTGAATCGTACACTTTTTCAACTTTGTCATTTGCCTGTACAGCTGCAAATGGAGATAAACATAAACCGCAGAGGATGGATGAGAGGAGTATCTTCTTATTCATAATTCGTACCTGTGCTTGTTTGTAATGAGTACATGATTTAGGATAAAAAATAATCAAAATAAAACAACCTATATCTGGTTAATTTTTAATATGAAATGTTTTTATTTGCGGTATATCTGCAACGTTCATTTACATTGCCAGGCGATCAATCAGGTGAAAAACCACGAGAAAATCCAAATAAAATTGACTTAATCTGTCAACTTATACGCCGGCTTTTGCTATAATATTCTGTCATTTCTTTTTATCTCTCAATTTACCACTATGCATTATCCTAAAGTTTACGATGTCATTGTTATCGGCGGCGGTCACGCGGGTACGGAAGCGGCTTTGGCTGCAGCGCGTATGGGCCGACAAACCTTGCTCTTAACTCATAACATTGAGACTTTGGGGCAGATGAGCTGTAACCCGGCCATTGGTGGTATTGGTAAATCGCATCTGGTGCGTGAAATTGATGCCTTGGGCGGTGCGATGGCGCTGGCTGCCGATAAAGGCGGGATTCAATTCCGTATTCTGAACTCGCGTAAAGGTGCTGCAGTGCGTGCTACACGTGCGCAGGCTGACCGTGTGCGTTATAAAGCCGCGATTCGTGAAACGCTTGAGAACCAAGCAAACTTGGATATTTTCCAGCAAGCGGCGGATGACCTGATTGTAGAAGGCGATACCGTTAAAGGTGTGGTCACCCAAATGGGCATTCGCTTTGATGCCAAAACGGTAGTATTGACTGCCGGGACCTTCCTGGGTGGCGTGATTCACGTCGGTCTGGAAAAATCCAGCGGTGGTCGTGCCGGTGATCCACCCTCTATTTCTCTGGCACACCGTTTACGTGAATTACAACTACCAGTGGGCCGTTTAAAAACTGGGACTCCACCGCGTATTGATGCACGTTCAGTTGATTTTTCGGTGATGACCCCGCAGCCGGGTGATTTCCCATCTCCAGTGATGTCATTTATGGGCGATGCCTCGATGCATCCTGAACAGGTTAACTGCTATATCACGCATACCAATGAAAAAACCCATGACATTATCCGTGGTGGTTTGGATCGTTCGCCAATGTATACCGGCGTGATTGAAGGGGTAGGTCCACGTTACTGTCCTTCGATTGAAGATAAAATTCACCGTTTTGCCGACAAAGATTCGCACCAAGTCTTCTTGGAGCCTGAAGGTTTAGATACCCATGAGCTGTATCCAAACGGGATTTCAACGTCACTGCCATTTGACGTGCAGTTTGAACTGGTGCGCTCAATCCGCGGTATGGAAAATGCGCATATTCTGCGTCCGGGTTATGCGATTGAATACGATTACTTTAACCCGCAAGCATTGAAATTCACCTTGGAAACCAAAGCAATCAATAACCTGTACTTTGCCGGTCAAATCAACGGTACCACCGGTTATGAAGAAGCGGGTGCGCAGGGTTTACTTGCGGGCTTGAACGCTGCACGCCGTGCCTGGGATCAGGAACAGTGGACGCCAAAACGTGATGAAGCGTATATGGGCGTGCTGGTTGATGACCTGATTACCTTGGGAACCAAAGAACCGTACCGAATGTTCACCTCACGTGCTGAATACCGTTTAATGCTGCGTGAAGACAATGCGGATCAGCGTTTAACTGCGATTGGCCGTGAACTGGGTCTGGTGGATGATGCACGCTGGAATGCTTACTGTGAAAAAATGGATGCAGTTGAGCGTGAGAAAGGCCGTTTACAGCACTTGTGGGCTGCGCCAAACAACCCGATGGGTAAAAAATTCGTTGAGATGACCGGTGCTGATCTGTCCAAAGAATGTTCTGCGATTGATTTGCTTAAACGTCCGAACATCACTTTTACGCAAATTGCCGAACTGACTGGCTCGGAAGTGTCGCAGCAAGTCGGTGACCAGATTGAAATTGCGGTAAAATACGAAGGGTATATCAACCGTCAGCATGAAGATGTAGCGCAGATGAAACGTCTGGAAGAAACCAAAATCCCGGCTGATTTTGATTATGACGGCGTATCTGGTCTGTCGCGTGAAATCACCATGAAGCTGAAACAGGTATTGCCGGAAACTCTGGCACAGGCCAGTCGTATTCCAGGCGTGACTCCTGCGGCAGTTCAATTGGTGATGATCACCATTCGTAAAAATGCCCAAGCCCGTAAATCTGCTTAAAAGATCCTAATTTGTGAAAAAGCCTGCGGTTGAGATCGCGGGCTTTTTTATGTGCTGAATAAATAAAGTGGAAATTGAGTTTAAGAAAAAACAGATTTAAGCTGCAGATCTTATGATTTCACAGATGATATTGGAGCCGTTACAGTGATCTTATCCAAACAGAGAGGAGTGCACGATGACCTTAAAAACCATTCGTTATAATACGGCTGAACTGGCATGCTAACAGCAATAGCATCCTGTTCAACTTCCCTAAAAATCAGCAGCGATAACAAAAAAATTGAAAAAATGATAAGCAAATGTTAGGTCCCGGACTTGGGACCTTTTTTATTCATTGACTTGATGCACAGCGTCAGACACTTCTGCCGGTTCAATCTGTACCAGTTTTTTGCCAAAACTGCGCAGCCACCACACCAGTTGCGAGGTAAATGGTACATTGGAAATGACCTGATACAAGCCATTGTCCAGCTGGATAATCTGCTGGTCTTTGCTTAAACGGGTTTCTTCAAAATAATGCGCATCGGCTTCTGACATGGTCAGTTTCAACTCGATATTTTCAGTCGGCTTGCTGTAATCGACTCTAAAGCCCAGCGCGCCGGATTCAATATAGGCATCAATATCAAAATTAACCGGATGCAGGGCGCGGGAATTTAATACCTCCGCCGATTTAAAGCGATGCAGGGCAAAGGTCTGAATATCGGTTTTGTCGTGTCGGGTGCAAATCAGATAAATCACTGCACCTTTTTGTACCAGCGCCAGCGGATTCAGAATATAGGTCTTTTCTTCCGAAGCGGTGGTACGTGGATGGTAAACACATTCCAGCTGTTTATCCTGCAATAAGCCTTCATAAATGGCCTGTTGTGCGCTTTTATCGACCACTGGCGGAATCAGCGGCTGAATGGCCGGCACAATCCGCACCCGGTTAATCCACTGGCGGACATTGTTCTGGGTCGACAGGCTGCGCCGTGCCAGATCAAACCACGGAGTCATTTCCTCAATCAGGCTAGGTGGTAACAGATGTTTGAGATGTTCTTCCACCATCATAAAGGTGACTGCCTGTGAGCTGGTCATGTGCGGCAGGCTTTGTAGCGGTGCATCGGAGCGCCAGCGCCAGCCTTGCGGGACGGTGCCATTATTTTCAATCGGGAAGCGCTGCGAAATCTGGTTTAAATCACGCTGGATGGTACGTAGGCTGATATCAATGCCTTCACGTTGCAGAATTTCCTGTAATTCACGGGTGCCCATCCATTTTCCGGTAGAAAGGCGGGACAGGATTTGCCACTGGCGATAGAGGCTATTGGACGTTTCTTTTTCTTGTGTCGACATATTGGAATCAGCGCTGAGATAAATATTGGAGAGTACATGGCTATAGTCCACACAATAAGAAATGTCATGCTTTTTGGCAAGTGGCAGGCACGAGGTCTGGCGATAAATTGATACAAGATGAAGCAAAATAAGATTTGTTTTATCTGTACAGATCGGCGATAAAGAAAGAGTGAATGCTAAGTCACAATTATTGGCACTGGAATTGCTTATATAAAATTAGAAAGGATAACAATGATGAGGTTTGTATGCTGAAAGAAAATCAAGATACAAATTCAATAGATACAATAACATCAGATCATCTTTTAGAGCGGGTGCAGGTCTCGGTGACCGATATTTCGCTGCCGCAGCAAAAATCATCTGTATTATTCGAACAATTGAAATCTGAATTTTTTAATGAATTGTCGGGCGAACAGAGCCTTGCCGATAGTGCCGCGCAGAAAATCGAACAATGGCTGACCCAGCACAGTTTAGAAGAACTGACAGCACTGAATGATGCCGCCAAAGCACATTTTCTGTATCAGGGAATTACCTTTACCGTGTATGGCGATCAGGAAGGCACCGAGCGCACCATTCCTTTTGATATTATTCCGCGAGTTATGGCCCGGCAGCAATGGAATACAGTGGCCTTGGGCTGTGCCCAGCGTACCCGGGCGCTAAATCTGTTTTTACATGATATTTATCATCAACAGGATATTCTAAAAGCCGGTATCGTACCGGAACTGCAGGTGCTGACCCACGAAGCCTATCAGCCACATATGCTTGGTCATGGTCTGAAGGGTAAGGTCTATAGTCAGATTAGTGGCATTGACATTATTCGTGATCAGCACGGTGAATTTTTTGTGCTGGAAGACAATTTAAGAACGCCATCGGGTGTGTCTTATATGCTGGAAAGCCGTAAGATTAGCCAGAAACTGATTCCCCAGCTGTATCAGCAGAATAATATTCAGGGCATCGAGCATTATCCGCAGCTTTTAAAAGAAATTCTGGCCGAAAATGCCTATGTCGATCAGCCTTTTATTGTGGTGCTGACCCCGGGGCGCTATAACAGTGCCTATTATGAACATGCATTTTTAGCCCGTGAGATGGGTGTACCTTTGGTAACATCGAGTGACCTGTTTGTATTAAATGACAAGGTTTATGTGAAAACGGTGCGGGGCAAACAGCAGGTTGATGTAATTTATCGCAGGGTAGATGATGCATTTTTAGACCCGCTCTGTTTCAAACCGGACAGCACCTTGGGTGTACCGGGCCTGATGTCGGCCTATTTACAGCATCACGTCGTCATCGCCAATGCGCCGGGAACCGGGGTGGCCGATGACAAATCCATTTATCCTTATGTCGATAAAATGATTCATTTCTATTTGGGTGAACAACCAATCTTAAATAATGTCCCGACCTATCAATGCCGCGAAGCAGATGATCTGGCCTATGTGCTGGAACATCTGGAACAGTTGGTAGTGAAAGAAGCACAAGGTTCAGGTGGATATGGCATGCTGATTGGTCCTCAAGCCTCCGAGGAGCAACTGGCCGAGTTTAAAATGAAAATTCTGGCCGCACCGCAAGCCTACATTGCCCAGCCGACCCTGAATCTGTCGGTGAGTCCGACTTTAACCGAACAGGGCATTGCCGAACGGCATATTGATTTACGTCCTTTTGTGCTCAGCTCGCCTTATCGCACTGAAATTGTTCCCGGTGGTTTAACCCGTGTAGCCATGCAGGCCGGTTCGCTGGTGGTCAATTCATCTCAAGGTGGTGGCATTAAAGATACCTGGGTGGTTGATCCCTTACATTCATAACAACTCCCAAGGAGAATCATGTGATTTTACTGAGTCGTAATGCACAGCAGATTTTCTGGTTGGGTCGTTATTTGACCCGCATCCAGTATTTATGCAGTCAGTTTCCATTTAAATATAATGATGATGCCTTGCAGTATGCACACGCATTCTGTTTGCCAGCCTTTGATGCGGCATCTTTAAATGAGCTGATTCTAAATCCGGAACAGCCCGCCTCTTTTCATCAGCAGTTTCAGTATGCCAAAGATAATATTCAGGATTTACGCGGGGTCTTGTCGGCACATGCCTATGCCGAATTAAACCAGTACATTAAAAATGCCAAAGAAAATCCGGCCTATATCTGTGATGTAGTTGGAGATTGTCATGAAGTCTTAGAAGCTGAAGCATCTGATATTTTCCTGTTCTTTAAACTGGGGCAGCATCTCGAGCAACTGGACCGGCAATTGCGCTTAAAGCAGGATATTCAGGGCACGGTCTATTATATTGAAGTGGTGGTAGGGTTATTGACCCAAGCCGGCTGGGATTCTTTACCCGAAATCTGGATGAAGCTGAAGCAGCAGCCCGACAGCATGCATTTTTACCAGTTTAGTGACCATATCCAGCAACTGTTCGAGGCCGATGCATGAGGCTCATGATTAATCACCAGACCCATTATCATTATTCGGCACCGGCCTGTAACAGTATTCAATATATTAAAATGACCCCGCCGAACAATGCCCATCAACAGGTTCATCATTGGGCGATTAGTGTGCCAGGGGAATCCGAGATTAAACAGGATGCTTTTCAGAATATCTGGATGACCAGCACCCAGCGCTTTAGCTATCAAAGTCTGAGTATTATGGCGCAGGGCATTGTCGAGTTGCGTCCGCAGACACGCTGGGGCCTGCAAGATCAGCTGAATCCCTATCTATTTTTACAACCAACAGCCAGCACGCTGTGCAGCCCTGAAATGCAGTGTTTTGCACGGCAGTATGTGTTGCAGGTGAATCGTGACAACCTGATCCGTTTGTCAGAAGCGATTTTAAGCCATATGCCATACCGTCCGGCCCAAACTTCGGTGCAGACCACCGCCATTGAAGCCTTTCAGGCCAAACAGGGCGTCTGTCAGGACCATGCCCATGTGCTGATTGCCATGTGTAAATCTTTAGGCATCCCGGCACGTTATGTTTCCGGTTATTTATATAGCAGCAACAGTTCACATCTTGCCAGCCATGCCTGGGTAGAGGTATTTTTAGAACAGCACTGGTACTGTTTTGATGTCAGCAATCTGGCTTTTCAGCCAGACTCGCATGTCTATCTGGCCGTCGGGCGGGATTATTGGGATGTGGCGCCGGTCCGTGGCGTAAGAGAAAAAGGCGGCATCGAGCACATGCAGACCATGGTGCAGGTTCTGGCCTGCTAAGTAATGGATGACAATTAAAAGGATAATGCTATGACGTATTGCTGTGCGCTGCGTTTAAAAGATGGTCTGGTGTTTATTAGTGATTCGCGTACCAATGCCGGGGTCGATCACATTTCGGTATTTCGCAAGCTGTATACCTTTGGGGTGGAAGGCGAGCGCCTGATTACCATTCAGACCTCGGGCAACCTAGCGACCACACAGGCAGTCATCGGTCATTTAAAAAATCATCTGACTTTAAACCAGGAACCGCATTTATATAGTGTCAAAACCATGTTTGAAGTGGCAGAATTGGTGGGTTGTTTGCTGAAAAAAGTCATTCAGGATGTTACCGACGATAAAGACGAGCAGCATAATTATTATTGCAATTTGCTGGTGGGCGGGCAGATTAAAGGCGAGCCGATGCAGCTGTATCATATTTATCCGCAAGGCAATTTTATTTGCGCCACGCGTGATACGCCGTTTTTCCAGATTGGAGAAAGCAAATATGGCAAACCAATTCTTGACCGGGCCTTACGCTATGATATGTCGCTGGAAGATGCCTTACGCTGCGGCCTGATTTCTTTTGATTCCACTTTACGTTCCAATGTGTCCGTGGGTATGCCGCTGGACTGTATGGTTTATCATAAAGACAGCCTGCATATTCCTTTGGGCAAACGTATTTGCGAAGAAGACCCGTACTTTGAATATATCAGCAAGCAGTGGTCCGATACCTTAAGACGCGGGTTGCAGGAATTGCCGGTGCCAACCGAAGATTATTTGACTTAAAAGCTCAGTCCCTTTATTTTAATCAAGTTTTCCTTGAATGATAAATCCTTAAGAAAATCAAAAAATATTCGTACAGATCATGATTAGGACTTGAATATGTTTCAGCTTTGCTATGCCAGCCAGAGTACCTCGACGGCTGAAAATTTACTGCAAGATTTACGCAATATTCTGATCGAAGCGCGCAATGCTAATACCCAGCATCAGGTATCGGGTGTGCTGTGCTATGCAGAGGGTTATTTTTTTCAATGTCTGCAAGGTGATGAACAGGCCGTTCAGGAAATTTTTGCCGGGATTGTTGGTGATCCGCGTCATCAGAATATCCAGATTTTTACCGAGAATCATGTTGCCCAGCAGCGTTTTCAGGATTGGGCTATGAAATATGTGATGCGTAATAGCGAGATTAAAGCCTATTTCCAGCAACTCGGTCATGCGCAATTTTTACCGCATCAATTAAATGCCACACAGGTTGATGGATTGCTTCAGGTGCTATATGAGGCGCTAAATCATTCGGTGGTAGATGAGGTGGCTTAAATCTGCTGCCTGCGTTATAAAAAGAATAAAAAAAGAACCTCCATTGAGATTCTCTTTTATTGAAAAGATTAAATAACTTTACGGTCCGGACGCTGGGTTAAGCGGCACAACAGCTCATAACCAATGGTGCCATTGGCTGCAGCAACATCATCCACTAATCGTTGCTTGCCCCAAAGTTCGACTTCCGTGCCTAACTGAACATCCAATCCCGTTACATCAATAGCAATCATATCCATGGCAACACGACCGACTACCACTGCTTTTTGGCCGTTAATGGCGACAAAATTCTGCGCAAAGAAGGCACGTGGATAACCATCACCGTAGCCAATGGACACAATAGCCAGTTGTATAGCTTTATCGGCAGTAAAGGTCGAGCCATAACCAACCTGTTCACCGGCCTGAATCTCATTTAAGGCAATAATTTCTGCGCTAAAGGTCATCACCGGTTTTAAATCAAGCGCATGAATATCTCGATCTGCAAACGGGGTTGCGCCGTAAAGCATGATACCGGGACGGACAAAGTCAAAATGCAGTTCCGGATATTTATAGATGGCGGCAGAATTACAGCACGAAGCTAAAATTGGGGCACAGTCGTTTTTCACTTCCAGAAACTGACGGATCTGTTCATCATTCAGTGGATGATCGGCATCTGCATTGGCAAAGTGCATCGCCAGAACACATGTAAAACCAGCCGATTTTAATTGCTGAATGACCTCTTTAATCACCTTAAGTTTAAAGCCCAGACGGTTCATGCCGCTGTTGAGCTTAACCCAGACTTTCAGATTTTTAGAGATATAGGCATCTTTGTGCGCAATGAGCCATGTAACCTGTTCAGGCTGATGCACCACAATCTCGATATTCTGTTCAATGACAATTGGCATTTCATCTTCAGTGAACACGCCTTCAATCAAGGTGATGGGTTGCTGGAACCCCAGTTCACGAATTTCCAGTGCTTCTTGTAAACAGGCGACACCAAAGGCATCGCTGTCTTGTAAGGCTGCTAAGCAGTCTTTAACGCCATGTCCATAAGCATTGGCTTTGACCATACTGACAATTTTGGCAGTCGGGGCAAGTTGTCTGACACGGTTTAAATTATATTGAAGCGCAGCACGATCAATATAAACTGTAGCTTGGCGCACCCTTATTTACTCCTACAGGGTCATGGAAAGGCAATGATGGCTGAATTATTCATCATCATCGTACTGAGCATAAAACTCAGGGGAAAGGTTACTAAAGCGGGTGTATTGGCCTTCAAACGCCAGACGCACGGTGCCAATCGGGCCGTTACGCTGTTTACCAATAATAATTTCGGCAGTACCGGCTTCTTTAGATTCCTTGTTATAGACCTCATCACGGTAAATGAACATGATCAAGTCGGCATCCTGCTCAATCGCACCCGATTCACGAAGGTCGGACATTACTGGGCGTTTGTTGGGACGGTTTTCCAGCGAGCGGTTGAGCTGGGAGAGGGCAATGACCGGACACTGCATTTCTTTGGCTAAGGCTTTCAAGCTACGCGAAATTTCTGAAATCTCGCCGACACGGTTATCGCCCATGCCCGGTACTTTCATCAGCTGCAAATAGTCGACCATGATACAGCCGAGTTTGCCGCCGTGCTGTTTGGCAATTCGGCGTGCACGCGAACGTACTTCGGTTGGAGGCAGTGCTGATGAGTCATCAATATATAAATGCTTTTCTTGTAGCTGTAAAATGGTGCCGGTGACTTTGGACCATTCATCGCCGCTGAGTTTGCCGGAACGTAAATTCCCCTGATGCACTTTGCCATACGAGGAAATCAGACGCATGGCAATTGAATCGGCTGGCATTTCCATGGAGTAAACCAGCGCCGGCAGGTCGTTATTGAACAGTACACTTTCAACCAGGTTCATGGCAAAGGTGGTTTTACCCATTGACGGACGGGCCGCAACAATAATCAGGTCGCCAGCTTGCATCCCCGAAGTTTTATTGTCCAGCTCGACAAAGCCGGTGGTCAGACCGGTAATGTTGCCATCCATTTGCGACAGTTCATTTAACTTGTCGAATACATCGGCCACGACGGTATTAATGGCTTTCGGACCGGCATTTTTCTTGTTGTTATTGTGCTGCTCGGCAATCTGGAAAATATTGGTTTCAGCGAGGTCTAGAATTTCACTGACAGTGCGGCCTTTGGTGTCATAGGCATTTTGTAGAATTTCCGAGCTGACTTTAATCATGTTTCTTAAGGTCGAAAACTCTTTAATTTTAGCCGCATAAGTTTCCAGGTTATAGAAACTCGATGGTGAATCGGCCATCAGCTGCATGAGATATTCTTCACCACCAATGGCATCAAGCAGATTGTGCTTGATCAGCCAGTCATTGACCAGAACGGCATCATAAGGGGAATTTTCTTTGGCCAGGGTATCAATGGCACGGTAAATATATTTGTGTCGCGTGGCGTAGAAATCGGATTCCTGTAATACATCTCCGACCTGTTCCAATGATTCAGCCACGGTCATGAGGGCAGCCAGAACGGCCTGCTCAATGGCCAGGTTATGCGGCGGGGTGCGAAACTCTTTGAGTGCACCGGAATCGTTGCTGGAACTCTCTGTTTTGACTGGAGTTGGTTTGGTGTTGGCCAGCGCCTGTGACATATAATTCCCTGATTTTAATACGATGAATACCAAATAAAACCGGTGGTCTTATAGCATGAATTCAATAAACGGTGTAACCACAAATCATACGCGCTCTGGCAAAAAAAGCGAGCAGATTTTAAGAACGGATAGCTTACAAAAAGGTGAGGAGATTTTTACAGAAATAAAAAAAGAGCATGCCAAGGCATGCCCTTTTTTCTTGCGAGAAATTACTCAGATACGATAGTAACGAGAACTTCAGCAACAACATCATGGTGCAATTGGATTGCGATGTTGAATTCACCAGTGTGACGAAGCGCACCGTTTGGTAAACGAACTTCTGAACGGTCTACTTCTAAACCAGCGTTCGTTAACGCGTCAGCGATGTCACGAGTACCGATTGAACCGAATAATTTACCTTCGTCACCCGCTTTCGCAGTGATTACGATATTTACTTCGTTCAGTTGGTCAGCACGTGCTTGAGCAGCAGCCAATACTTCAGCTTCTTGCTTCTCAAGTTCAGCACGACGAGCTTCAAAAGCAGCAGTGTTTGCTTCAGTCGCAGCAACTGCTTTACCTTGAGGGATAAGGAAGTTACGGCCGTAACCAGCTTTAACTGATACTTTATCGCCTAATTTACCAAGGTTTTTAATGCGTTGTAATAAGATAATATCCACAGCTCAACCTCACTTATGATTGTCAGTGTAAGGGATCAACGCTAAGTAGCGAGCTTGTTTGATCGCAAGCGCTAATTGACGTTGGTAACGAGCTTTAGTACCTGTAATACGGCTAGGAACGATCTTGCCGTTTTCAGTGATGTACTGTTTTAAAGTATCGATATCTTTGTAGTCGATGTACGTAACGTTCTCAGCTGTAAAGCGGCAGAACTTGCGACGACGGTAAAAACGTGCCATTGATGTTCTCCTTATGCTTCAGCAGAGTCTTGGTTAACTTGTTGTGCTTCTTCACGTTGAGCTTTACGCGCACGTTTTTCTTCAGCACTCTTAGCCAGTAAAGACTCTTCAGTGATAGCGTTTTCACGACGGATGATTAAGCTACGAAGGATCGCGTCGTTATAACGGAACAATTCTTCAAGTTCATCAAGAGTCGTTTGACCACATTCAACGTTCATTAAAATGTAGTGCGCTTTGTGAATTTTGTTAATTGGGTAAGCCAATTGACGACGGCCCCAATCTTCTAAACGGTGAATTTGACCTTCAGCTTCTTTGATGTGAGTCAGGTAACGTTCTACCATACCCACAACTTGATCGCTTTGGTCTGGGTGTACCAAAAGTACGATTTCGTAGTGACGCATTGTCAGCTCCTTACGGTTTATGCAGCCCCTGACCAAATAGCCAGAAGCAAGGAGTCACAACCAGGGTTGTGTCGCAAAATTGCGAAGCGTGAATTTTAGTGCTTTTGCTAACGAAATACAAGCCATTGAACAAAGAGCTTGATCACTTATTTCAACAAAAGAGTGAGATGGGAAATTTTAGAAATAAACTTACCCATAGAAAGTAAGTATCTATAAATCAGAAAAAAGAGATCGAAGAAAAGAAAACTGGAATTAGAAGGGGAGTCCCATCTTAAAAGATAGAGAGGGCTCTATCTTTTAAAAGAGGATGATTGAATTTGCAGGAGCTTGCGCAGTAATGCTGAAGCTTAAACTGATCACGGTAATTAAAATTACAGAGAACAGGAAAAAGCGTTTTGCCCACAGCTGATCATTTTCTGCTTTAAAGCCGAGGATGGCAATGTACAGCCAGTAAATACACAGGGCATTTAAAATCAGCAGATATAACCAGTTGGCATATCCAAATACAAATAAGGCATTCATGACCACTGTAAACAGAATCACATAAATTAGCGACTCTACTTTGGTGCGATACACAGAACGCGCCACAGGTAAAATTGGAATACCTGCATTTTTGTAGTCATCGAAGCGGTAAATGGCAATCGCCCAGGAATGCGGCATTTGCCACAGTGCATAGCCCAGAAAAATAAGCAGGGCAGCCAGGTCAAACTGGTTTGCAACCGCAGTATAACCAATAACCGGTGGG
The DNA here is from genome assembly GCF_013418555.1 of Acinetobacter sp. YH12134. NCBI lineage: Bacteria > Pseudomonadati > Pseudomonadota > Gammaproteobacteria > Moraxellales > Moraxellaceae > Acinetobacter > Acinetobacter sp. YH12134. The sequence goes on along the minus strand of NZ_VPBT01000017.1, from coordinate 12,100 downwards.
CTTGCGCCCGAAATACTACCAATAATGGTCTGGTGAATGGTGGTGCGTTTGGTCCATAAGCTATAAAAGCCGACATAAACTACAAAACCAATCACGGCAAAAAGGAAAGCGTACGCATTTACCCCAAACCATAAAATGCTAAAACCCAGTACACCCAGTACTAAAGCAAACGCTAAAGCAACCGGAACTGAAATGGTTTTTTTTACCATCGCACGATTTTGTGTACGTTGCATTTTTTGGTCGATGTCTTGGTCAATTACGTTATTAACCACACATCCAGATGCCACTACCAGGGTAGTGCCCAGAAGGGTAAGAAGCAGGAGAAGGAAATCTACAGAACCTTGAGTGGCTACAAAGTAGCCACCCAAAGTGGTAACGAAGTTACCGAAGAGAATTCCTGGCTTAGTCAGGAATAAATACTTTTTCAGCATGACAACCAGTTTAGATCATCATGTTGTAGTGAAGGTAGTTCATAATCCATACTGAACCGACTAACAGAATAGCGATACAGAGGATTGTATAAATAAACGCAATCACGTTCCAGCGTTGTTCTGAAGACGAGTTCATGTGCAGGAAGTAAACTAACTGTACAAGAACCTGAGCAACCGCAGTAATCGCAATAACTGTGACCAGCAGACTGCGGCTAAAACCACCTGCCATAACCATACCAAAAGGAATAACGGTTAAAATAACAGACAGGATAAAGCCAACAGAGTACTGCTTGAAGTTACCGTGTGATGCGCCAGCAGCGTTGTGATCGTGACCCATTATAGAACTCCCATCAAGTAAACGACGCTGAATACACAGATCCATACGATGTCAAGGAAGTGCCAGAACAAGCTTAGGCAAGCAAGACGACGCATGTTAGGTAGAGTCAAACCATATTTCTTGATTTGAATCATTAACACGATCATCCATACAAGACCAGAAGTAACGTGAATACCGTGCGTACCAACTAAAGTAAAGAACGCAGATAAGAACGCACTAACGCTTGGGCCATGACCAGCGTGAACTAAATGATTGAACTCATATAGTTCCATGCCAATAAAGATCGCACCGAAGATCCATGTGATGCCTAACCAAGTTAAAACTTTAGCAACATCTTTTTTGTATGCAGCCAGAACTGCAAAACCAAAGGTTACTGAAGAGATCAGCAGGGCGAAGGTTTCAGTTAAAACGAAACCTAAAGACTCGCCAAAAAGATCTTTTGCACTTGGAGTACCAACTGGAACGTGGCTGCTTAATACAGCGAATGCAATGAAGAGTGTACCGAAAATGATCAAGTCACTCATCAAGTAAGTCCAGAAACCAAAGACAGTGATGTCAGTATCATCGTGATGATGATGCTCATCGTGTCCGTGGTTGTCGTGATGAAGTACCTCAGCCATTGTCTTAGTCCTTCTTCAAGTGTTTTTCAAGTAAGGCATAACGTTCGTTTTCAATGCGTTCTACTTCTGCTGCAGGAACATAGTAGTCCACTTTCTTCGTGAACGAGCTCACGATGAACGAAATGATAGACGCGATAAACGTTACAACTACTAACCACCAGATGTGCCAGATAAGTGCAAAGCCCATTACTGTGATAAACATAGCAATCACAAAGCCCGCAGCACGGTTGGTTGGCATGTGGATGTCTTCGTACTTCGCTGGTTTCGCGTAAGCTACGCCATTCTCTTTGTCAGTCCAGAAAGTATCAATGCCATTGATCTTTGGAAGATGCGCAAAGTTATAGAACGGAGCAGGAGATGAAGTCGCCCATTCAAGGGTACGGCCATCCCAAGGGTCGCCAGTGTGATCAAGACGCTGGTTACGTTGCAAGAAGCCAACAATGATTTGCATCAAGAAGCATGCAATACCAATGGCAATCATTACCGCACCCACCATCGCGATCATGACATATGGGTCCCAATCTGGGTTGTCATATGTGTTCAGACGACGCGTCATACCCATGAAACCAAGGATATACAGCGGCATGAACGCAAAGTAGAAACCTAAGAACCAGAACCAGAATGCAGCTTTACCCCAAGTTTCATTCAGTCTCCAACCAAACATTTTTGGCCAGTAGAAAATGATACCTGCGAACATCGCGAATACTACACCACCAATAATTACGTTATGGAAGTGAGCGATCAGGAATAAAGAGTTGTGTACCAGGAAGTCCGCTGGTGGAACTGCCATTAATACACCTGTTAAACCACCGATACCGAAAGTCACCAGGAAGCCAAGTGTCCACAGCATTGGAGTTGTGTAGGTGATGCGACCCTTGTACATGGTGAATAACCAAGAGAAGATTTTCACACCAGTCGGGATCGCAATAATCATGGTCATGATACCGAAGAACGCGTTAACGTTGGCACCTGCACCCATGGTAAAGAAGTGGTGAACCCATACAACGAAAGACAATACAGTAATTGCTACAGTTGCATACACCATTGATTTGTAGCCGAACAACGTTTTACGAGAGAACGTCGCAACAACTTCTGAGTAAATACCAAATGCTGGTAATACCAAGATATAAACTTCAGGGTGACCCCAAGTCCAGATCAGGTTTACATACAACATTGGGCTACCACCCATGTCGTTTGTAAAGAAGTGGAAACCGAAGTAACGGTCAAGCGTTAACATTGCAATTGTTGCAGTTAACACAGGGAACGCAGCAATGATCAGTACCGCTGTACATAAAGATGTCCAGGTAAAGATCGGCATGTCCATTAACTTCATGCCAGGCGCACGCATCTTGATGATGGTAACGAAGAAGTTAACACCCGTTAGAAGCGTACCTAAACCGGAGATCTGTAATGCCCAGATGTAGTAGTCCATACCTACGCCTGGAGAGTATTCAATACCTGACAGTGGAGGATAAGCCATCCAGCCTGTTGCAGCGAACTCACCAAGTGCAAGTGAAACCATCATCAGACCCGCAGCACCAGCGAACAGCCAGAAGCTTAAAGAGTTTAATAATGGGAAGGCAACGTCACGAGCACCAATCTGTAAAGGTACAGAGATGTTCATCAAGCCTACTACAAGACCCATTGCCACGAAGAAGATCATGATCACACCGTGCGCGGTGAAGATCTGGTCGTAGTGCTCAGGGTGTAAATAACCTTCGCCACCACCTCGTGCAAGGAATTGCTGAAGACGCATCATGATCGCATCGGCGAAACCACGCAGTAGCATGACCACAGACACGATGATATACATGATACCAATTTTTTTATGGTCTACAGATGTGAACCATTCATTCCACAGGTAACCCCATTTCTTGAAGTAGGTAATACCCGCAACAAGAACGAGACCGCCCAGGATCATCATTACAACTGTAGCCTGTACGATTGGATCGTACGGAATTGCATCTAGTCCTAACTTACCAAACATGTCTTATTCCTCTACAGAAGCAGTCGCATGTTCAACGTTTACATGAGCTTCTGAAGCAGGCGCTTCAAGCGCAGTTTCAGCTTGAGCTGAATGGTCTGCACCATGATAGTTACTCATGTATTTATTGATCACAGATTCAAACAAGCCTTGCTCTACAGAAGAGTAATAAGTCACAGGATGTGGCTGAGTCTTATAAGGACCTTCTGCTTCAGCAGTTGCAGCAAGTTTTTTCTCTAGTTCTGTTTTCGCGTTACGAACCATTGCATCAATTTGTTTCTGTGAACGGTTACCGTCACGTAAAGATGCAAATTCAGCTTGATCTAGAACTGTTTTTTGAACAGCTTCAGGATTGATCGTTGTGCCTTGTCCGGCTTTAACCGCAGTTACCCATTGATCAAAATCGGCTTCAGTTACAGAGTGAGCAAGGAAGCGCATTTGAGAGAAACCGTAACCTGAGTAGTTAGACGAGAAGCCGCGGTATTGACCGGTGCTGTTCGCTAATAGGTTCAGGTGAGTCTGCATACCCGCCATTGCATAAATCTGACCAGACAATGCAGGGATAAAGAACGAGTTCATTGTAAAGTTGGATGTTAAGCGAAGGCTTACCGGCGTTTGCTCTGGGAAGCGGATTTCGTTAACAGTCGCAATGTTCTGTTCTGGGTAGATGAAGATCCATTTGAATTGTTCAGCAATAACCTGAACAGTTAATGGAGCCTTATCTGACTCGATTGGACGGTATGGGTCATACTTGTGGGAACCCCACCAAGTTAACCAAGCTAGAATACCAATAATAATAACCGGGATACCCCAAACCACGATTTCAATCGCAGTAGAGTGTGCCCATGTTGGTTTATAGTCTGCATCTTTATTTGATGCGCGATATTTCCAACCAAACCATAATGCCATGATGATTGAAGGAATCACCACTAATAGCATCAAGTAGATCGCAGTCATCATCAGGTTCGATTGACCTTCAGCAACTGGACCTTGCGAGTTTAGAAGTACCATATCACCACCGCACCCGGTTAAGAGTGCAGCCATCGTAGATAAAGACAATACAGCTAAAATCGTTTGTCTCATTTTACAACCTCGGTGAAGAGTCCCATTCCCTAATTTAATTATGGGATAGCGATTATAGTGTCGCATGATTGATAAGTATTTTTTTTGACGCAAAAATCCTTGTCAATCATGATACACCGCTACGTTGTAGGGCATTATGCCTGATATCGACAAACTAAGCTACTCAAAAAGCGCCTTTAAAGGACTGTAATAAAAACCGATTTTGTCACTCGGAATTAACTTTTTTACGAAATATTTTTATTTGTATATCAATGTAATGAATAAAAAAGGGATGAAATTTCATCCCTTTTTTTGATCTTTTATTTTTCTTGCTTTACGACTTTGGTTTTGGCCAGTTTGTCATGCAGGGTCTGACGTTTTTCACCCAAAGCGAAGATATAATCGGCAATTGTAATAAACGGCATGAATAACAGATTCAAAATAATGAAAACCAGGGTACGCAGCGCAAACACGCGGGTCAGGCCTACTTTGCTGTGGTCTTCAGCGTCGACAATCTTGATTTTGGTTAAACGTTTACCAATACTCTGGCCACTTTTGGCCAGCAGAAACGCCTGAATCCCGAGCATAATCAACAGGTAAATGGCCATCATTTGCCAGGCATCGGCAGGAATCAGGCGAAACAGTTCCGACTGTAATTGCACCGCCTGATCAGAGCTGGTGGCTGACTGCATTTTCTGTTGCAGTTCAGACAGTTGACCAAACTGGTCCTGCGTTAAAAAGAAAGATGGAATGGCGGCAGCCGGTAACCACAGCAACAGGTCAATAATTTTCGCCAGTGCACGCGTACCGATAGAGGCCAGTTCAGTTTGAGCAGCTTTTGCTTGCGGCTGGTTCAGGCTTGAATTGTTATAGCTGGCGGTATTCTGTGGCTGCTGAAACGGTGATGCTTCTGGTGTGGCCGGCGCAGGCTCGTAGCCTTCAGGTTGATATACAAGTTTACCTTGGGTGAGCTCACCTAAAGCTTTCCATTCTGTCATCCCTTGATGCCATGCAAGATCTGTCAGTAACACTTGCTGGCTGGCAAGCATCTGGTTCACTTGCTCCAGGGTATATGGACCGGCTTGTTGATTATTTCGTGCCAAGTAAATCTGCATAAAGTTTAAATCTCAAATCTATAAATAAAAAAGACCCAATGAATGGGTCTTTTTTAACATGTTTTATTAAGCTTGTTGAGCTTTTTCTTCAGCAAGGAAGAACCAGGTGTCTAATACTGAGTCTGGGTTCAGCGATACAGATTCAATCCCTTGTTCCATCAGCCATTTTGCCAGGTCAGGGTGGTCAGAAGGACCTTGACCACAGATGCCGACATATTTACCGGCTTTACGGCAAGCATGAATCGCCATCGACAGCAGGGCTTTTACCGCTGCATCACGTTCATCAAACAGATGAGAAACAATGCCTGAATCACGGTCTAAACCAAGTGTTAATTGAGTCAAGTCATTTGAACCGATTGAGAAACCGTCGAAGTGTTCAAGGAATTGCTCAGCCAACAGGGCGTTGGTTGGTAATTCACACATCATGATCACTTTCAGACCATTTTCACCACGTTTCAGGCCATTTTGTGCCAGCAGTTCCATCACACGTTTCGCTTCAGCCACAGTGCGTACAAATGGAATCATGATTTGTACGTTGGTTAAGCCCATTTCATCACGGACTTTTTTCAGTGCGCGACATTCAAGCTCGAAGCAGTCACGGAAGTTGTCTGATACATAACGGCTTGCACCACGGAAGCCCAGCATTGGGTTTTCTTCTTCCGGCTCGTATAATTTACCGCCAATCAGGTTAGCATATTCGTTTGATTTGAAGTCAGACATACGCACGATGACTGGCTTGTCTGCAAACGCGGCTGCCAGCGTTGAAATACCTTCTACCAGTTTTTCCACATAGAATTCAACTGGAGAAGTATAACCCGCAGTACGTGCCATTACGGCTGCACGTGTTTCACGTGGCAAGCTGTCAATATTCAGTAATGCTTTTGGATGCACACCAATCATACGGTTAATGATGAACTCAAGACGTGCCAGGCCAATGCCTTCGTTTGGAATTTGCGCGAAGTCAAACGCACGGTCCGGGTTACCCACGTTCATCATGATCTTGAACGGTAGCGCAGGCATCGACTCGATTGAGTTGCGTTGTACTTCAAAATCTAAAGCACCTTCGTAAATGAAGCCAGTATCACCTTCAGCACAAGATACAGTCACTTCCTGACCGTCAGTCAAGACTTCAGTGGCATTACCACAACCCACAATTGCAGGAACACCTAACTCACGTGCAATAATCGCGGCGTGACAGGTACGACCACCACGGTTCGTGACAATGGCAGCGGCACGTTTCATCACTGGTTCCCAATCCGGGTCGGTCATGTCAGAAACCAGTACATCACCGTCCTGGACTTTGTCCATTTCTTTAATCGAGGTTACGATGCGGACTTTACCAGAACCGATACGCTGACCAATTGAACGGCCTTCACACAATACAGTGCCGCGTTGTTTCAGCAGGTAACGTTCCATGGTGCCCACGTTTTGACGGCTTTTCACTGTTTCTGGACGCGCCTGAACAATATAAATTAAACCGTCATCACCATCTTTGGCCCATTCGATGTCCATTGGTGCACCGTAGTGCTCTTCAATGATTAACGCCTGTTTTGCCAGTTCTTGCAGTTCGTGATCATTTAAGGCGAACTGTTGACGATCCGCTTTTTCAACATCAACCACAACCACAGATTTACCAGCCGCACCTTCTTCACCATAAATCATTTTCTGGTGTTTAGAACCAAGGTTACGACGTAAAACTGCGTGTTTACCTGCTCTTAACAGTGGCTTAGAGATATAGAATTCGTCCGGGTTGACCGCACCTTGTACCACCATTTCACCCAGACCGTAAGAAGCCGTAATAAAGACTGCATCACGGAAACCAGATTCTGTATCCAGGGTGAACATTACACCTGCGGCACCTGTTTCTGAGCGCACCATGCGTTGTACGCCAGCAGACAGGGCAACAACATCATGGTCAAAGTTTTGGTGTACACGGTAAGAAATTGCGCGGTCGTTGTACAAAGAGGCAAATACTTCTTTAATGGCAATCAGGACGTTGTCGATGCCACGGATGTTCAGGAAAGTTTCCTGTTGACCCGCGAAAGAAGCATCTGGCAAATCTTCTGCGGTAGCAGATGAACGAACGGCAACCGCGATGTCAGGGTTGCCGTTAGAAAGTTCTGCGAAAGCATCGCGGATTTCTTTTTCAAGTTCTGCCGTAAGCGGAGTGTCGACAATCCATTGACGGATTTTTGCGCCTGTCTCAGCAAGAGCATTGACGTCATCTACATTTAACGTTTTAAGCTCGGCTTGAATTTTAGCGTTTAGGCCACTTTGCTCGAGAAATTCACGATAAGCTTGAGCCGTTGTCGCAAAGCCACCTGGTACAGAGACGCCAGCATTAGACAAATGGCTGATCATTTCGCCCAGAGATGAGTTTTTCCCACCTACGAGCTCAACGTCGTGTTTCCCTAATTTTTCTAGACCAATTACGCGCGCTTCCAAAGTTATTACTCCACTTTTGCAGTATTAATCACTATCTTGGCATGAAATTATGTTGAATATGCTTAGCTTTTTGATTTAACTAAGCGACAGTCATGTAAGATCAGTTTACTATAAAGATTATATAGCACTAAGACAAATGTTTAAGGAGAATTTTAATGTCCGAAGGTAAACAAATTAAGCGGAGTGTGTTCTTTATTTCCGATGGAACCGCAATTACAGCCGAAACCTTGGGACACTCCCTTTTAGCGCAGTTTCCGAATGTCGATTTTGACATTCATATTATTCCCTATATCAGCTCGGAAGAAGCAGCCACCGATGTGGTGTCAGAAATTAACCGACGTGCTGAATTAGACGGTCAGCCGCCACTGGTATTTGATACGTTGGTCGATCCGTATGTGCGCGATATTATCAACACCGCCAATGCCGTCAATCTGGACGTATTTGAGGGGTTGATCAGCAAACTGGCCGATGAGCTGGGCACACAGCCAACCACGCTGGTGGGGCAGACCCATGCTGTAACTGATTCAGAATCGTATAAAGCGCGAATTGATGCGGTACATTTTGCTTTGGACAATGATGATGGCGCACGTACCCGTCACTATGACAAAGCTGATCTGATTCTCATTGGCGTATCCCGTTCTGGTAAAACCCCAACCTCGATTTATTTGTCATTACAGTTTGGTATACGTGTGGCCAACTATCCACTGACCGAAGAAGATCTGGACGATAACCGCTTGCCAGCTGTGCTGCGCCCACATAAACATAAATTATTCGGGTTGATGATTGATGCCGAGCGTCTGGTGGCAATTCGTACCGAACGTAAAGCCAATAGCCGTTATGCCAGCTTTAACCAGTGCCAGATGGAATTACGCGCCATTGAAGGCATTTATATTTCTGAAGGTATTAAATACCTGAACGTGTCTGAAATGTCGATTGAAGAAATTTCGACCCGTGTCCTGCAAATGACCGGTCTGAAACGTCGTATTGGTTAAGTAATTGTTATTAAAACTGGAATACTGCAGGCTGCAGTATTCCAGTGGATATTAGACTGAAAATAAATTAAAAAACTAAAAAAACGGTCTAAAATCCTGTTTCATCCATTGCTCTCATCGGCTTGAAAATTAATAACACTTTTCTCTTAATTTACCGCTCTTTTAATTTACTTGTACCTGTATTTACTTTTCCGGATTACGGTGAGTCGTAATAATCACATCGACCTTATATTCACTGCCATCAATGGTATAAATACTGTGTTCTGCAATTCGGGCAATGGGCCAGGTAATTAACTGGCAGTTATCACGTTGCAGCGCAGCATAATAACTGTCCGATTTAAAATAGGCGTGCTGGGTATCGGCAATATTCGGGGTTAGCTGACGTTTTAGCCAGGTATCTACCACCTGCGCATCTAAAAAGCGCAAGGCCAGAATATTCTTGACCCGGTTGTTAAACAGCCGGCGGTTTTTAAATACCAGTGGATGGCTGATTAAACGATGGATACCGCGTTCGGTACTTGGTAATACAAAGTGCGGTTCAATCTGAAAGACTTTAACCTGGCTGGCGACCTGGGCAATTTTGTCCAGCTGCGAGACACTGTCCTGATTGGCACCAATAATCGCCACGCTGCGTTGACTGAAGTCATGCTGTTTGCTGTCTTTGGCACTGATGCAAAGCCCCTGAAAGGCATGAAAGTCTGCTGCACAATTTTCAAAAACGCTTTTGCCGGTATCCTGCTGTTTAACGACCATGAGGGCATCCTTTCATTCTTGGTTTTATCAATTTAGATGTTTTACTCTATTTTTAGTCAGCTCTTGCTGGAAGGTAAAGCGCTTTAACTATCTGGCCAGTCATTTCGGTCACGGTGACGAAAATATCAGTGCAGGATGGGGCGAGAATAGATTCACCGTCACAATAAAAAAAGCCTGTAAATCCACACGGTTTACAGGCTCCATTACAGCTCGATGAAACTTATTTGAGCTGCATCAGGTAGTCAAAGTTTTGCAGACGTTTTTCAGTGTCATAGACATCACAGGTAAAGATAAACTCATCGACCTCATAACGGCTCAACAACTGTTCTAAGCCGGCTTTAACAGTCGAAGGTGAGCCAATTTGACCCATGGCATAGAAGTTATCCACCGACATTTTTTCAGCCGGTGACCATAAACCGTCCATGCTGGCGACTGGCGCTTTCAGTTTCAGGCTCTGACCACGCATTAAACCTAAAACCCGCTGATAGGCACTGGTGGCCAAAAACTGCGCTTCTTCATCGGTGGCCGCCACGACCGTTGGCACGCCCATCGATACATAAGGCCGATCTAGATATTCAGACGGCTGGAAGTTATCCCGATACAGCTGAATGGCCTGACCGAGCATCCGCGGCGCAAAGTGTGAGGCAAACGAGTAGGGCAGACCCAATCGGGCTGCCAGCTGGGCACTAAACAGGCTGGAACCGAGTAACCAGACCGGAACATGGGTGCCTTGTCCCGGCGTCGCTACAATGCGTTGCTGCGGTTCAGGTTCTTTGAAATAGTGCAGAATTTCCAGCACATCTTGCGGGAACTGGTCTTCAGTTTCCTGACGGCCACGGCGCAAGGCACGCATGGTGGTCTGATCAGTGCCGGGCGCACGACCAAGACCCAGCTCAATCCGGTCCGGATAGAGTGTAGCCAGTGTACCGAACTGTTCTGCCACCACTAAAGGGGCGTGATTGGGCAACATAATCCCGCCAGAGCCGACTTTTAAAGTCTGGGTGTTGGCCAGAATGTAGCCGAGCAGCACCGCTGTGGCCGAGCTGGCAATGCCGTCCATATTATGATGTTCAGCCAGCCAGAAGCGAGCATAGCCCAGTTTTTCTGCCCGTTGCGCCAGCTCTAGCGCATGATGCAGGGAAAATTGAATGGTTTTATCGTCACGAACCGGTGCCAGTTCCAGAATGGAAAATTGTGTGTCTTTTAAACTGCGCATTGGCGTTCTCTATTCACATATCTATGGCTCACAGCATACGTTGTGTCCCGATGTTTGTATATCGCTTTTTTTCGATATAAGGTTTCATCGTGTAAAACAACACAAGCACCCGAAGGTGCTTGTGATAGGTTTAGATTCTGAACTTTGAAATTAACGGCGTTTTCCGTTTTTATAATGACCCAGATGCAGGCCATTATCACTGCGGTAACGGTCATTATAACGATAGTCGTTGTAACGGTAGCCACGGCTGTCGTAGCGACGATCATAACGGTCATCATAACGGCGATCTTCGCTGACTTTGGTACCTAACACTGCACCGGCACCACCACCTAAGGCTGCGCCAATATAACCACCATTGCTACCGGCCATGTTTTTACCGACACTATAACCACCAGCGCTACCTAAAGCGGCACCAATGGCTGCACCATTGCGGTCACGTTTATCGGCAGAGACTGCTGCACCACCGGCACCACCCAAGGCAGAACCAATTAACGCACCGGTTGAGCCGCCCATTTGCTGGCCAATGGCTGCACCGACCACACCACCTAAAGCGGAACCTACTGCGACACGGGTGTTGTTGTCGGCGTGTGCTGTACCCATCATAAGCGCTGAGCTGGCCAGTACTGTACTCAATAAAATTTTGTTGATCTTCATGGTTACACTCCAAAGAGCACATTCAATTTTTCTTGACTTTAATGTAGAAAAACTTTGAGAAAAGATCGTGGAGGGCACAGGTGTCAAAATGCTAATTTTGGTCAACGCTGTGTAATTTTTCTGTCGAATCTCTTCATAATTGCCTCCTCATCCATCTACTGAAAAAATGAAATCCCAGGCGTAAAAAAAGCATCCTGAAGATCACTGCTGTCCCATAGTTTGCTTTAAATAAAAAAACCTGAGTCCTAACAGTTAAAATATGAGTGCAAACAAACACTTTAACGACCAGGATTCAGGTTTTGTCCCATCAGAATACCGTATTTCATGAGCTAATTAAACCTGTTGTGCGACAGGATTTTGAACCACTTGCTAAAGTACACCATGTTGGACAGAAATTTAGAGCGGCTTCCCGGTGGGATCAGTTTATTGCCATATTGATGTCTCAATTCTCTTGTAGGCAAAGTCTGAGAGATATTCAATCCAATTTGGAG
>NZ_VPBT01000016.1:0-79042 GCF_013418555.1 Acinetobacter sp. YH12134 | reverse complement strand
GCCCGATGGAGCGCTTTTTTATATTGAGCAACTCTGCTCAATGATGCCATCTTAACGCAGTAAAGGTGGTACCGCTTCGTAGTTGATTTCAACACGGCGGTTTTCTTTCCAGGCACTTTCATCATGACCTGGGTTAACCGGCATTTCTTTACCATAGCTGACCGGTTCCAATTGACCCGGATTCACGCCTGTGGTGACCAGGAAGCTTTCGACTGCTTTGGCACGACGCTCACCAAGGGCCATGTTGTATTCACGGGTACCACGTTCATCGGTATGACCTGTAAGCGCGACTTTCGAGTTGGCATTGGCCATCAGGAACTGTGCATGCGCCTGTAAGGTTTGCAGGTCTTCATTCGACAGTTCGCTGCTGTCATAGTCAAAGTGCACCACACGTTTCGCCAAGAATGCTTTATTGGCTTCAGTTACACCTTTGGCAGATGCACCAGCCAGGTTTTGTGCATTCAAGGCTGCATCATCACTTAAGCCTTGTGTATTGACTGTGGTTGAAGAGGTCGGTGTTTGTCCTGCTTGAACATCGGTTGCAGGCTTACGGTTGGCACAGCCAGTCATCACCAGCGCTGAGGCCAGTACAGGCAATACAAATAATTTTACTGCGTTCATTTTCATCTCCATGAAACTTGGTTGTTCAGTTGCTCTTATTTTGGTGCCCAAGCCGGTTCACGCACTTCACCTTGTTCACTTGGCAAATTCATACGGAAACGACCATCTAAAGACATAATGGACAGCAGGCCACGCGCACCTTCACGGGTTGCATAGACCACCATCTGTCCATTTGGTGAGAAGCTTGGAGATTCATCCAGGCTGGTTGGGGTGAGGATATTGGTAATGCCGGTATTAATGTCCTGAATCGCAACTTTATAATTGCTGCCACTTGGACGATGAACCAGCGCCAGTTTTTTACCATCGGCACTTAAAGTACCACGCGCATTAAATGCGCCGCGGAAGGTCAGACGTTTGCTGCTGCCCGTGTTCAGGTCATAGCGATAGATTTGCACTGAGCCGCCACGATCTGAAGTAAAAATAAACGATTTACCATCGGGTGCGTAGCGTGCTTCTGTATCAATGGCGCTGTCATTGGTCATGCGCTTGAGTTGACGCGTGCCCAGATCCATCTCGTAAATTTCCGGATTGCCGTGCATTGAAGCTGTAAACAGCATGCGTGAACCATCTGGAGAGAAGCTTGGTGCGCCATTTAAGCCACGGAAGCTGGCCAGTTTTTCACGTGAACCGGTAGATAAATCCTGAACATAAATCGCAGGGCGTTTGGTTTCAAAGGACACGTAGGCAATTTTCTTGGCATCTGGCGTCCAGGCCGGCGACAAGATTGGATCGCGTGAAGTCAGAATGGTTCTTGGCTGTTCACCATCGGTGTCGGCAATTTGCAGGGTATAGCGCTGCTCCGGAGTGGCCGGATTTCGCAAGACATAGGCAATACGACCACTGAAATCGCCTTTAATACCGGTCAGTGCTTCATAGATGGTGTCACTGATCATATGTGCAGCCTGACGGGTACGTGAAGCCGGTACAGTCAGTAATTCGTTTAATAAATACTGCTGCTTTTGCACATCATACAGCTGATAGTGAATTTCAAAGCCACCATCTGCAGTTGGCTTGCTGGTACCAGTCACTACATAAGGTACACCGGCGGCCTGCCAAGCAGCGGCATTCGGACTATTATTTGCTGCACTTGCCGGCAAGTTTTTTGATGAGCTGGTGAATTTGCCGGAACGGTTCAGGTCATTTTCAACAATCGGGTAAATGCTTTGATCATTACTAAACGGAATGATGGCAATTTTCGGGGCTTCTGCAGGTGCTTTGGCAATTTCCAGATGTAGCTGGGCATGGGTTTGAGAGACCATTATTGGACCCAAAGCAGTAAAAATTGCCAAGCAAAGTAGATGTTTAGGCTTCATTTCCATCATTCGCTATTTACTCAAAACATAATTCTTGTTGATGTGATTGTTCTACATAATGCCATGCTTATTTGAGATTTAAAGCAGAGAATTATGACCAAACTGTTATAACACTGTGAAAAGTGAATAAAATTTTGTCGCTTGTTGTGCAGTGTAACTGAAAAATAACAGGCCATCCCGGCTTTTGACAGGATGGCGAGTCAGCTTATTTGGCAGTAAAGCTGGAGGTAAAACTGCGTGCTTCACGGCGTGCATCCGGGTCCGAAGGCATTGGATAGGGTGCAGCAGCACGTACCGCGGCCTCGACACTGGCTTTCATGTCCGGATCACTGGAGTTCACAATCACCGAGGCCACCGAACCGCTGTCGGTTAGCGTAACCCGTGCCGTGGCAGTTTTGCCAGAAGAGCCGACCGGAATATCCCAGGCGCGACGGATCTTGTTTTCAAAATCGCGTTTGGCTGTAGAGGCAATCCGTTTGGCTTCAGCTTTCTTTTGTGCCGCTTCTTCAGCCGCCTGTTTGGCCGCCGAGGCTTTGGCTTCTGCTTCAGCGCGGGCTTCGGCCTCTGCATCGGCTTTGGCTTTCGCCGCTGCATCCGCTTTAGCTTTTTCAGCTGCTTCGGCTTTGCGTTTAGCATCCGCTTCCGCCTTGGCTTTGGCTGCTGCTTCTGCTTTGGCTTTATTCGCAGCCTCGGCTTTGCGTTTGGCTTCAGCATCGGCTTTGCGTTTAGCATCCGCTTCCGCCTTGGCTTTGGCTGCTGCTTCTGCTTTGGCTTTATTCGCAGCCTCGGCTTTGCGTTTGGCTTCAGCATCGGCTTTGCGTTTCGCCTCTGCATCTGCCTTCGCCTTGGCTGCCGCCTCCGCCTTGGCCTTATCTGCCGCTTCGGCTTTACGTTTGGCTTCCGCTTCCGCCTTACGACGTGCATCAAGTTTGGCTTTTTCTGCTGCTTCTGCCTTACGCAGGGCTTCAGCTTCGCTGCGGCGTTTGGCTTCTGCCTCGGCTTTGGCCTGTGCAGTGGCCTTGGCTTTTTCAGCGGCTTGGGCTTTACGTTCAGCTTCTGCCTTGGCGCGCTGGGCCTGTTGTGCCTGTAATTTTTCTGCTTCCGCTTGTGCACGTGCTTCCAGGCGTTTTTGCTGTTCGGCCTGTTGTTGTGCGGCAGTATTGCTTGGTTGTGCTTTGGCCGGTTCTGGCTGAGGCACAGCTGGTGGTGCGACCGGAATTACCGGAGCGTCTTCAACCGGAGTCGCGGTTTGCTGAATCTCGGCTGCTACATTTTTATGTGCGGTCTCAGCAAACTCGGTTTCTTCACGAGTAACTGGGGGTAAATCTTCCGGTTTAATCAGCACGGTCCGAATCTGTTTGGGTGGCTCCGGTGGCTGGCTCATGCCCAGATAAAGTAAACCCACCACGGCAATGACATGCACGCCAATGGTAAATCCCAGAGCGAGTGCATTGTGCTTAAAAGGTGGCTTTTTAAAATCTTTCATAGCTTATTGTACAGATTCGGTGAGTAAGCCAACTTGTTCAAGCCCCGCCTCTTGCAAGCTTGCCATTAATGCAATGACATCGCCATAGGGACGCGTATTGTGTCCACGAATCACCACATTTAATTTTTTATTTTCAGCAGAAGCAGTCGTTTGTGCTTCTGTTAAAATTTCGGTGAGCTGAGCTAAAGTCAGTGGCTCTGCCTTATATTGTTTGTATTCAAGATAATAATGACCATCTTTGTCTAGAGTGACCCTGGCTGGCGCATCTTTGGATTCAATCGGATTGCCATTGGCCTGCGGCAAATCGACATTGATACCGCTGGTAATCATTGGGGCAGTGACCATAAAAATGACCAGCAGCACCAACATCACGTCGATGTAAGGCACTACGTTCATATCACTTTTTAAGGGCTTTTTAATACGCTCGAAGCGTCCGGAACGTTGAATGGCCATTAGTCATGTTCCCGTGCTGAACCCAAAGACTGACGTTGTAATAAGGCCACCATTTCTTCAGCAAACAAGGCACGGTCTGAATAGAGGCTTTCACCTTTGGCGGTGTAATGGTTAAAGGCCAGGACTGCTGGAATTGCGGCAAATAAACCAATTGCGGTGGCAATCAGCGCTTCGGCAATCCCCGGTGCAACGGTAGCCAGTGTTACCTGATCGACATCGGCCAGGCCAATAAAGGCATTCATAATGCCCCACACGGTTCCAAATAAACCAATATACGGTGCCACAGAGCCAATGCTGGCCAGCGCGCCTAAGCCTTGTTCCAGTTGGCCTTGGTCACGGCTTAAACCGACACGTAAAATACGTTCGGTACCTTCTAGACTTTGTGCAGTCGGGGCATGACGTTTTTTCAATTTGAGAAATTCACCCAGACCCTGATAGAAAATATCTTCCAGGCCGGTGCGTTTGGAATTGAGTTGGGCGTTGTTATATAGCGTATTTAATTCAGCACCAGACCAGAAGATTTTCTGGAAATGATTATCATCGGCCTGGGCTTTTTTATAACTGAGATGTAACTTGGCGATCAGATACCAACTATACAAGGAGGCCAGTAACAGCACCAACATGACCAGTTGTACCACAGGGCTTGCCTGCAAAATAAGATCAGAGACTTGTAGAGATGATTCTAATTGTGTTGCCATAGTTACGTAGTGCCATAAGTTTTTAGTCTTGGTCCTGTCCTAGCTCTTTTAGAATCAGGCCACGAATTTCATCCGGAAGGCGACGTGGACGCATTTCAGAACTTAAACATGCCAATTCCACCTCACCAGAAGCAAGCATGATTTCACCACGATAAATATTTTGTTGCAATACAAATGACGTTGCTTTACACGAAACAACACTTGCTGTAACAGTAATCAGATCATCCATTAAGATTGGACGCATATATTTGACATTAATTTTATGCACGACAAAGTTATAGTCGTTTTGATGCCAATAATGATCGACGCCGGAAGCACGCAGCCATTCGGTCCGGGTGCGCTCCATGAAACGAATATGATTGGCATGGTATACAATCCCGCCTGCATCGGTGTCTTCCATATAGATACGAATTTGAAATTCAAATTTATTCGCCATGATACTGTTCCATTACAATTTTCAGTTTTGGTCTGGAAGGGCCGTACAGAACTGGATTGAAGTTGTCTGAGGTTCTGTCAAATGCCCGACTGGGTTGGCTTTGCAGTTTAGCATAATGACTTTTTGCTCCTATGGCACAAGGTGTCAAATCCAGTGGCAAAGGTATAAAGAATGTAGAGCTGAGATTGGATATTTATCGTTCGGTACAGGTTGAATTAGGTGAATTGACACGTGATTTATGCCTTTTTTTGCCATGCCGCCTGTGCTTGGTCATTGGCAATTTTGATAGCACTGTTGCCAGTGCGGTTTTAGGCACTGTCCGGATGATCGAGGTACAGCCGTTCCACCGCATAATCACGTAGATGCAAGGCAAAATAGCTGCTGATCACGAAAGTTCGCTCAAACTGCTGCGGCTGTTTATTGGCAAAATATTGTCGTAGCTGGAGTAAGCCATACCAGATCATACTAAGAAAGAATGCCGCCACAGATAAGACAATTCCTACAGCGTCTTGCAGCAGATAACTACCAATTCCGCCCAGCACGGCCAGTAACGTCAGAATCAGGGCAAGCTTCTGTTTCGGTTTTACTGAAGTGAGTGGTTGGGTATAGGTTTCAATAAAGGGTTTAAGTTCTTCGGAAAAATACAGGCTAATCCAGTGGATGGCGCATAGCTGATCAAAATGGATGGCATCGATAGACCAGTGCCCATGCCGATGCAGGTCGATCTGTTCAATGCCAGCTTGATCTGCATCAATGATTTTGCCGCGTTCATTTTTAAAATCGAAGCTCAGCCAGTGACTGAGATCGCCTTGCAAAAGCTGGTTCAGATAGTTTAACTCAGATTCACTGAAAAACTGGAATGGTTTGCCATAAGGTAGGGGCAGGATTGGCTGCAATTGCTCTATCAGCTCATCAAAATGCTGCTGAATGTGTTGAATTAGTTGTTGTTCGGTCATCATTATTCTTGTACGAGTGCGTGTTCAAGTTGTTATTTATCAAAGACCTTCATCATCTCATAAGCAATGAAGGTCAGGCATTGCTGTTATTTCGGTTCCGGCGGGGTCATACCAAACTGCAAATAAGCCATATTGGTGGCAATCCGGCCACGTGCAGTACGCATCACATAACCTTGCTGAATCAGATAAGGCTCAATCACATCTTCCAAGGTGCCCGAATCTTCTGCCATGGCTGCAGCCAATGCTTCGACACCAGCAGGTCCGCCGTCAAAACGTT
Organism: Acinetobacter sp. YH12134; assembly: GCF_013418555.1. Taxonomy (NCBI): domain Bacteria; kingdom Pseudomonadati; phylum Pseudomonadota; class Gammaproteobacteria; order Moraxellales; family Moraxellaceae; genus Acinetobacter; species Acinetobacter sp. YH12134. The sequence continues at coordinate 72,802 of NZ_VPBT01000016.1, read as the reverse complement.
CCAGTAACATCGACAGATAGCGACGGTCCAGGGTGTCTAGGCCATCTTTATCGACATTGAGCATATCCAGAGCGCGCTGGGCCATTGCATGGGTGACTTCGCCGGTGCCTTTGACCTGGGCATAGTCACGTACCCGGCGCAACAAGCGGTTGGCAATACGCGGTGTGCCGCGGGAACGGCGGGCAATTTCTGCCGCGCCTTCTTCGGTCATCGGGACATCCATTAAACTGGCAGAACGTTTTACGATATGGGTCAGATCTTCCACCGAGTAGAATTCTAAACGCTGCACAATCCCGAAACGGTCACGCAGCGGCGAAGTGAGCAGACCGGCCCGCGTGGTGGCGGCGACCAGAGTAAATGCCGGCAAGTCCAGTTTGATCGAACGCGCTGCCGGGCCTTCACCAATCATGATGTCCAGCTGGTAATCTTCCATCGCCGGATAGAGGATTTCTTCAATCACTGGTGACAGGCGATGAATTTCATCAATAAACAGTACATCGCCTTCTTCAAGGTTGGTCAGCATGGCTGCCAAGTCACCGGCACGTTCAAGCACAGGCCCCGAAGTCGATTTCAGGTTGCCGCCCATTTCACGGGCAATGATATTGGCTAGGGTGGTTTTACCTAAGCCCGGTGGGCCGAAAATCAGGGTATGATCGAGGGCTTCGCCGCGGCCGCGCGCTGCACCAATAAAGATTTCCATTTGTTCACGCACCACCGGTTGACCGATGTAGTCATCGAGGGAGGTGGGGCGGATGGCGCGATCAATTTGATCTTCGGGTTTTTCAGAACCACTGATAAGACGGTCTTGCATATATTATGTAAACTTCAGGTAAATACAGTTTAATGGGGCAGACGTCAAAAGCGCTTTTTGACGGATGTTCCAAGAAAATTAAATTTCGGGAATAACCTGCGGTTGGCCTTACCTTGCGAAATATATTTCTCATTCGGCAAAAGTAAGCAAAACCATCGTCATTCGCAAAACTCGTCAAAAGATGATTTGTCTCGACTATATCGTAGAAACATTTTTGTGCAAATGCTTCCTACCTCAAACAGTTGCGAATGACATTTTCGCGTATGTCATGCTGGCCTTGAAACAAAATAGAGTGTTCTATTTGTTCATCGACTTTAATGCTGCCCGGATAATGTCGCTGGCTTCGGTGAAGTCGCCTTTGGCAGCATTCACCAGTTTTTGTGCTTCCTGTGGTTTGTAGCCTAAGGATTGTAAAGCTGCTTCGGCTTCGGCCACCGCTGAGTTCCCCATAAATTGGATTTGTGTGCTGCTGGTGTTGCTTGGTGCATTGCCGGCAGCCATAGCTTTAAAGCGGTCACGCAGTTCAATCATCAGTCGTTCGGCGGTTTTTTTGCCGACACCCGGTACTTTGACCAGGGTGTTAATATCTTCATGTTCAACCGTGTGAATCAGCATGTCGACGCTTAAAGTCGATAGAATGCCGAGTGCCATTTTTGGACCAACACCGTTGACCTTGAGCAGGGTGCGGAAAATGGTTTTTTCCTGCGCATCAAGAAAACCATATAGCAGTTGAGCATCTTCACGGACTGCTAAATGGGTCCATAAGGTGACTTTCTGGCCTTTTTGTAATTGGCAAAATGTAGACAGCGGTGTATCGACTTCATAGCCCACACCATTGACATTTAATAAGACCGTAGGGGCTTCGAGGGCAAACACCTCACCAATCAGACATCCAATCATTCAGTTTATTCACTTCTATTCGGTTAAATTTTTCAGTTCCGAGCCTGTCGTCTGCATCTTGAAGTCATCCACTTTTCTGTGATGCTCTACGATATACAGCCGATGGGCAGGGGTGTTGCACAAGCAATGTCAGCACGCGCAAAAGTATAAAGCAGTTTTGGAGGTTCTCCCAAAACGGCAGGCTGTACTTAAAAGAATCCGGCTTTATTGCCTTGTAATTCCTGCGCCAGGTTATACGCCTGATGATCCGAGAATTTTGAGATAATATCCAGCACCTGCATGATATTGTCATAGTGATCTGGACCAAAATGGGCACCGGAACGCTGCAAAATTGCCATCAGCCGCTGCTCTTTAAAGCTTAAGGTTTTATGCGGTGTGGTCAGCGGAATAAAGGCATCCAGAATACTTTGCAGGCTCTGATGGGCAATAATTTCCAGACCGGCTTTTTGCGGATGTTCAAAAATTTTATCACGCGCCAGTTCTTTGGCCCGGTTAATGCCAATTTCAATATCGGCCGAGCAATATTGCAGCAAGGTCCCTTTCAGCTGGCCCGAAAGAATCTGGTCATGCTGCTTGGCAAAGGCGCTGGTGACTTCATCGACCAGACGTTTCATCACCCGGCCACGTAGCGCGGCAATTTTCTGCTGCCAGGTGGTGCTGTCCAAAGACAGTTCTTCCGGCATGCCATAATCGCCAATCAGGTTCAGGAAAATCGGTTCGACCTCATCATAGCTGAGCATGTTCAGGATAATGCCATCTTCCAGATCAATCAGCGCATAGCAGATGTCATCTGCGGCTTCGAGTAAATAGGTCAGCGGATGGCGGCAATAACGATAAGGTCCGCTTTCAATCAGGCCGAGCTGTTCGGCAATCTGTTTCAGAATGTCTTTTTCTGCCTGATAGCAGCCGAATTTGGCGCGCTGACTGGCCGGACGATTGCCCTGCGAGGCCATGGTTTTCGACAGCCACGGATATTTTAAATAGGCACCCAAGGTGGCATAGGTCAGACGCATACCACCATCATGCGGATGATAGTCAATTTTGGTCAGCAGGCGCAGGCCTTGGGCATTACCTTCAAACTGGCGTACATCGGCTTCCTGTTCCGGACTTAGGTCCTTTAAAAAGTCGGTATGTGAGGCATCATCAAACCATTCACGAATGGCATATTCACCGGCATGACCAAAAGGCGGATTGCCAATATCATGCGCCAGACAGGCGGCTTGAATAATCGCGCCGACATCGGCCGGGGTAATCCACGGAGGCAGCTGATCCTTGATTTTTTCTGCTGCCAGCATCCCCAGTGAACGGCCAATACAGGACACTTCCAGCGAATGGGTCAGGCGGGTATGAATACCATCATGTTGGGTAAGCGGATGGACCTGGGTTTTGCGGTTCAGCTGCCGGAAACTCTGCGAGAAAATAATACGGTCATAATCTTTATGAAACGGGCTACGCGCCTGTTCAGTACTTTGCTTTTTACTACCAATGCGAACTGTCGAAAGCAGTTCTAACCAACGCATCTGTGTCATTTATCATTATTCAATTATTTACTGCTTTGCATCATGCCAAAAAACCAAGCCCAGTACTAGAGTGAGGCGACATGAATTGTCATGGGAATGAAAAGCAGAAAAAATCTTGCTCCTCAATATAGACAAGTGATTCAAACAATATGAAACGGCCATAAAAAAAACAGGCCAAATGAGCCTGCTTTTTCATGAAGAGTTAAAATTACACCAGCCCTTCACCAGTTTCCTTGGCTTGTTGTGCATCTTTATAGACATTCAAGCAAATTGTGAACAAGACCAGGCTTGCGATCAACGGCCAAAAAAGTACATATAGGGTCAATAATTGACTAGTCATCTGAAATCTCCTTATTTACTTTTCTCAGATAGCTGGTGAAATTCAATCACCATCTTGTTGATTTGTTTAAAATCAAATCGTTCTTTACTGTAGACCAAGGTCAGAACAGTACAGACCAGAGCACTACTGCCATAAGCAGTCAGTGAACTTAATAAGGTGCCGTATTCACGCAAGAAGCCGATGGTCCATGGCATGAAGCCAATACTGGCCAAGATACCCACCACCAAACCGACTTTTTTGCCGAAGAAACCAAAGGTCATCAGACCCAGCACCACACCAATACCCAGGGTTGCAAGTAGCTCAAAGCCAAGCGCAATCAAGCCCTGGATTGGAATCCATTCAAAACGGACAATCAGGAAGCTGACGAAGGCGAGCCCGACCGACCAGTTAAAGGCACGAGAATTCACTTTGTCCCAATACAGGCTGACAATTACCGGAAATACAATAGACCCCCAAAGTGCACCCACAAAAATCAGCATTGATAAAATGTCAAATTTTAAAGTGGCGATAATGATCCCAAGCATGGTGGCGACAATCATGGTTATACGACCAATAAACAGCATTTTCTTGGGATTAGGTTGGTTTTTGGCAATCTGTTTTCCATAAATGTCAGTCATCACAATCGCAGATAACGCAGACAGATCCGAGTCAGCCGTTGAAGACAGCGCACCGATCACCATGATAAATAACAGGGCCACCATAAATGGAGAGAGATACGTCGCTGCCATTTGTGGAATCAGGTTATTCAAGTTGCCATCAATCGGTTGAATTCCGGCAAACAAGGCCAGTAAGCCGAGCATCCCCAACCCGATCACAATCGCGGCATAACCAATCGTCGCCGTAATAAAACTGGGTTTAATCAAGTCTTCCCGTACCGCAAATAAACGCTGGGCAATGGTCTGGTTACCGATGGCATACGCCAGGACTGCGACGAAGAAAGGCGCACCTTGTTCTAGAAATGCAGTTTTAGAGAAGAAATCGAGCTGTTCAGGCTGCAGGTTGTGAATACCCGTTTGAAACAGGGACGGTCCGCCCAAAGTGAAGAACAGCGTTGGGATAATGATCACCGCCGCCACGATCATCGCCACCAGCTGGCCAAAATCGGTAAATACAGAGGAACGGAAGCCAGACCAGAGGGTATAAGACAGCACACCAATCCCGGTGATCAAGACGCCATGTACAAAGCTTAAGGGAGATAAAATTTCGACTAAGGCACCTGCTGCAGTAAAATTCACCATCAAACTGATGACACTTCCCACAATATTGGAACCTGCCAAAATCATCTGGCTCTGGTTGCCATGGCGGGCATGCATAATTTCTGCCAGCGTATGTGCATTGGGTGCCAACTCACGAAAGCGCTTACCAAAAGGATAAATAAACAAAATCATCAGCGCGCCCCAGAGGCCGTAGTGCAAGGCACCGGAAACGCCGTATTTATAACCTGAAGAGGCAGCTGCATAGAATGACGCTGCCCAAATCCAAGTTGCGGTCATGCTGGCCGCAGACATACCAAAGCCAATAGAACCATTCGAGACCATATAGCCATCGACATTTTCATTTTTTTGTTTAATACGTAACGACAGTACAAAGGTAATGCCGTAAAAAAGCACCATCAATAGTACAGTGGTTGTACTAGTGAATTGAAACATAATTACTCCTTAAGCGAGGCACCTTTATTTTAAAAAACAAATCTTTTGGTGACGGACTAAGGCTCTAAAACAGGCAGAGCATAAAGCTGCAGAAAATGAGAAATCTGGTGTTTAAATATCTAGCCGATATTTGATCCACAGCATAAAAAGATGTACGTAGGTGAGTCCAAAAATGGACCTTGCCTCAGCAATTGAGCTAGAGCTTAACATAAAACCATCAAATTCACTGATGAAGTCAGTGGGAAGTAAGGTTTTTTACTGATATAGGGGTGGTTTTTAAATAAAAACTATGATTTTGCAGGGTCAAATATATGAATATTTTTTAGGAATTACAGTAATTTATAGATTGGATTAAAACTTATTGAAGTTTGCATTAATTTAAAATGTTAAAAAAAGTAACAAAACTTAAAAATTCATATTTTTTCGATTTTTACTTGCTACTCAAAGCTTATATTTTAAACCAATTTTTGTAGAATGAATTGGATGAAATTTATTTTAAATGTTATTTCTTCATATTATTGACAAGTTTTTTTTATGAAAGGTAAGTAATCATTTATCAAATAGATGCAAAGATAATTTTAGGATGGATATTTATATATGGCTTTTTTCTTGAGAATGGCTATATATTAACTACTAAATTATCCCTGATATTAGGGAGTGAAATACATAATGGAAAAAACTCTTGTGACATATTCGGGGTATGAGATTATAATGGTTGGATTTCCTTATTTTCATTCTTTCTTTTAGGTGAATAACTCAAGTTGAACTCAAGAGAATACAGGACGAAAAATAGTAGAAATATTGAACGTAAAAATCCCATCTAAGAGGGGGTGAAGTCTCAGGGTTCAAGGTTCACAAAGGCAAAGACCAAAGAGATCCTGAGCGGATGACAGTAACGCTCTCTTCGGGTGGATATGGGTACTCAGCTTTCAGGATGATTAATTCGTACAAAAAATTTAATTTCTGGTTCTGCAGCAGGCTATTCAGACAATCTTGGGCTAGCTTTCATCATGCGTATAGAACTGTTGAAAAATAATACAATTTTTCTGATGCAAAAAATTATCAATACAGTTTTACTCGATATGAAACAAAATATGATAAGCTGCGCGGCCGGTTCAATTTTTTTGACTGGAAATAAACAGATTTTTATCAAAACTCTGATCGTTTCGCTGTCAGATTTATCAAATCCTCTCTAGCTGATTGGCTCATTTCACAGTAGAATATGCGCTCTCTTCAAGTCACATTGTGGCGAGGTCCAAAAGATCTGCCCGTGGAGCCAAAATCAGCATGTTTATCGTGGCCGGTGCACCTGCACATTCTTCTTTTAAGAAAACTCAACTATTATCACGTTTATCGTCAATTAGTTCTGTTCAATCTTTCGATAGCCAATGGATCTATCTGTTTGACCAAGCGCTCAACGAGCAGCAGCAACAATCAGCTTTAGAGCTGTTAAATGATGGCGCATCTTTTGAATTACGTCAGCCTGCCAGTGACGAAGTCCAAATTTTAGTGACCCCACGTGTCGGTACCATTTCGCCGTGGTCATCCAAAGCGACGGATATTTTTGCCAACTGTAATATTCCAGTGCACCGTATGGAGCGCGGATTGCTGTTTACCCTAAAAGGTGTAAAAGCGCTTTCTAAAGAAGCATTACAGATCTTGCATGACCGCATGACCGAAAGCGTGTTTACTGACATTGCAGATGCAGCCGCACTGTTCGTGGAAACCGCACCAAAACCGTTAAACTCGATTGATATTCTGGGTCAGGGCAAAGAAGCACTGGTTAAAGCCAACAATGAATTTGGTTTTGCACTGTCTGAAGATGAAATTGATTATCTGACTGAAGCTTTCACCAAACTGGGCCGTAACCCGAACGACATCGAACTGATGATGTTTGCGCAAGCCAACTCTGAGCATTGCCGTCATAAAATCTTCGGTTCAGAATGGACCATTGATGGTGAAGTTCAGCCGTTGTCTTTGTTCCAGATGATCAAAAACACCTATAAAGAATCACCAACCGATGTATTGTCAGCATATAAAGACAACGCATCGGTGATTGTAGGTTTTGATACCCAGCGTTTCTACCCAACGCAAGAAGAAAACGGTCAATACGTTTATAAATACAAGAGCCAGGCGGCTCACATCCTGATGAAGGTGGAAACCCATAACCACCCAACCGCAATTGCTCCATTTGCTGGTGCGGCAACCGGTTCAGGCGGTGAAATCCGTGATGAAGGCGCAACCGGTCGTGGTGGTAAGCCTAAAGCAGGTTTAACTGGTTTCACCACATCGAACCTGAACATTCCAGGCTTTGAACAGCCATGGGAAGATAACTACGGCAAACCATCACGTATGGCCTCTCCGCTGCAAATCATGATTGAAGGTCCACTCGGTGGTGCGGCGTTTAACAACGAATTCGGTCGTCCTGCCTTAAATGGTTACTTCCGTACCTTTGAACAAAACGTCAATGGCGAAGTCAAAGGCTTCCATAAGCCAATTATGATTGCCGGTGGTTACGGTAACATCCGTCCGGATCATGTCGAAAAAGATGCAATTCAACCGGGCGATCTACTCATCGTGCTTGGTGGTCCAGCCATGCTGATCGGTTTAGGTGGTGGTGCAGCGTCTTCTGTAGACAGTGGTACCATGGGTGAGAGCCTGGACTTCGCTTCTGTACAACGTGAAAACCCGGAAATGGAACGCCGTTGCCAGGAAGTGATTGATACCTGCTGGCGCATGGAAGATGAAAACCCAATCGTTTCAGTGCATGACGTTGGTGCGGGCGGTATTTCAAACGCAATGCCAGAACTGGTCAACGATCATGAGCTCGGTGCGGTACTGGATTTACGTAAGATTCCATCGCTTGAGCCAGGCATGTCGCCAATGGAAATCTGGTCGAACGAAGCACAAGAACGTTATGTGCTGGCAATCCGTCCAGAATCTCTAGCGTTGTTTGAATCGATCTGTGCGCGTGAACGTTGTCCGTTTGCGGTACTGGGTGAAGCGACTGAAGCGCGTCATTTAACCGTTGAAGATCCACTTTTTGGCAACAAGCCAGTGGATATGCCAATGCAGGTGATGCTGGGCGGTACACCACGTATGAGCCGTTCATATGAAAGCATCGAGCGTAAAGGCGATGATTTTGATGCAGCTCAAGTGACAGATCTGAAAGATGCGATTTACCGTGTCCTGAAAAACCCGACCGTTGCCTCTAAATCGTTCCTGATCACCATTGGTGACCGTTCGATTACCGGTATGGTGGCACGTGACCAGATGGTTGGCCCATGGCAAGTGCCTGTAGCGGATGCTGCAGTAACAACCACAAGCCTGGTGGGTTATACCGGTGAAGCGATGGCCATGGGTGAACGTCCACCAGTGGCATTATTGAACCCGGCAGCGTCTGCACGTTTAGCGGTAGCTGAAGCGATCAGCAACCTGATGTCTGCAAAAATTGACCAGATTGGCGATATTAAACTGTCTGCGAACTGGATGGCAGCAGCAGGACAAAAAGGTGAAGATCAGGCACTGTTCGAAGGCGTAAAAGCGATTGGTATGGAAATGTGTCCGGCACTGGGCATTGCCATTCCAGTCGGTAAAGACTCACTGTCTATGCGTACCACCTGGAATGAGGAAGGTGAAGACAAATCTGTCACTTCGCCAATGTCAGGCGTGATCACTGCATTTGCACCTGTGACTGATGTGCGTAAGACATTAACACCAGAACTGAAAAATCTTGAATCTGTACTGGTACGTATCGACCTGTCTAAAGGCCAATTCCGTCTGGGCGGTTCGATTCTGGCGCAAGTGTACAAAGCGATTGGTTCAGTGACACCAGATGTTGACAGCTTCGATGACTTCAAAGCCTTCTTCGCATTGGTACAAGACTGGAACAACCGTGGCCTGATTAAAGCCTACCACGACATCGGTGATGGTGGTTTGGTGGCCACTGTTGCAGAGATGATGTTTGCGTCACGCTTGGGTGTGGCACTGGAAGATCAATCGACTGCAAGCCTGTTTGCTGAAGAAATTGGTGCGGTGCTACAAATCGCCAAAGCAGATTGGGAAGCATTACAAGCTGAAGTTGCAGCGTCGACATTGAAAGATGCAATTACGGTTGTCGGTACAGTCAACAACTCTGACCAGTTGGCCGTAAACGGTTTAGTGCTGGAACGTACTGACCTGCAACAGGCATGGGCAGAAGTGTCTTATCAGATCCAGCGTTTACGTGACAACGTTGAAAATGCCGATCAGGAATTTGCCTTAATTGCAGATAAAGCCCATCAGGGGATTATCGCACAGCCAACTTATGACCTGAACGAGCCGGTTGAAGCACCGTACATCAACACCCGTCGTCCAAACATGGCGATTCTGCGTGAGCAAGGTGTTAATGGTCATGTTGAAATGGCGGCTGCGTTTGATAAAGTCGGTTTCAACACCGTTGACGTACACATGAGTGACCTGCTGGCCGGTCGTATCAGCCTGGATGACTTTGAAGGTCTGGTCACCTGTGGCGGCTTCTCTTACGGTGACGTTTTAGGTGCCGGCGGTGGCTGGGCGAAATCGGTGCTGTTCAATGCCAAACTGCGTGACCAGTTCGAGAAATTCTTTAACCGTCAAGAAACTTTCAGTGTGGGTATCTGTAACGGCTGTCAAATGCTGTCACAACTAGCACCACTGATTCCGGGTGCAGAGCATTGGCCACGTTTCCATCGCAATACCTCTGAAGTGTTTGAAGCGCGTACTGTGAACGTGCGTGTAGAAAAATCAAACTCGATTTTGTTTGATGGTATGGAAGGTTCAATTCTGCCAATCGCGGTTGCGCATGGTGAAGGCCGTGCTGTGGCTAGCGCTGAAGACTTTGCCGCATTAAATGCGGGTAACCAGATCAGCCTGCGTTATGTCGACAGTCAGGGCAATGTGACCCAGCACTATCCACTGAACCCGAACGGTTCTCCAGAAGGGATTACCGGTGTGACCTCTAAAGATGGTCGTGCCACGATTATGATGCCGCACCCGGAGCGTAACTTCCGTGCCGTACAACATTCCTGGAAACCTGAAGAATGGACTGAAGATGGTGCATGGTTACGTATGTTCCGTAACGCACGTAAATTCATTGGTTAATTGACCTTATTTTGAAAAGCCACCTTCGGGTGGCTTTTTTATCGGCGTTTCATCCCAAAATGGGGATAGCTGATTTTGCCTGGCCCCGTACAATAAATAGCATAATTATAAAAGTGGATAACAAAAATGCAGATGCGAACGGTCATTCCTATTTTTACCAGCTTGATTATGCTGAACGGTTGTGGTGGTGAGAGTGCCAAGATTCAAGAGTCTGTCAGATATGCTCAGCTACTACATTACAGTTTAACCCAGTCCCAGTCTGGTACGCAGCCACAAGGCGAAAAGTGGTCAGTTTCAGGTCAGGTATTTGATGCCAGCGGACAGCCTATCGCCCAAGCCAAAATCTATGTGCAGCTGGGCGAACACAACTATTACACCCATTCTCAGGCCGATGGCCGCTATACCTTATATCTGCCTCGTGAATATGATTATCCAGATCATATTGCCGGCACCGTCTGGATGGAGGGTTATCAACCGGAAATCCTGTTGCTGTCCTATCAGAACCAGCATTTATATATTGATCAGCATAGCCATCTGGTCCAGCTCAAACCTTTAACCGAAGCGCATGTGGTGTTTCAGCAGGGGCTACATTTAATTCATCTGGGTGATGATTCACTGGTGAAAAACCCGGAAACCCGAATTCAGACCGCGCCACAAGGACTGGTCTGGAGTGATGGTTTTCAGTATACGCAGGCACTGCAAAAACAGTATAACCAGCTCTGTATCCAGTTGTATGGCAAGGGTATTCAGAGCCAGTATGCCAATCAGGATAAAATTTCCATCTCCAGAAAAAATGACCTGCGTTTAAGTATTACCCAATTGCTGTCGGACAGTCCGAGTTCGGGCGCCTATAGTGCCAATGAGCACCGTTTTCCGTTAAGGCATTTTCAGGTGAATGATCATATTCAGGTGCAAATTAAGTCACATACCCTGGACACCGATCAGGATAATTTCGAGATGCTGAATATTGTAGGCGTCTTAAGAAAAATTTAAAGTAGATTACCTTGCTGAGATAAATAATGAGCTCAATGGAATAGCCTAAGCAAATAAAGGATCTGATCGATTTTGAAGATTCAATAATTCTAGCTATTCCATTGCCATGTTTCATCCAAACCCATAGCTAAAGCTGGGCAATTGTTTGGGATCAGTACTGTATCTATTCAAACAGATGTAGCGCTATTCAGGATTTAGGTCATTTCTTGCAAACAGCAGATGACAACAGGCCAGTCAATACGGTATGAAAGATAGATCAATACCGGGAGTGACTATGCTAAAACTGATTTTTTATGTGCCTGAATCGCATCTGGAAGCCACCAAAGCTGCTGTATTTAAAGCCGGTGGTGGGGGAATCGGCGATTATGAACACTGTGCCTGGCAGGTGCTGGGCACCGGGCAATTTAAACCCTTACGTGGCGCAGACCCGTATATTGGGGAAGTCGGCACGCTTGAAAAAGTAGAGGAATGGCGGGTGGAAATCATTGTACCGGAAGATAACGCAGCAAATGTAGCCCGTGCCTTAAAAGATAGCCATCCTTATGAAGAACCGGCATTCGAGTTTATTCAGATGATAGATGTGCAGTTTTAATTATTGAATATTGGAATATCTGACAGAGAGGGAGAGCCTTTTAATCAGCTCTCCCTTGTGCAGCAGTCCCGCTTCTCTCTTAAAGAAAAGTGGGACTTTTTACATCTTGTTTAAACTTTCTGAATAAACAACTCCCGGTCAAACCGGTATTGCGGGAAGAACACGCCATCTTTCGCACGTTCACCGGCAGCAATTACCATCACCACATATTGCTGTTCATTCAGCTTTAAGATTTTACGCACCATTGGCTCATCAAAACCTTCCATCATACAGCTGTCAAAGCCATAAGCGCGTAAGGCCAGCACCAGATTTTCACAGGCCAAAGCGGTAGTTTTCGAGGCCCACAGTTTGGCATCGGCCGGATGAAATGCCGACACTGGCAATTGCTTGTCCAAGCTACGTGCCACTTTAAAGGCCACTTTTTTGAAATGACCGAAGGCATTGAAATAGCCAGTTTTATAATTATAGGGAATAAATTTATAGTATTTTTTTACCGGGGCTGGCGCTTCAGGAAACGGGAACTCGGAAATATTGAGTTTGGCCATTTCATCAATGCGGTCGGTGCGTGCTACACAAACAATCAGCTCGGCCGCAGTTCTGGCTGCCAGCTGACTCAGACAGGCTTTGACCAGCTGCTTTTTCTTGGCCGGATTCTGGACCACATAAAAGGTCCACGGCTGTAAATTGGAGGAGTTCGGTGCCAGTAAGGCTAAATCCAGGCAGGCATCTAAAATATCCGCTGGAATGGGCTTGTCGGTAAATTTACGTACTGAACGGCGACTGGTGATGACTTTACGAAAGTTTTCGACATCAATATCTTGTGGTGCCGGTTCGTAATAGCGTTTTTTCTCGGTTGAAGATGATGCAGAGTTTAAAGATGAGGGATCTGTCGAATTTGACATGGGAACCATCACAAAAGAAATAAAAGAAAGAGAAAACAACTAAACCATAAAAACGTAGGTACAGTGACTGCACCTACGTTGATGAGCATAGTACTTAATTAAACTGGGTAAAGTCAGGTTTACGTTTTTGCATAAAAGCCTGTACAGCTTCCATCATTTCTGGCGAGCCGACCCGTTTCATAAAGATTTCCGCTTCATGATCAATACAGTCAATGATCTCATCCAGATTGTGTTTCATTAGCGCTTTGGTCTGTTTGAGAGAGGCCAGTGGTAAGGCGGCCAAAATGTGCGCCTGTTGCTGGGCAGTGGCATATACATCCTCTTCAATACTATTGACCAGACCGGCGTTTAGCGCTTTGTCGCTGTTAAACTTCTGAGCAGTTAGCAGCAGCTCTGCGGCTTTATGGAAACCGGCCTGCTGTACCAGCAGTTTGCTGGACGCACCTTCTGGGGACAGGCCGAGGCTCACAAATGGAATCTGGAACAGGGCAGTGTTGTCGCTATAGACTAAATCTGCATGTAATAACAGCGTGACCCCAATGCCAATGGCTACACCACGCACCGCAGCAATTAGCGGTTTGGAAAAACGTGCAGCAGCTTTTAGCAATACAAAGGGTGGCGTATCTCCAGCTTTGCCTTGCAATGGTGTTTGAATAAACTTCATGAAGTCCTGCATGTCGTTACCGGCACTGAAATCAGCATCGGCTCCGCGTAAAATTACTACGCGGACGTCTTTATTCTGATCGGCTTCGTCCAGTGCCTGCGCAATCCAGAGATACAGTTCACCATACAGGGCATTTTTGGCTTCCGGGCGCTGAATGGCTAAGGTCAGTACGCCATTGTCTAAATTCGCATTCAAATGTGGATGGGGTTGTTGAATACAGCTCAGTGTCATCGTACTATCCTTGCTTTCAATTAATTTGAATTTATGGGCTTATTATGGCGAAAATTATTGTTGACGCCACAACTGGTGAGTTCATAAAAGTTGATGTGCTATGAATTATAAATTTGATTATCTTGTGTTTATTGGCCGCTTCCAGCCTTTTCATCTGGCACATATGCAGACCATTTTAATCGCGCTGGAGCAAAGTGAAAACGTGATTTTGGCACTGGGCTCTGCACAAGATGAACGCAATATCAAAAATCCGTTTACTGCCGCTGAACGCCAGCAGATGATTCTGTCCAACTTTAGCCCAGAGCAGCAGCAGCGGATCAAATTTGTGCATGTGGTCGATGTATATAACGATGAAAAATGGCAGAAACTGGTGAAAATGCTGGTGGCCACGGTGGCCGGACCAGAAGCCAAAGTCGGTTTAATTGGCCATTTTAAAGATGAGTCTTCCTATTATCTGCAATTTTTCCCGGAGTGGGAGATGGTCGAGCTTGACAGTCTGGAAGGTGCCATGTCTGCCACGCCGGTACGTGAAGCCTATTTTCGTGGAGAAATCTGGACCGATGCCTTCCCGCCGGGCACAATCAAATTTTTACAGAATTTTCAGCACACGCCGGTTTATCAACAATTACAAGACAAATATCATGCGCAAGACCGTAGTAATCTCACCTAAGCTCGCCGGCTCCATCTTGTTAACGAGATAAAGCAAGCCAGCTGTGTAGCAAGGAGATAAGCGATGAACTTGAACCCGTCACATGTAGCAAGGTCAAAGACCAAATGCTTACTGGGTGCGGCTATTATGCTGTTGGGTATCAGCTTGGCCTATGCCGAGCGCTGGACCTTGACCCCAAAAAGTGAAGTTGGTTTTGAGATTAAGTCCATGGGCGTGCAACTGGTCGGAGGGCAGTTTAAAGAGGTGCAGTCAGTCATGCATTTTGATCCAACAGCACCGCAGCAGGCCTCAACCCAATTTGTGCTAAATGTGGACAGTCTGCAGCTGAGTAAACCGTCTTTAAGACATATGATTCTGGGTGAGGACTTATTCTATGCTCAAAAATATAAAACCGTCAGTTTTAAAAGCACGCGTTTTACCGCTTTAGGTCCTGATCAATATCGTATTGCCGGCAATTTAACCCTACGCGGCGTGACGCGTCCGGTTGTTTTTCATACCAGTTTAAAACCGAATACAGGAAACCCGAAATTGCTGGATGTGCAATCCTTTACCCAAATTCAGCGCAGTGATTTTGGCATGAAAAAGGCGATGGGTGGTGTTGGAGAAAAGGTCAATATTCAGCTTAAAGGTCAGTGGCGTGTTCAATAATGAGATAACAATAGACGTGATGAGTGAATTAAAAGCCTGATCTTGTATCAGGCTTTTTTCCGATCCAGCAATTGTTTAACTGTTGGCTTGTAAGGTTTTTAAATCTTCCAGTACCTGCTCGGCATGTCCTGCAGCCTTGACTTTACGGTATTCCTTGACCAGCTGGCCATTATGGAAAATAAAGGTAGAGCGCTCAATCCCCATGACTTTTTTGCCATACATATTTTTTTCTTTAATCACATCAAAATGCTGGCACAGCACTTCCTCCTTATCACTGATCAGATCAATCGTCAGGTTCTGTTTGGCAGTAAAGTTCTGATGCGCTTTCACCGAATCACGCGACACGCCAAGAATGGTCGCACCCAATGCCTCAAACTGATCTTTCAGGCCAGAAAAATCTACCGCCTGCGTGGTACAGCCTGGAGTGGAATCCTTTGGATAAAAATACACAATTAACCATTCCGCCTGTAGTTCAGCCAGATTGATTTCCGCCGTGGTGGTCGGAAAGGTCTGATTTGGTAAGTTCAAGTCGCTCATGACATCGTCCTTTTACATTGTGTCAGTTTTTAAATTGCCTCTATCATACCGAATTTCCTGCGTTTTCTCACAAATTACCGGTAGAGAAAAGTGAACGCAGCAAACTGGGCAAAAAAAAGCCTGCAATGGATGCAGGCCTCTGGAGGAACTATATGATTATTTCTTTTGCTGCGCTTGCGCGGCTTTCATGGCTTCTTCAGTTAAGGTTTTTAATTTACCGGTTAACTGAGGACCAAAACATGCCTGTAAGTCTTTGTTTTGTTTTTGGACAAAAGCAAGGGTACTTGGGCTTTTCTTCTGGTTAATGGTACTTTGGATTTCCCATTTTTGTGCATTGGTCAGCTTGCCATCGGCTTCAACCGCACAGGTACAGTATTTGCTGACTTCAGCAGCGCTTAACTTTTTACCTTTTGCAGTTTCTTCTTTACAAACATTAATCAGCGCCGATTTTACATTGGTGCTTTTATATGCCTGTTGCAATTTGTCTGTGTTGGCCTGAGCAGATGTTGCGAATACGGCTACAGTAGACACAATCGCAGAAAGGATAATGTTTGATTTTAAATTCTTCATAGATTCTACCTTGTCATTACGGTATATAACGTGTCGGATCAGCCACACCTGCGTCTAGGAAACCCTGTTTACGTAAACGACAGCTATCGCATTTTCCACAAGCACGTCCTTGGTCATCTGCCTGGTAGCAAGACACCGTTTGACTATAGTCTACGCCATGATCAAGACCTAAGCGAATGATATTTGCTTTGGATAAATGTAACAAAGGTGTTTCAAATTTGAGTGGTTTTCCTTCTACGCCCACTTTGGTCGCCAAACGCGCCATATTGGCAAAAGCCTCAATAAACTCAGGACGACAGTCCGGATAGCCGGAATAATCCACCGCGTTAATACCAATAACAATGGCTTCTGCATCAAATACTTCCGCTGCTGCCAGCGCATAAGACAGGAAGATGGTGTTACGTGCTGGCACATAAGTCACCGGAATACCATCCTGTTCCTGCTCGGGTACCTCAATATTATGATCGGTCAGGGCAGAGCCACCTAAGTTACCTAAATCAATATTAATGACACGATGTTCTACACCTGCACGCTGGGTTAAGGCTTTGGCAGCGTCCAGTTCAGTGGTTGAACGCTGGCCATAACGAAAACTGAGGGCGATACATTCATAACGCGCTTGCGCCCACGCTAAACAGGTTGTTGAGTCTAAACCACCAGATAACAATACAATGGCACGAGGGCGCATCAGAATCTCCAAAATAATAAAAAGCAATTTGAGCTGTGTATAAAGCTTTGCGTTTCGCAGCTTAATTTTGCAAACAGAGCAATTATACAGCAGCCTGATTAACGACCAGTTTCATCATTCCACAGCAGTTTGTGTAACTGTAGCTGAAAACGAACAGGGAGATGGTCTTCTAAAATCCATTGGGCCAAATCACGGGCCAGTTGCGGCATGCGTGCGGCACCATTTTCAACTTCAAAGGCAGGGGAAAACCAGACGGTGCTGACTTTTTTATGCAGTTGATACAACTCCAGCTGCTGCTTCGACCATTCATAATCTTCACGGTTACAAATTACGAACTTGATTTGATCATGCGCAGTTAAATAGTCCAGATTTGAAAGCAAATTCCGTGCAACTTCCCCCGAGGTTGGGGTTTTTAAATCTAAAACTTTGGAAACACGCGGGTCTACCTTAGATACATCTAAAGCACCGCTGGTTTCCAGAGACACTTCACAGCCTAAATCTGCTAATCGCTGCATTAGAGGCAGGGCATTCGGCTGTGCCAGCGGTTCACCGCCCGTCACGCAGACATACGGTGTGTTAAAGTCCAGCGTGGTCTGAATAATTGCTTCAAGCGACTGACGCTCGCCACCTTCAAAAGAATAGGTAGTATCGCAATAAGTACAGCGCAGCGGACAACCGGTTAAACGGATAAATACAGTTGGCAGCCCTGAGGTATTGGCTTCGCCTTGTAATGAATAGAAGATCTCCGTAATGCGTAAACCCGCAGACGGATCAGAAACAGGAATAGCGGAAGATCGAAGCGTACTCATAACAAATTAACCACCAGGTAGAAAAACAAAAATCTCTACGATCATTGCTAACCGTAGAGATGAGGAGCGATAGCTCCGCTTAAACTAAAGAAAAATTAGTCTTCGCGTAATAAATCGTTCAGGCTGGTTTTCGCACGTGTTTGCGCGTCAACTTTTTTCACGATAATGGCAGCATATAAGCTGTATGTGCCGCATTTAGATGGCAGGCTGCCAGAAACAACTACAGAACCGGCAGGAACACGGCCGTAGTGGATTTCGTCAGTTTCACGGTCATAAATCTTGGTAGATTGACCAATGTAAACGCCCATTGAAATCACAGAACCTTCTTCAACAATCACGCCTTCCACGATTTCAGAACGTGCGCCGATGAAGCAGTTATCTTCAATAATAGTTGGATTGGCTTGTAGCGGCTCAAGTACACCACCAATACCGACACCACCAGACAAGTGTACATTTTTACCAATTTGTGCACATGAACCGACAGTGGCCCAAGTGTCTACCATAGTGCCTTCATCTACATATGCACCAATGTTGACATAAGATGGCATCAGCACCACATTTTTTGCCTGGAACGAACCTTTACGTGCAACTGCAGGAGGTACTACGCGTACGCCAGCCGCTTTAAACTGTTCTTCAGTCCAGCCTTTGAATTTGGTGTCGACTTTGTCATAGAAACGAAGATCACATGACTCAATTGGTTTGTTGTCGTTCAGTTTAAAAGATAACAAAACGGCTTTTTTCAACCATTGGTGTACAACCCATTCACCGTCAATTTTTTCCGCTACACGCAGTGTACCGTTATCTAAGCCAGCAATAGCTTCCTCTACTGCCTGACGGATTTCAGCCGGGCAGTCTGCCGCGGTGAAATTAGCACGATCTTCAAACGCTTGTTCAATAATCGTTGAAAGCTGAGACATGATCTTCCTTCCAAAAAAATTTTCAAGATTTTACACTAAATTGAACATGGGTTAGATGAAAATTGGCACTAAGATCGAAATTAATAATAAAGAAAAATGTTTTCGCTCAATAGAAGAAACATCTGCTTAAACTTTCGCCTCAAAAAAGAGTTATCTTTCAAAAAGAAACATAGATTTGTATCAAAAAATAACAAAAAATGAGCAAAATGTGCATAAAAACTGTGCGGGAACTTCTTTATATTGTGCTTATCAACAATAGTATTAAACATGAAAAATAAGTTTTTATTTTGAGGAGCACATTACATGAAATCTTTACATAAAATTTTAGCCATTTCCGTGCTTGCAACAGCAGCAGGTTCAGCAATGGCGGCAGATCAGACAGTCGTGACAGATGAAGGTGTTTCAACTTTCTCTTTCTTTAAACCCGCTGCAGTTCGTGCTGAAGTTGGTACAACAGGTTATGGTGGTGCGATTTCTTGGAGTGCAAACCCATACGTAGGTGTAACTTTAGGTTATAACGGCGGCGATATTTCCTGGTCAGATGACTTATCTATCAATGGCTCCAAATATGATCTAGATATGGATAATAACCTGACATATTTAAATGCTGAAATTCGTCCATGGGCGAACTGGTTCTATATGGCAGCTGGTGTAGCTTATATTGATAATGACTATGAAGTTGATCGCCGTATCCGTGATGGTGAAACTTTTAGAGTCAATGATGTAGAATTCCGTGCAGAAGGCGATGCTCGTATTAACGGTAAAATGTCTTACAAAAATAATATTGCCCCTTATGTAGGGATTGGTTTCTCTCCAGCAATTACTAACCGTTGGGGTGTATTTGGTGAGATCGGTGCCTACTATAATGGTAACCCAACAGTTGAATTAACTCCTTCAGGTACTGCTGTAAGTACGGATGGCGTTATTGCAGATTTTGGTGATCAAGTTGAGCGTGAAGAGCGAAATATTCGTAATGACAATGAATACGAGTGGTTACCAGTGGCGAAACTGGGTGTAAGCTTCCGCTTCTAAGCCATTTCTATAAAAAAACGAGCTTCGGCTCGTTTTTTTTATGCCCTTAGAAATGATGGCCAAATCTTAGTCCATATACCCAGGCATAATTGTCCCGATTGACCGAGGCTAGACTGGAAATTTGAGTACCAGCAAAATTACTGGGTTGAATATGTGGTTGTTTAAACTTTAAATAATAGGCTCCTGCAGCAATAAAACTGTCAGGTCGAAAATAAAAGAGCTGGCCTAAGCCGAGGCTATAGTGCCCATCTGCCGGATTTAGGGTCGAGGCCGGATTACCAATCCCGGAGTCCCAGCCCAGTTCTAACTGACTGATCCAGCGTGCATTCCAGCGATGTAAGCCGCCCAGTTTGGCCGACCATTGATCTTTCTGATAATGAATTAATTTAAAGTCTTTAATTTCAGGAATGAATTTTGCGTAAGCATCAATCACGGCGCCAAATTGAGTCGGTTGTATATAAAAATCTTTCCAGTTAACCCAGCGTATACCTGCATAGAGCAGGTTATTGGCACTGATGCCGGTGTGCAAATCCAGATTCAGCGATTCGGGTGTGCGAACCGCGGTACTCTGGTCCGCCACAATCTGCAATTGGCCTTGTGGGGACTGTTCCTGTACCGCTAGCTGATGATGAATGGCCGAACGATAAGTGAACGCCGCACTCATGGCATATTCAGGAATCTGGTAGCGTACCCCGGCCAGCCAACCCCAGGCATCATCTTCAGGGAAATAGGCCTGATAGCCATGAAAAAAATAATAGTTTTGTCCCCAAAGCTCTAGGTTTCCCTGAAAAGACTGATGACTGAGTCCTGCATAAAAAGTCCAGTGCGTATCCGGATGATACCCGATAAGTGCGCTAATATTTTCTGTTTTAAAGCGAATGTCGGCAGCTTCGACGTCTAATGGTTGACCATAAAAATCCGGGTTGTAGTTATAGTTGACCTTAACACCAAAGGGCTGATCATAAAGCAGGGCAAAGGAAAACTCTGGATTCAGCTGCAGTTTAAAACCACCAAGCACAAAACGCTGCTCGGGTGCCAGGTTGCCGGTGGAATAATCATGAATCCCTAACTCGGCCAGTGCAGCCTGATTTTCGACTTGTCCTGCGACATCGGCCTCTAAATGCACCAGGGAGATTTCGGCATAATGATCGGGCTGGAAAAAAATATGCATGGATTGTCCGGACTGCTCCAGCGCTGCTGCAGAAACAGCTTGAACCGGTAAAAGCAGGCTCATCGACACCCAGAAAAAATAGACCTTCATTGGCCGTCCTTTAATTTTTGGTTAAATTATAAATTTATAAAGTATTGATATTAAAAAATTATCTAGCTATTAAAACTGAATTTGATGAAAAAATAAACAGGTTTAAGTGATCTTTATCCCATTTTTTAGGGGTGCTGTAATGTAGTGCAAAATGAGCGTTAGCATAAAATTTAAGAAGTGCGGATTGGGTTCATCTGCTTAGTAGATCAACTGGAGTGATATAAAAAAGAGGATGCTGATGCCATCCTCTCCATTTCCATTTTTTGTGGGTGTTTAATCTTCTGGATACGCGACTTTTTTCAGGGCTTTAATGTCGGCTTCAGGTGAGCACAGGGAAATAAACTCATAGCCATAACCACGTAGTAAATGTCCTTTACGCACCGCCAGCCAGGTGGTATTCAGGCCAAAAATATCGGTTTCTATCTGCTTTAAACGATAATCACGTTCCTGGTCATAGGCTACATTGTTGACTACACCCACGCCCATGCCTAATTCGACATAGGTTTTAATGACGTCGGCGTCCAGGGCAGACATCACGATATCAACATCAATGCCGGCATCTTCAAAGGCTTTGTCAATTTTAGAACGGCCGGTAAAACCGCCGTGGTAGGTAATAATCGGATATTCCGCCAAATCCTGAATGCTGATCTCGGCTTTATGGGCCAGCGGATGGTTTTGCGGGGTAATAATACTGTGCTGCCAAGTATAGTAAGGCACACTGGCCAGATTGCTTTCTGTGGTTAAGGATTCTGTTGCAATACCAATATCGGCTTCGCCTTGTAGCAGCATCTCGGTAATTTCAACCGGACTGGCCTGTTGCAGAATCAGATGGACCTTGGGAAATTCTTTTTTAAACTGGTTCACAATCGGCGGGAGTACATAACGTGCCTGAGTGTGGGTGGTGGCAATGGTTAGGGTGCCTTCATCCACTTTATTAAAATCATCGGCCAGACGTTTAATATTATCGGCATCTACCAACATGCGCTCAACAATACCGAGTAGGGCCTGACCAGGTTCAGTCAAACCGAGCAGGCGTTTGCCTTTACGGATAAACAGTTGCACACCCAGTTCATCTTCCAGGTCTTTAATATGCTTGCTCACTCCGGACTGGGAGGTGTACAGCGCCGCAGAGGCTTCGGTTAAATTGAAGTTCTGGCGCACAGTTTCTCGAATAATTCTGAGCTGTTGGAAGTTCATGTCCTTTTTTCCCTCAAAAAAGGATGGGGCTTGAAATGCCCCATCGGTGCGCGGTTAAGCGACTTGATTTTCAAATAAATGTAATTGACTTGCTGTCAGCCAGACGGTCTGGTTTGGACGGAACTGATGCAAGCGTGCTTCTTCTGGGGTGAGGGAAATTTCAATTAAGTTCCCTTGACGGTCGTTCAGTTCTGCCAGTACTTTTCCGGCAATCCAGACTTCACGTAAGAAGGTGGCTTGAATGGCATTGTCCTGTGGCTGGGCATGAATGGTCAGCTCATCCGGGCGGGCAAAGGCAATGATCTCGCCCTGAGGCCCCTGTTGTGCGCTGGCCAGCTGAATACGGTCTTCACCCAGCTGAATCAGGCCATTGCTGTTCTGGCCTTCAAAGCGGTTGGCCTGACCCAGAAAGTCAAACACAAACGGCGTTGCCGGTTTTTCATAAACTTCACGAGGTGAGCCAATCTGCTCGATGTTACCTTTGTTCATCACCACGATCTGGTCCGCCACTTCTAAAGCTTCTTCCTGATCATGTGTCACAAAAATTGAAGTGATATGCAATTCATCATGCAGGGTACGTAACCAGCGGCGTAGTTCTTTACGCACTTTGGCATCCAGCGCACCAAACGGTTCATCCAGCAGCAGGACACGTGGTTCAACGGCTAAGGCACGCGCCAGGGCAATACGCTGACGCTGACCGCCAGACAATTGTGCTGGATAACGGTCGGCCAGAAAGCCGAGTTGCACCAGATCAAGCAGGCGGGTCACGCGTTTTTTAATTTCAGCTTCCGATGGACGAGTGGCACGCGGACGTACACGTAAACCAAAGGCAATGTTGTCAAAAACGGTCATGTGACGGAACAGCGCATAATGCTGGAAGACGAAACCGACCTGACGCTCACGCACGTGGACATCGGTGGCATCCTGACCTTCCAGAATCACCTGACCGCCATCGGCAGATTCCAAACCGGCAATAATCCGCAGCAGGGTGGTTTTACCACAGCCCGATGGACCTAGGAGAGCCACCAGCTGGCCATCTGGAAAATCGAGGGAGATATTGTTCAGTGCATGGAATGCACCAAAGTGTTTTTCAATATTTTTAACTTGAATACTCATGAGGTCATTCCTTAAGAAACTGTTGAATCTTCATTACGTTTGTCCTGCTTTTCCTGACGGATTTCGACCCAGGTTTTCAGGATCAAGGTCACAATCGCCAGCAGGGCCAGCAGGGATGACACCGCAAACGCAGCACTGAAGGTATATTCGTTATAGAGAATCTCAACGTGTAAGGGCAAAGTATTGGTTTCACCGCGAATGTGTCCAGACACGACTGATACCGCACCAAACTCACCCATCGCCCGGGCATTACACAGAATGACACCGTAAATCAGGCCCCATTTAATATTCGGCAAGGTAACTTTCCAGAAGGTTTGCCAGCCAGAGGCACCCAGTACAATGGCCGCTTCTTCTTCTTCGGTGCCTTGTGCTTCCATAAGTGGAATCAGTTCACGTGCCACAAACGGTACGGTAATAAAGATGGTGGCAATGACAATCGCTGGCACGGCATACAAAATCTTGATGTCGTTGTCCATTAACCAGTTGCCCATCCAGCCCTGGGTACCAAAAATCAGTACCAGCATCATCCCGGCAATGACCGGAGAGACCGAGAACGGCAAATCAATGATGGTGGTCAGAATTGATTTACCCGGGAAGTTAAACTTGGCCACCGACCAGGCTGCGGCTACACCAAACACCACGTTGAGTGGAACGGCAATGGCCGCGGTGAGTAAAGTCAGTTTGACCGCAGATAAGGTATCTGGATGTACCAGCGCCTGGGTATACACGCCCACGCCTTGTTTAAAGGCTTCAACGAACACCAGAATTAACGGCAGAATCAGGCAGCTCAGGAAGAAAATCAGGGCAATGGCCAGTAAGGTGTAGCGAACCCAGGTCGGTTCACGGGTGGCATCACGCGATTGCAGCTTGTCGGCCAAAGCATTGCTGTTGGTATTTAAACTCATCGGGCTGTTCTCCCTGTACGACGGCTGGCCCATGCTTGTAACAAGTTAATTAGGAACAGCATCACAAATGAAATCAGCAGCATTACCACCGCAATAGTGGTTGCACCGGCATAATCATATTCTTCTAAACGGGAGATAATCATCAGCGGGGCAATTTCAGTTTCAAAAGGCTGGTTCCCGGCAATGAAGATTACCGAACCATATTCACCCACGCCACGGGCAAAGGCCAGGGCAAAACCAGTAATTAACGCCGGCAGTAAAATCGGGAAAATCACTTTGGTAACAATCTGCAGACGGTTTGCGCCCAAGGCAGATGCAGCTTCTTCCAGCTCGGTTTCCAAATCGCTGAGTACCGGCTGTACGGTACGCACCACAAATGGAATACCAATGAAGATCAGGGCCAGGGTAATCCCGATAGGGGTATAGGCCACCTGAATGCCTAAAGGCTCCAGATACTGACCAATCCAGCCGGTAGGTGCATATAAAGAGGTCAGGGCAATACCGGCCACGGCGGTCGGTAAGGCAAAAGGTAAATCGACCAGCGCATCAATCAGGCGTTTGCCCGGAAAGCGGTAACGCACCAGACACCAGGCCAGCAATAAACCAAAAACGACGTTCACCAGCGCTGCGATCAGCGCAGCACTAAAACTTAACTGCAAAGATTTTAAGATACGTTCAGAACTTAAAATTTCCCATAAACCTTCCCAGCCAATGTCCAGCGATTTTAAAAATACGGCAGACAAAGGAATCAGAACGATTAATGATAAATACGCTAGGGTAAAGCCTAGAGAAAGACCAAATCCTGGCAGCACTCGGGACCGCTGCGACATGATTACTCCTCAAAGAGAGAATGCGGGCTGAAATCAGCCAGCGAAAAATAAATAAATTTCGGCACAAGCATAATTTGCGAGGGTTAAATTGCAAATTTAAATAAATACTTGCTGTCATCAGTAATACTGATATGCTGCATAGCCTTTTCTGAAATCAGGTAGTTCCAGAGTTCAGGAAAAGGACCAAAACCAGAGGCGACATTAATATGCCCGACATGGCCCAAGCTTACCGGTTCTAATTGCCAGGACTGCGCCAGTTCCAGTGCATGTTCGGCATTTAACCAGGGATCATTTTCACTGATTAGCATGCTGGCCGGAACCTGAACTTGCAGCTGATGAAAATAGTCCTGATAGTCATGCTGGCTGTCACGGGCAAAACCGGCTTCACCAAAACGGCCCGGGTTGGCCGGCGCCACCAGTACCAGATTCTTGACCTTGCGTTGCAGCGCCGGGTATTGCGCCAGAGCGGCTACGGTAGTCAGGCAGCCAAAGCTATGCGCCACAATTTGCAGCGGTGCATCAATAGCCGCCACGGTGCTTCGGAACTGTTCTACCCAAGTTTTGAGTACCGGGGCATTCCAGTCCTGCTGCTCGACGCGGGAGCAGGACATGAGCTGTCGTTGTAACCAGGATTGCCAGTGGCCATATTCACTGCCACCCACGCCCGGAACAATTACGGTATGAATCATGTCGATGCTCCTTTGCTTACCCTACAGTTGCTGATGCTACAGCTGAATTATTTCGCGCTATTGGCTTTTACAATTTGGTCGAAAATGCCGCCATTTTCAAAATGTGCAGACTGGACTTTGGCCCAGCCCCCAAATTCCTGATCTACCGTGACCAGCTTTAAGGGCCTGAACACCTGGCTGTATTTCTTTAATGCTGCTTCGCTACGAGGACGATAATAATGTTTGCCGGCTAAATCCTGTCCGAGTGGGGAATACAGGAAGTTTAAATAGCCTTGGGCCAAATATTTGTTGCCATGTTTTTCCGCATTTTTATCAACAATGGCCACCGGTGGTTCTGCCAGTACCGACAGGCTTGGGGTAATAATTTCAAATTTACCCGGCTGCTCACGAATGGCGAGATGCGCTTCATTTTCCCAGGCCAGCAGCACATCACCAATGCCACGCTCGGCAAAGGTGGTGGTTGAACCGCGGGCGCCTGAATCCAGAACTTTGGTGTTTTTATAAATTTTACGTACAAATTCCTGTGCAGTTTGATCATTGCCACCCGGCTGATGTTTAGCCCAAGCCCAGGCGGCCAGATAGTTCCAGCGTGCACCGCCTGAGGTTTTCGGGTTCGGGGTAATAATGCCCACACCCGGCTTGACCAGATCGCCCCAGTCCTGAATGCCTTTCGGGTTGCCTTTACGCACTAAAAATACAATGGTCGAGGTATAAGGTGTCGAGTTATGTGGTAATTTCTTTTGCCAGTCTGCCGGAAACAGTTTGGCTTTTTCCGCAATTACATCAATATCGGCGGCCAAAGCCAGTGTCACCACATCGGCACTCAGGCCATCAATTACGGCACGGGCCTGCTTGCCTGAACCGCCATGCGACTGTTTAAAATTAATTTTTTGTCCGGTCCGGCTTTCCCAGTATTTGCCGAACTGTTTATTCACATCATCATATAATTCACGGGTCGGGTCATACGACACGTTCAGAAAATCTTTTGCAGCAACACCAAAGGAGGATGCCGAAATTAATGCGGCCAGTACCCCAATTTTTAATTTTGTAAAACTCATGACTAACCTCAAATTTTTCGCTGCTTTGTAACATGAGGCAAGAATAGCGCTGGTCTTATTCCTAAAAAAATAATAAAAAATGAATTTTATATGAATAAAAAAGAAATATAAATAGATCTTCCATTCTTACACTAAAGCCAGCTCAAATGGATACTTGTTGTATGCAATGTTTTAAGAATGCTGAGGAAATATCGGCCGTTTCAGTGCTGGACCGTGCCTTTCATTATGGCGATGGCTGCTTTAGTACCGCGCGCATCCGCAATGGCCAGATTGAACTGGAGGCCTTACATCTGCTCCGGTTACAACGCGGCTGTGAGCGTTTGTATTTAAATGCCAATCTGGCGTTTATCCAGCAGTCGATTCAACAGCTGCAGCAGCATTATCCGCAGGTTAATGGCACCTTAAAAATCATCATCAGTCGGGGAGATGGACAGCGCGGTTATAGCCTGCCCGCACAAGATGCTGATGTCTGGGTCTTTTTTTATCCTAAAGCAGTGGATGATTTCCACTATGAAAAAAT
This sequence comes from Acinetobacter sp. YH12134, assembly GCF_013418555.1. NCBI lineage: Bacteria > Pseudomonadati > Pseudomonadota > Gammaproteobacteria > Moraxellales > Moraxellaceae > Acinetobacter > Acinetobacter sp. YH12134. Next base: position 45,635 of record NZ_VPBT01000016.1, on the reverse strand, counting down.
CGCCAGTGGTGTGTTGAAACAAGCGATGGGACTGAGTATGCCGCAGCTGGTCGGTATTAAAAGCCTGAACCGTTTAGAACAGGTGATACTGAAAAAAGAAGCCGATGCGCAGGGCTGGCCAGAAGCCTTGGTGACTGATGTGCAAGGCTCGGTTGTTGAAGGGGTGAGCAGTAATTGTTTCATTCTTATAAACAATGAATGGATTACGCCGGAACTTCGCTATAATGGCGTCCACGGCGTGATGCGGGCTGAAATTCTGGCCCGTATGCAGCAGCACGGCATTTCCTGTCGCCAGCGTTATGTCGATATGGAAGAAATTGCGCAGTTCCAGAGTCTGTTTTTCTGTAATGCGCTCAGTCCGATGAAAATCGTGACCCAGCTCGATGCACGCCTTTTAGATGTTCAAGCCTGTATTGAACTGTTTAATCGTCTTCAATTGAATCAGATGCATTAATATGTCTTCATCCCGCTCTAAAACGAAAAAGAAAAACAAGCCTCGCTCCCCATTACCGATTAAAGGTATTTTAACCCTGTTATTGGGCGTACTCCTCATTGTCGTGGTGATGCTCTGGTCCAGCCTGTTTAAAGACTATCCGGTAAAAGGCCAGAAAGAATTACTGGCCATTGGCGATGGCGATACCTATTCCGGTTTTATTGATCGTCTGGAAAAAAATGATCAGGTCAGTTTCCCGATTATTTTGAAGCTGTATCAGAAAATCATGATTCATGATTCGATGAAAGCCGGGGTTTATGAAATCCAGCAGGGCATGAGCATCCGTGAAGTCATGGAAATGATCTCCAATGCGGAAAATGCGCAGATGAACCGGATTCTGGTCATTGAAGGCACCACTTTTAAACAGCTGGTACAGCGTCTGCAAAAGGATGAACTGGTGACTAAAGAAGTCAGCCATCTTCCGACCGATCAATTATTAAAAGCGCTGAATATTCCGTTTGAGCATCCAGAAGGCCTGTTTGCGCCAGATACCTATTTCTTTGCCAAGGGCGAATCGGACCGTAAAATTCTGACCGATTTATATCAGCGTCAGATGAAAGCACTGGATGAAGCCTGGGCCAACCGTGCACCAGATTTACCGTACAAGAATAAATATGAAGCGCTGGTGATGGCGTCGATTATTGAAAAAGAAACCCATGTCGATAGCGAACTGCGTCAGGTCTCTGGCGTATTTGTGCGCCGTTTAAAGATAGGCATGCGTTTACAAACTGACCCAACCGTCATTTACGGGATGGGCGACAAATATCAGGGCAATATTACCCGTAAGGATTTACGCACCCCAACCCCGTACAATACCTATACCATCTATGGTTTGCCGCCAACACCAATTGCACTGCCAAGCAAACGCGCGATTGAAGCAGCAATGCATCCGGATGATTCCGACAATCTTTATTTTGTCGCCACCGGTGATGGCGGACATAAATTCAGTACCAATCTGCAAGATCATAACCGCGCAGTTCAGGAATATCTGGCGGTCATTCGTGCGAAGAACAAGGAGTGAGCATGTTTATTAGCTTTGAAGGCACCGAAGGGGTAGGTAAAACCACGCTCATCCGTCGTATTTATGAACATTTGCAGGCCCAAGGCAGTGAAGTAGTGCTGACCCGTGAACCGGGTGGCACCCCGATGGCCGAGCAGATTCGCAGTCTGCTGCTTTCAGTCAATCATGACGAGCAGATGTGTAATGATACTGAATTACTGCTGGTGTACGCAGCACGCGCCCAGCATCTGGCGCAGGTGATTCTGCCTGCACTGGCAGCTGGCAAAACGGTACTCTGTGACCGCTTTACTGATGCCAGCTTTGCCTATCAGTGTGCTGGGCGTGGCCTAAGCCGGGAAAAGTTGCAATTGCTGAACCAGAATTTTGTTTCGCACATGCCGGCTCTGACTTTCTGGCTGGATGCACCGATTGAACTGGGCATGTCCCGTGCGCGTGAACGTGGTGCGCTGGACCGTTTTGAACAGGAAAAAGTCACCTTTTTTGAAAAGGTGCGTGCTGGTTATCAGGAGTTGTGGCAGGCAGAACCAGAACGGATTAAACGTTTAGATGCCACCCAAAGTCCGGATCTGGTCTTTGCCGAGGCGCTCAAATATTTACAGACAGTTGCTGCTTAAATTTGGGTCAAGACTAAAAATCTTCTATAGTAGCGTGATGATAGAGGATTTTTTGATCACAATGAAAAGTAACCGTGCTGAAATTATTGAATTTTTACAACAAGAATTTCCCCAGAGCCTGGAAAAATGCGAGATTGATGCGGTCACGCCCATGGGTGCCTGCTTGACCTATCGGGTTGGGGAAAGTGAATTACGTCCGGGCGGCATGATCTCTGGTCCGACCATGATGACAGCCGCGGATCTGGCTTTATATGTGGCGATTCTGGGCCAGATTGGGATTGTCGGGTTGGCGGTTACCACCAACCTGAATATCAATTTTTTACGCAAACCGGCCGGTGGACAAAACCTGCGGGCGGAATGCCGGCTCATGAAACTGGGTAAAAGTCTGGCCGTGGGTGAAGTCTGGATTTATTCAGTCGGGCAGGAGGAACCGGTGGCGCATGTGACCGGAACCTATTCAATTCCACCCCAAGTGGCTTGATTCTCAGGCCACTTGTTCTTTTGATCTGGCTCGCCTTATTTTGCTTGCTTCAGTTTCTTCGCCAATCTGATGCTTCCAGCTTTTTATTTTTTGAAGCCTATTTAATTCGCCGAAAAGCACCCTCCGAATTATTTAAAACTTATCCTTATATTTCAGCAAAATCGCTTTATTGATTTACATGATGTTACTTATTAATTACTCAAAGTTACATATCTTAAATCTTACTCCAATCAGATGGTTAATTTTTAACCTTAAATATTTCATTCTTTGTCTAAGGTGTTGTTCCCTCAAAAATTGCACTAGGCTCTAGGCCTGTTGAAAAATGATCAAATGAGGGGGGAAATGCTTAAATTTAAAAATAAAATGATCCAGGGCGCAATTTTCGATATGGATGGCACAATGTTTGATACTGAGCGTTTACGGTTTCAAACCTTGAAACAGGCATCTCGGGAATTGATTGGAGTGGAGTTCAGCGATGACTATTTAATGGGGTGTCTGGGCCTGAGTGCGCGCAGTGCCAAACAGCTGGCACAGGCTGAATATGGTGAAGATATTCCCTATACTGAAATTCGCCAGCGTGCCGATGAGCTGGAACTGGAAAGTGTGCGTCAGTTTGGTGTGCCGATTAAAACTGGTTTGCTACAGGTGCTGGAGCGCTTGCGTAAATCCGGGCTGCGCATGGCAGTGGCGACGTCCAGTCGCCGTGCCATTGCCGAAGAATATTTAATTAATGCCAATGTCTATAAATTTTTTGATGTACTGGTGTGCGGAGATGAAGTCCAACGTGGCAAACCGCATCCGGAAATTTTCCTGACCGCTGCGCAAAAGTTGAATCTCTCCGCCAGTGACTGTTTCATGTTTGAAGATTCAGACAATGGTGTGACCTCGGCCTATGAGGCGCAGGGCATTACCGTGCTGCTGCGGGACATTAAAGCACCGAATGAACAGATGCTGTCCAAGGCGCATTACTACTATGAAAGCATGGAAGATTATCTGGAAGATTTAAACCTGTATATTCCGGCCTTGGGGATGCCCAGCCTGCAGGAAGCTTTTCCACAAACCTTGAGCCAGCTAACCGTCGGAATCCATGGCTTTGGTGCGATTGGCGGCGGTTATCTGGCACAGGTGTTATCGCATTGGGATGGTTATACCCGTCCGAAACGGATTTATGCCTCTACCCGTAACCAGCTGTATCGCTCTGCGGTGAATGCTTTTGGCACCTATTGCATTCGTTATGGACAAATGTCCTATGATGAGCGTATTGAAAACATGAGCATTATTGATGCAGATAACCTGCAGCATATGCAGGAAATGTATATCGAATCCAGCTTGATTGCCTTGTGTCTGCCAGAAAAAGCGCTGAGCAGTGAAGCTGAGGTGATTGCGCAAGGCCTGTATGCACGTTATCTGGCCCATCAGGACCAGCCGGCTGCGCCTTTAACCGTGCTGATTATTTTAAATAAAGTTGGTGCCAAGCAGTTATTGCTGGAGCATATCCGTAAAGCCCTGGTGGCCTTAAGTGATGTGCAGACCGCACAAGCCATTTTAGCGCAGCATTATTTCTGCGATACCGTGGTCAACCGTATGGTATCCAAACTGACTGACCAGAACCTGTACCGTCAGCTGCGAATTAAATACAACATCTTCAAGCAGTCGCAGACAGAAGATGAAGCCGAGCCGGTTGAAATTGAGGATAACACCCGTTTGCAGCCGGAGCAGGAACGTCAGGCCAGCCTGTATGTGGAAGATTTGCGCCGTAATTTCCAGCCGAGTCATATTCTACAGACCATGGATCTTATTCTGTTTAATGCAGAAATTGACATGCCGATTTATGTGGAAAATGCCAGTCCATTACTGCAAAAAATGCGGCAGATGATTCTGATCGAAGACATCAGTGAAATCCAGCTGATTAAAAACCGGCTCTGGAACGGGGTGCATGCCATGCTTGCCTGGTATGCCAGCCTGCGTGGTCATCAAACCATTGGTGTGGCTCTGGCCGACCCGCAGATTGAACAGTTCATGCAGCAGTTGTTACAGCAGGTTCAGCAGGGACTGGCGGTGGTGTTACCACACCGACAGAAAGATCTACATGCACTGGCACAAAGTTTTGCAAACTCCTGTGTCCATGCCTATAAAGACCCATGTGCACGGGTGGCGCGTGATCCGCTACGCAAGCTCAGTGCGTCCGAACGGGTGTTAGGTTCAATTGCCAGCAATGCTCAGGCCGGGTTGCCGTATCAGTTTTTGGCACAAGGTGCTTTATTGGGCTATGTCTATGCGGTGCAAACCCATCAGCTGACCGAGGCGCAGGCTTTGGCACATTTACAGACACAATTGCAGCAGCCACATTTCTCGGCACAAGTGGCACTGACTTTACGTAATTATGTGCAGACCTATCTGCCGCAATTGCTGTCCGGAGTGCTAGAACCTGAGCAGTTGCCATTATTAAAGCCAACCTCGAGTGCAGCGCAATATGCTTCAACTTGAGGAACCATCCGGCTGAAACCATTTTTGGCTGATCCCAATAAAAAACCGAATCACATCCTGCGATTCGGTTTTTTATCTTTCAGAACTGAAGATGTAAAAGCATTTTAAGCCGGCACATCCTCATTGACCAATGGCGTTTCTACCTGGAAGTTTGGCGGCGTGAGGACAGTTTTACGCAGCTCATCTGCCAGTTCTGGATAATCCAGGGTGTAATGCAGGCCACGCGATTCTTTACGCTGCATGGCACAGCGCACAATCATTTCTGAAACCAGCACCAGATTACGCAGTTCAATCAGGTTTTTACTGACTTTGTAGTCCTGATAATACTCGGTAATTTCACGTTTCAGCATTTCAATACGGTGCAGGGCACGTTGCAAACGCTTCGTGGTGCGGACAATTCCGACGTAGTTCCACATGGTGGCGCGCAGTTCATCCCAGTTTTGTAGAATCACCACATCTTCATCGGGATGGGTCACTTGAGAATCATCCCAGGCCGGCACATTTGGTGATTGATAATCGGGCTTGAATTCAGCCTGAATATGTTCAGCAGCACTCATGCCATATACAAAACATTCTAAAAGTGAGTTACTGGCCATACGGTTAGCACCATGCAGGCCGGTATAAGACGTTTCACCAATGGCATACAGGCCGGCAATATCGGTCTGGCTGTGTTCATCAACCACTACACCGCCACAGGTATAATGCGCTGCCGGGACCACCGGAATCATATCTTTGGTGATGTCGATGCCCAATTCCAGTAAACGCGCATACAGGGTCGGGAAGTGTTCTTTAACAAACTCGGCCGGTTTATGGGTGATGTCTAGCCAGACATGACGAATCCCCAGACGCTTGATTTCAAAGTCAATCGCACGTGCCACAATATCACGTGGCGCCAGTTCGGCACGCTCATCGAAACGTAGCATAAAGCGTTCCCCATCTGGCAGGCGTAAATAGGCGCCTTCGCCACGCATGGCTTCGGTAATCAAGAAGGAACGGGCTTGCGGATGGTATAAGCAGGTCGGATGGAACTGGTTAAATTCCATATTGGCGACGCGGCAACCGGCGCGGTAGGCCATGGCAATCCCGTCACCGGTGGCAATATCCGGGTTAGAGGTGTACAGATAGGCTTTCATGGCACCGCCGCAGGCTAGGGCGGTAAAGGGCGCCAGGAAGGTATCAATCTGGTCGGTGTTTTCATCCAGGGCATACAGGCCCAATGCACGATTGTCACCGGTTTGACCGAGTTTCTGTGTGGTAATCAGGTCAATGGCAACAAAGTTTTCAAAAATCTGGATATTCTGTTTTTCTCTGGCCCGCTGGACCAGTGTCGTTGAAATGGCACGTCCCGTGGCATCTGCCGCGTGAATGATCCGGCGCTGGGAGTGGCCGCCTTCACGGGTTAAATGCAGTTGTTCCTGTTCATCGAGGGTAAATTGAACGCCATGTTCAAGCAGGAAATCGACCGAAGGTTTACCGCCCTCTACAGTTTGCTGCACGGCATTCAGTTCACATAAATGCGCGCCTGCAATCATTGTGTCATCTATATGCTGTTGAATAGAGTCGGTTTCATCCAGTACGGCTGCGACCCCACCTTGGGCATAAAAGGTGCTGGCATCAGTCAGGGCCGACTTGGCCAGCACGGCAATTTTAAAATGAGCTGGTAATGACAGTGCCAGACTTAAACCTGCGCCGCCACTACCCACAATGATCACATCAAAATGATGAGTTGCATGTAAATTAGACATGTCCATCAGCTAATTTGAAAAAAGTCTGGTAATGACAACGCTTTTTAAAACAAAAGGCAAGGGTCAAGATGCTTATTAATGATGAGAAAAAGCAATAAAACTCCATTTTATAAAAAATGGCATAAGCACTTGTATCCTGTTGAGGAATTGAACATATTATTACGAAATCTTAAAAAGCGTTATGTTAAAAACAGAACATCACATTTTTATAAACAAATTGAGTGAATGCTATATATGAATAATCGCTACTTACAGAAGGGTCTCTATGCAGCTGTGTTCACTATGGCATCTGTTCAAGCACAGGCCTCTACTTCAGTAGATTTTTCCAACCTGGTTGAACAGGTCAGCCCCGGTGTTGTCAGTGTCAATGTGGTCAAACGTTTAAGCCAGGAAGAGCTGTTACAACAACAGGTTCCGGAACTGTTACGCCGTTTCTTTGGCGATGGGGTGGTGATTCCGCAGCGTCAGGCACCACAAGAAAAAACCGGTTATGGCAGTGCCTTCTTTATTAGCAAAGATGGCTACCTGCTCACTAACCACCATGTGATTGAAAATGCCTCCAAAGTCACCATTGTCCTGAATGATCGCCGTGAAATTGATGCCACTGTAGTCGGCAGTGATGAGCGGACCGATGTGGCCTTGCTGAAAGTATCTGGCAGCAATTTCCCTGAACTGCGTACCGGTAATGTTGATCGCCTGAAAGTTGGTGAGCCGGTGCTGGCGATTGGTTCACCATTCGGTTTTGACTATTCCGCCTCTGCCGGTATTGTCAGCGCCAAAATGCGTAACATGATGGGGGAAACCTCGGTACCGTTTATTCAGACTGACGTTGCCTTAAACCCGGGTAACTCGGGTGGACCGCTATTTAACCAGCGCGGTGAAGTGGTTGGGGTCAACTCGCGTATCTTTAGTGGAACGGGCGGCTATATGGGCCTGTCTTTCTCGATTCCAATTGATGTCGCCATGGAAGTGGCAGACCAGTTAAAACAGCATGGTAAAGTCACCCGTTCCTATTTAGGTGTGAGCCTGCAGGATATTGACCGGACGCTGGCAGAATCGTATCGACTGGATAAACCGGAAGGGTCCTTAATTACCCAGGTGGCACCGGATTCTCCAGCCTCCAAAGCCGGCTTGCGTGCCGGTGATGTGATCTTAAAATACAACGGTACCCCAATTTCGCGCACCAGCGAATTACTCAATTATCTGAACCGTACTGCACCTAAACAGACCATCCAGCTGGAAGTTTTACGCGATGACCGTCGCCGGAATATCTCGGCTACTTTAAGTACTGCACCGGATGACACCCCGGCCAAGAGCAATGTTACGCCAAGCCAGAATAAAGGCCCGGTACTTGGGGTCGCAATCCGGAACCTGTCAGCAGCAGAAATGCGTCAGCTGGAAATTAAAGGCGGCGTGCTGATTCAGGAAGTCCGTCCGGGCAGTATTGCAGCGCAGTCGCGCATTTTACCGGGTGATGTCATCGTACAGCTGAACAATAGCCCAGTCACCGACAGCAACAGCTTTGTTCAGGCGGTTTCGCAGCTGAAAAAGGGCAGCGTGGCGCGTGTGACCTTAATCCGTCAGGGACAACGTGCTATTGTCGGCATGCGAATTTCCTGATCTGAGCCAGTCGAAAACCACAGCCTGCTGTGGTTTTTTTTATTTTTCAATTTATCTGGGGCCAATTTTCAGTAGACTAGGGGCCTCAATAGCCGATGCAGCAGTACAGTAACAGAGCATGAGCAGTACATTTTTTGATTTAAAACTTCAGGTTCAACCCGAGCATATCGACAGTCTGGGCCATGTCAACAACGTGGTTTATGTACAGTGGATGCAGGATGTGGCCAGCGCCCATATTGAAACCTTAGGCCTGGGCATGGCGCAGTTTCTGGAAATGAAACATGCCATGGTGGCGGTGGAGCATCATGTGCAGTATCGCAAGCCTGCATTTGCCGGTGAAGAGCTGATTTTAAGAACCTGGCTCAGTGAAATTAATGCGCTGTACCTGTTTCGCCAATATGTGTTTTATCGTCCGCAGGATCAGAGCGTATTATTTGTCGCGCAGACCAAATGGGCTTGTGTGGAAATTGACAGCGGCCGTCCAAAACGCATGTCGCCAAGTTTTTCCCAGGCGTATCAGCCTATTCCAGCCGATCTGAATCCGATGGATTTTAACCAGTATCCGCCACAGCCGGCATAAGCATCGTCACTGGCCGGTTTGTATCGGATGATCTAAAACCGGCCGGGCCGAAAAGCTTTGCATTATTTTGGATACTTTAAAAAATCCATCTGCTATAATCCTTCGCAATTTCTATTCGGCTTTTGCTGTGCACTGAATCTGGTTTGCATAGCGCGTTATTTTTTAAGGTAGCCCATGGCGCAAGCTAAAAAATCTGTTGATATTAAAAACATTCGTAACTTCTCGATCATTGCACATATCGATCATGGCAAGTCGACCCTTGCGGATCGTTTCATTCAGACCTGTGGCGGTTTGCAGGATCGCGAAATGCAGGCGCAAGTACTGGACTCAATGGAACTTGAGCGTGAACGTGGGATTACCATTAAAGCGACTTCGGTGACCTTGTACTATACCCATCCGAATGGTCAGGAATACCAGTTAAACTTCATTGACACTCCGGGACACGTTGACTTTTCTTATGAAGTTTCACGTTCACTGGCAGCGTGTGAAGGCGCACTACTGGTGGTTGATGCTGCCCAGGGCGTAGAAGCACAATCGGTCGCCAACTGCTATACCGCGATTGAGCAGGGTCTGGAAGTGCTGCCAATTCTGAACAAGATTGACCTGCCGCAAGCAGAGCCTGAACGCGTGATTCAGGAAATTGAAGATATTATTGGTATTGAAGCAACCGATGCGCCGACCTGTTCAGCCAAAACTGGTCTGGGCATTGCAGGTGTTTTAGAGCGTCTGGTCGATGTCATTCCAGCACCAACCGGCGACCGTGATGCGCCATTACAAGCTTTAATTGTCGACTCATGGTTTGATAACTACCTGGGTGTTGTGTCTCTGGTGCGTGTGAAGCAGGGCCGTGTGCGTAAAGGCGACAAGATGTTGATGAAGTCAACCGGTCAAACGCACATCATTACCTCTGTGGGTATTTTCAATCCGAAACATACTGAAACCGATATTCTGGAAGCGGGCGAAGTCGGCTTCGTGATTGCCGGCATTAAAGACATTTTTGGTGCACCAGTCGGCGATACCATCACTTTGGCAACCACGCCAGAAGTGGAAGTGTTACCGGGCTTCAAGAAAGTAAAACCGCAGGTCTATGCCGGTTTGTTCCCGATTGATGCCAGCGATTTTGAACCGTTCCGTGAAGCACTGCAAAAGCTGCAAATCAATGACTCGGCGCTGTTCTTTGAACCAGAAAGTTCGGATGCGCTCGGTTTTGGTTTCCGCTGTGGCTTCCTTGGTATGCTGCACATGGAAATCGTTCAGGAACGTTTAGAACGTGAATACGATCTGGACCTGATTTCTTCTGCGCCTACGGTTATTTATGAAGCCGTAATGAAAAATGGCCAGACCGTGTACATCGACAGTCCATCGAAAATGCCAGACGGTTCCACTGTTGAAGACTTACGTGAACCGATTGCCGAATGTCACATTCTGGTGCCGCAAGAATACTTGGGTAACGTCATGACCTTGTGTATCGAGCGTCGTGGTGTGCAAAAAGACATGAAATTCATGAGTAATCAGGTATCCATTACCTTTGAAATTCCAATGGCCGAAGTGGTGATGGATTTCTTTGATAAATTGAAATCCTGCTCACGTGGTTTTGCATCACTAGATTACAACTTCGTGCGTTTTGAAAGTTCATCGCTGGTAAAAGTCGATGTCTTGATTAACGGTGAAAAAGTCGATGCGCTGGCGATGATCTGTCACCGTCAGGATGCCCGTCACCGTGGTATTGCGCTGGTTGAAAAAATGAAAGACCTGATTCCACGTCAGATGTTTGATGTCGCAATTCAGGCGGCCATTGGGGCGCAAATCATTGCCCGTTCAACGGTAAAAGCCATGCGTAAGAACGTATTGGCCAAATGTTATGGCGGTGACGTTTCGCGTAAGAAGAAACTGCTGGCCAAGCAGAAAGAAGGTAAGAAACGTATGAAGCAAGTGGGTAGCGTTGAAATCCCACAAGAAGCGTTCTTAGCTGTATTAAAAGTCGAACGCTAATAAGATTAGAAGGATAAACGCCCATGGATTTTGATTTTAATTTGATCCTCGTTCCTGCCACGCTGTTTTTTATTGCTGTGTGGTTGCTGGATAAATTTGTCTTCAAGCAAAGACAGACCAAAGGGCGGGGCAATGAAAATTTCATTATCACATGGGCGTATGACTTCTGGCCGGTACTGGCCGTTGTGCTGGTGCTGCGTTCGTTTTTATATGAGCCGTTTAATATCCCGTCAGATTCAATGGTGCCAACCCTGGAGACCGGGGATTTTATTCTGGTAAATAAATTTGACTATGGCGTGCGTTTGCCAATCGTCAACAGCAAAATTATTGATACCGGTTCGCCAGAACGCGGTGATGTGGCGGTGTTCCGTTATCCGCCACAACCAAGTATTAGCTACATTAAGCGTATTGTGGGTTTGCCCGGCGATCATATTGTTTATGATCATGGTCAATTCACCATTAACGGTGAAAAGGTGCAGAAAGTTGCGCTGGACTTTAGCCGTGAAAAAGACAGCCTCGATACACCAAACTCGATTTACCATCAGGAAACTTTAGGCAAGCATACTTTTACCATGCGTGAACTGGAAGGCGTAAACGTGGCGCGTCAGGCACCCTTTATTAATTATGTCGAAAATGGTAAATATGCTTCTACAAATGGTTTATATTGGGAAGTCAAAGTTCCAGAAGGTCATTACTTCGCGTTAGGGGATAACCGCGATCAGAGTGCTGACAGCCGTTTCTGGGGTTTTGTACCTGAAGAAAACCTGACCGGCCGTGCCGTCTATATCTGGATGCACAAAGAGCCTGGTTTTAAATTGCCGTCTTTTAGCCGAAATGGCAGCATAGATTAAAATCATCCATTAGGAAAATAACAAAATGCGTCATCAACAAGGGGCATCGTATATTGCAATTCTGGTTGCAATTATTGGTTTTGCTTTTATGGCAAAAATTGCAGTTGCGGTTTGGGGACCGTATTTCGATGATCGAATGCTGGATAACCAGATTAAAGAGCAGTTGATTCATGGACCCAAAAACCTGAGTCCGCAAAAATTCATTGGGGAAATGGATAAGCGTTTAAGTATGAACAATATTCGTGATATTAAATTTGCGGATGTTGCCCAGGTCACCAATGTAGATGGTCTACAGGTGAAGAAAGACTATGAGATAAGAAAACCGTTCTTATTGAATATTGATATTGTCATGAAATTCGAGAAAAGTTTTGATCAAAGCTCAGTCCAAGCTCAATGAAACGCGTTTGGCCAGCCGCATCGGATACCAGTTTAAACAGCCGGATCTGCTCAAGCTGGCGCTGACGCATCGTTCGGTCAGTCACAAACACAACTATGAACGCCTAGAATTTCTAGGCGATTCACTTTTAGGGATGATTATTGCCAACTATCTCTACACCGCCTATCCGCAGGAAAACGAAGGGCGGCTGACCCGTATGCGCGCAACGCTGGTGCGTCAGGAAGCGCTGGGTAAAATCGCCAATGATTTAAAACTCAGTCAAAATTTAATTCTCAGTACCGGTGAATTGAAATCAGGCGGTCATCATCGCGAGTCTATACTTGCAGATGCAGTCGAGGCGATTATTGGTGCGATTTATATCGACTGTGGGGATTTAAACCTGCTACAGACGATTGTGTTAAAATGGTACGTGCCTTATCTGGATCATATTGAGCCGACCGATCAGCTCAAAGATCCAAAATCACGCCTGCAAGAGTATTTACAAGCACGTAAAAAACCTCTCCCAGTTTACGAGGTTGTAGATATTCAGGGTGATGCCCCGAACCAGCATTTCAAGGTGGAATGCCGGGTCGATGCTTTACCGGTAATGAAAGGTGAAGGTTCTAGCCGCCGCTTTGCCGAGCAGGCAGTTGCCGCGGAAATTTTAAAACTCTTGGAGCAAACGTCTCAATGACAATCCATTCCGATCACAACGATGCTGATCACGAGTCGCAAAGCGACAGCCACGATTTAATCAATCAATTCTTCAGTTCACAAGGTCAGGAAATTCCATCGGATTACCGTAGCGGATTTGTGGCCATTGTGGGCCGGCCAAACGTGGGTAAATCTACCCTGATGAACCACCTGTTGGGTCAAAAACTGTCTATTACCTCGCGTAAGCCACAAACCACCCGTCATAAAATTGTCGGGATTGATTCGCGTGAAAAATCTCAGGCAGTGTATGTTGATACTCCGGGGATGCACAAAAAAGAAGTGCGTGCCATCAACAAAATGATGAACCGTGCCGCGCACTCGGCGCTGCGAGATGTGAATCTGGTATTATTCGTCGTCGATGCACAAAAATGGACCCAGAACGATGAACTCGTACTGGAGAAATTGAAAAATGCAGAGATGCCGGTCATTCTGGTGATCAATAAACTGGATACCTTCGAGAATAAAAATCAGGCGCTGCCGCTGATTCAGGAGCGTGCCAAGCTGATGAACTTTGCAGAAATTGTGCCAGTATCCGCGCTGCGTGGTGCCAATCTGGAACATCTGCGTGACACCATCGAGCAGTATCTGCCATTCCAGCCACCGTTATATTCATTTGATCAGGTCACCGACCGTTCCGAGCGCTTCCTGGCCTCTGAAATTATTCGTGAAAAAATCATGCGTCAGCTCGGTGAAGAGTTGCCATATGATTTAACCGTACAGATTGAATCATTTAAAACCGAAGAGCCGGCTTTAAATGAAAAAACCGGTCGTATGAAACCGGCCTGTACTTATATTGATGCCACCATCTTCGTAGACCGTCCGGGCCAAAAAGCCATTGTGATTGGTGAAAAAGGTGCTAAGCTGAAAAAAATCGGGATGGATGCCCGTGTCGATATGGAAAAAATGTTCGAACAGAAAATCATGCTCACGCTTTGGGTGAAAGTCAAAGGTGGCTGGTCAGATGATGAACGTGCATTAAAAAGCTTGGGATATAGCGATATCTAAGCCATGAAACGAGGAACTGTAATGACCAAAATTGCTGTGATTTTAGCCTGCATGTTCATGCTGCAGGGCTGTATTCATAAGGTGGTTACAGTTCCGGTTAAAGTGGCCTATAAAACCACCAAAGGCGTGGTCAAAGGCACGGCCGCTGTGGTCGGTGCAGTCATTCCCGATGGGGATGAAGAAGATGAAAGCAAAAAGAAAGATGATTAGGCTGATATCCTGCCCGCATGCGTAATGAAGTCTTGCATGGCTACCTGATCCATCATCGTAAATACCGCGAGCGTAGTCATATTGTGCATCTGTTTACCCAGGAATATGGGCGGATTGATGGTATTTTAAGACAAACCCCGCCACCACAATATCAACCGATTAGCCTGCAGGCCTCGGGTAAATCTGAACTGAAAAATTTTACCAAACTGGAAATTATCAACCAGCCCGTATTTTTCTTTGGCGATGCCTTTTTCTCCGGTTTTTATCTGAATGAAATTTTGCTGCGTCTGTGTCCGCTCGAAGTCGAGATGCCCGAGACTTTTCTGCAATATGCCACGACTTTGCAGCAATTGCAGCAGCTGTCGAGCCATCCGCAGCCGAACAGCTTTTTAAGACAGATTCTGCGCCAGTTTGAGCATGTGTTGCTGCAAGAACTGGGTTATGCCATCGACTTTGAAGTGGATGCCAACCAGCAGCCGATTGGTGCAACGCAGCAGTACCAGTTTTTATTAAATGAAGGCTTTATGCCAACGGCGCAGGCTTCCCGTTCTGGTTTAAGTGGCGCGCAGATTTTGAGTATGCGTGACCATGAAAAGGGTAGGGATTTTAATCCAAAACAGTTACAATTACTGTCTAAATTATATCGGCAGATGATCAGCTCCCTGCTGGGAGATCGGCCGTTAAAAAGTCGTCAATTGTGGATACAGAACTCCCAAACACAATCGTAATTAGGAAAAGAGTATGGCTGCATTACTTGGTGTAAATATTGACCATGTTGCAACATTGCGACAAGCACGTGGCACCACTTACCCAGATCCGGTCAATGCCGCACTGATTTGTGAACAGGCTGGTGCAGAGGGTATTACCTTGCATCTGCGTGAAGATCGTCGTCATATTCAGGATGATGATGTGCGTCGTATGCGTCCATTGCTGAAAACCCGCATGAATCTGGAAATGGCGGTGACTGATGAAATGGTCGAGTTCGCCAAAGAAATCAAACCGCATCATGTTTGCTTTGTCCCGGAAAAACGCCAGGAAGTCACCACTGAAGGTGGACTGGATGTGGTCGGTAATTTTGCGGCGGTAAAAGCGGCAACGCAGGCTCTCTCTGTTCTGGGTTGTGATGTCTCCCTGTTTATTGATGCTGACTTTGCCCAGATTGATGCCGCAGTTGCTTGTGGTGCACCAACCATTGAAATTCATACCGGTGCCTACGCCGATGCTGAAACCGCAGAGGCGCAGCAGGCTGAGCTGGAACGTATTGTGAAAGGTGCCGAATATGCCGCAGCCAAAGGTCTGGTGGTGAATGCCGGCCATGGCCTGAATTTAGATAACGTGACGCCGATTGCCGCAATTCCGCAAATTCACGAACTGAATATTGGTCACTCGCTCATTGCCGATGCGGTGTTTGTGGGTCTGGCCCAAGCTGTACAGCAAATGAAAGCAGCGATTAAAGCTGCACGATAATCCTGAAGTTTTTGTATGTCGACAATCAATTATGATGAACTCATGAAGCCGGTGATCGGCTTCCTGGGCTGTGAAACCCCGCAAGCCTGGCTGGACGAAGCACTGAATAATCTGGAAATCCTGATGCAGGATCATGCCAACTGCGAGAAAAAAGCCGCCGGTACAGCCATGAACCTGATGTTCCGCTACAGCTTCTTTACCGATTTGCAGGTAAAGCTGGCGCAACTGGTTCGTGAAGAAATGCTGCACTATGAACAGGTGCTGGAATTCATGAACAAACGCGGACAGGAGTGGAAAGGCTTAAGCGCAGGTCGTTATGCTGGCGGCTTACGCAAAGAAATCCGTACCTATGAACCAGAAGCGTTAATTGATGTACTGGTGATTGGTGCCTTTGTAGAAGCGCGTTCCTGTGAGCGTTTTTATGCCTTGGCACCGCATGTTGATGAAGAGCTGGGGCGTTACTACCGCTATTTGCTGAAATCTGAATCGCGTCATTATGAAGATTATCTGGCACTAGCATTGGACGTTGCCAAAACTGCCAAGCTAAAAAATCCGGAAGAAGATATTCAGGGCCGGATTCAGCATATTCGTGAAGTGGAAAAAAATCTGATTTTAAGCCCGGATGATACTTTCCGTTTCCATAGCGGTGTGCCGGCGCAGGCAGCTTGAAACAGTCAATATTTTTTGAGAGAAAACGGGACTTCGGTTCCGTTTTTTTATGGCTGTGAGAAGGGGAATCAGGGCTGATTTACCTGTTTTTGAAGATAGATGCTCTGCTGATCTGGCGATTGACGTCTCGCCATTAGATCGCTCGGGAAGATCCTAATCTTCTTTTTTTATAACCTTCAGATGTGAATCGCTGTAGGAATTAAAAAGATTGAAAGCTATAAATTTTGGCAATAAAAAAGCCCAAGTCTTAAATGCTTGGGCTTTCTTGAATTTGGCTCTCCCACCTGGGCTCGAACCAGGGACCTGCGGATTAACAGTCCGTCGCTCTACCGACTGAGCTATGGGAGAATCTGAATGCGATTATAGAGGGATTTTGGCAGGGGTCAAGCGAAAACTGTCATCTTTTTTACATTTAAAGTTTATATGCTTTTTATTTGTGCAAAATAAAATAAAACACGAAAAAATCTTGCAAAGCAAAAAATCTGTTGTTAGATTAAATTCAGAAAGTCGTTTGACCAAATGGTTAAACAGTGTGGATTTAAACCAACTTGCCAGCACAAAAATGGCTAAATCGGAGACAGCGAATGAATACGCTCAGCATCCCTGAAATTTTTGCAAATCTCAATTTTTACAAAGACAACTACCTTTCTCTTATCAGCAATCCAGCAGATTATTATACGCCTGTTGCTTCGGCCTATATCAACATATGGCCAGTCGGGCATGTCGATCTGTATCTGGGCGATTTGCTGCAGCTGTGGTTTAGTGAAAAATGGCTGATCAATGGGCCATGTTTCCAGCTTTCAGAGCATCCGGATCATGCAACCCGCACGCCATTACAGCGCAGCCAGGATTTATACCTGTATCAGCTTGCCGGCAGTGCCTTGTCGGGTAGTAACCGCTGCCGGGTCTGGTCGGCTTCTGAACAAAAAAAACTGCGGGTGAGTCTGGATAGTGCCTTTAAATATTACTGTATTTATAAGGGTACAGACCGTCCTGACATCTCACGCAGTCAGCTCATTCAGGCGCTGAAAAAGGCCATCTAACCGTTATCTATGGTCCGCTGAATTGAGCGTTTAGAGTTAAATCAGGCCATAAAAAAACCGCGAACAGGTCGCGGTTTTTTTATTGCTCAGAAGAGATTATTGAGCAGCTTTTTCAGCTTCGATCGACGCAATCGCTTCATCAACGCCTTCGATTGAATCCGCCGCTTTCTTGATACGCGCTAACGCATCTACCAGCACTTCATCAGCCGTTGCATAAGAGATACGCATGAAACCGCCTAAACCGAATGCATCACCTGGAACCACGGCAACGCCCGTTTCTTCCAGTAACCATGCAGAGAATTCTGTGCAAGATTTTAAGCCTTTAGCACGAATCAGTGGTTTGATGTTGGCGTAAGCATAGAACGCACCATCTGCAGGTAAGCAAGAAATACCTTTGATGTCGTTCAGGCCGTTTACCACCAGGTCATGACGGCGTTTAAACGCTTCAATCATTGGTTGTAGAACGTCTTGAGGACCATTTAATGCAGCTTCTGCAGCTACTTGTGAAATAGACGTCGGGTTAGACGTAGACTGAGACTGGATTTTTTTCATCGCGCCGATCAGTTTAGCAGGGCCCGCTGCATAGCCGATACGCCAGCCAGTCATGGCATAGGCTTTAGACACACCGTTTAACACGATAGTGCGGTCATACAGGTCTGGTGCAACAGTAGCGATGTTGTAGAACTCGTCATCCCAGCGGATTGGTTCGTACATGTCGTCAGATGCGATATACACTTCTGGGTATTTACGCAGTACTTCAGCCAGAGCTTCCAGTTCAGCTTTGGTGTAGATCATACCTGTCGGGTTAGACGGGCTGTTCAGTACCACTAAACGGGTTTTGTCTGTGATGGCTGCTTCTAACTGAGCAGGAGTGATTTTGAAGCGTTGTTCTTCACCACATTTCACAATCACTGGCACGCCTTCAGCGATGATGACCATATCTGGATAGCTTACCCAGAATGGTGCAGGGATGATCACTTCATCACCTTTGTTTAACAGTGCAAGTGCCAAGTTAAAGAATGATTGTTTACCACCGCAAGACACCAGAATCTGGTTGGCTTGGTAGTCAAGGTTATTGTCACGTTTTAGTTTCGCAATAATGGCTTTTTTCAGGCCTGGCGTACCGTCAACAGCGGTATATTTGGTAAAACCGTTGTTAATCGCTGCAATTGCTGCATCTTTGATGTGTTGTGGTGTATCGAAATCCGGTTCGCCTGCACCCAAGCCAATTACGTTATGACCAGCAGCTTTCAATTCAGCAGCTTTGTTTGTCACAGCAAGCGTTGGGGACGGTTTGATGGCATTTACACGATCAGAGAGACGTACGTCCACGGCAGTATTCCTTCTTATAGGGATTAAAAAATAAAAAGCACACTATCTTAGCTCAAAAATAGTCACTTCGTCGTTTAAAATCTCAACAAATTAATAAAAAATCACGAAATTTGTGCTTCTGCGCCTCAAAATAAGGCATTTTTGAGAATAAAAAGCCGGAGGCTCGCTTCTGACTGCAAAAAACCTTAAAATAGCGCTAATTTGATTTGAGTTATCGTCATGAGTAAGCAGCAGCCTACTTCAAAAAAACCTGTGGTAAAACTCCCATTCCCAATGCCATCTGCGGAAGAAAAAGCCCAGATGGATGCCTTGCATAATCAGGTTCGTCCTAAAGACGAAGGTTATGCCGACAAGCTGTTTCCACCACCACGTGGGACCCGTAAATCTATGGGTAAACGCTAAGAAAAATGCCACGTTCTGTGGCATTTTTTATGGGCGCTTGATGGGTTTAATCCTGGGTTTCACGCCGGTCAAACTGGACATAATAGGCGCGTTTTTGGGTGTACATGGCCTGATCGGCGCGTTTTAGCATCTCTTCAATACTTTCCTGTGGTAGTGTGGTCGCAGACCCAATCGACAGATTCAGCATCTGATTACCATGAAACTGACTGTCAATTAACAGCAGTTCCTGCAAGCCTGCCAAACAGTTGTGCAGGGCAATCTCATCGGCACCCGGCAGCAAAATCACAAATTCATCACCACCAATGCGGCAGGCACTGTACTGGGTATTCTGGACAAGCTGATTCAGCAGTTCACCGGTGCGTCTGAGCAGATCATCAACGCTATCATGGCCAAAGGCATCATTCACAACTTTTAAGCCATTCATATCAATATAGATACTGGACACAGGCCGCAGACTGCTGCGCTCTAAACGATTCACTTCTTCAGTATAATGCGAGCGATTCAAAAGCTTGGTCAGCACATCATGCTTGCCCAGATATTCCAGATAATTTTCGGCTTTTTTTACGCGCGGTAATATCGGTCAAGGCCACCTGAACCGTGCTCCAGTCCTCTTCATAGCCGGGAAATACGGTAAATTGCAGCAATACATGGCGGATGCTGCCATCCAGCGCATAATTGATGGCTTCACGCTGATGGTGAATATTGCCGTTCCAGAGCTCGATCAGCTGTTCCCTGAACGTATGCTGCATTTCACCGGCAAAAATTTTATGAATATTTTGCAGCAGGGTGTTTTTGTCCGGGGCGCCAAATAAATCCAGCGTGGCCTGATTGACATCAATAATCAGTACATCGCGGATACATTGCTGGATAAAATCCGGATGCACATCTAAAAAGGTATTGAAATCATCTATGCCCAAATGGCGCAGCTGATCGAGCCGGCTTTTAATCCGGCTAAAATCTTCCACCCACAAGGAGGTGGGAGAATAGACAAAGCGCGATTCAGCCAGTAAACGCTGCTGATCTGCCTGCCGGCGCGCTGCGGTATAAGGGGTAATGTTTTCGGTACTGACCAGCACCAAAGACAGGTCATGCTCATGTGAAGGGACTACGGTGACGCGTAACTGGATATCCAGCCGTTTACCGTTCAGGCTGTAATTGACCGCCTGACTGGAAAATTCGGTTTGACCTTCCCACAAGCTGATCAGCTCATCAATATGGGTACTGGCCATATCACCTTTAAAAATCTGCTCCAGGTTGCTAATTAAATGCTGCAGATCTTGGGCTTCATACAGTTCCAGGGTTTTCTGGTTTACGCTCACAATTTTAATTTTACGGGCACATTCAATGACACGGCTTGGATCTTCCAGTAAATAGCCACGTAAATCCTGAATGCCTTATGCGCGCCACAGCTCAAACTGTTTTTTAATTTCACTAAAGTCTTCCAGCCACAGGGCAATCGGCGCAAGGGTAAAAACAGGCGTGTCCAGTATTGTCATAGTCTGAAGCTCGATTATTCTAGTGAATGAAAAATAGAATTATAATCAAGTTTTTTATTATGTGATAAGAATTGTTTTTATTTTTATAAATGTGATTTGCATCACTGAATTAAAAAGCAGCCGGCTCAGTGGCCGGCTGCTCTGGTATTAAAAAGAGGGATTATTTTTTGGCCCGATGCGCCGGACGCGGTGGGGTAATTTCACGTTGACCATGCCAGACTTCGGCAAAATCCTGTTCATTAATACTATACAGTTCCAGTAAGGCTAGAATCACCCCGCCAAACAGCATGGAACCTTCAGAGTTGCTTTGCCATTCGAAGACCTTGTCTTTCAGGCCATATAAAATATCTTCAATTTCAAAAATCCGGTCACGGCCATTGCTGTCGGTCGGGTACATCTGGGTATTCAGCAAAATTTTAGCCAGACTTTTTTCATTGTCATTTAAAGCCAGTACTTCAATCAGCTCATCCGGATTGCTGGCAAAAATCACCGGATCACGAAAAATGGTATGCAGAAAATGCTGGTTCAGTTTCGGTAAAGATTTCTCGACAAAAGGCCGGAAGGAGGCCGGGAAAATCACATTGTGGGAAATGCCTTTAAACATCGGGGCGATTTCCTCGACTTTATAACCGGCAATACCACAGCCAATTGAAGTCAGAAAATACTTCATTTTCGGATGATTTTTGGTATAGGTTTTAAAGTCATCTATATAGTGCTGAATTTGCGACAGCGGCATTTGCTGCAAATGCTCGTTCATGGTTGGAATGGCAAAGCTTTGTCCGGCCCAGCCACGCCCTACGCCGCGCACGGCGCCAAAGTGTTGCAGGGCAGTGCGCGCTGCACCGCCGGCATGATCACCCGCCAGATTACTGCCAAAGACAAAAATCGTATCTTCAGGCAAGCTTTTAATAATACTTTCATCATGATATCGGTAAGTCATTGTCATTAAATCTATGTGATCCCTTGTGTTCATGTTGCCCGTGAAGCGGGGCAGAATCAAGTGAAAAAGCACAAGACGAGGGTGTTTTTCTGTTTCACATGAAGATTTTGCTTTGATCTGGGTATGTCTGGTGAGAGTGTGCCAAACAGCAGCGGGTGAAGGTCTTTATTTCAGTTGCACTGCGGACTAAAAACAGAACCTTGCCGATGCTGCCGGTGACAAGAAAGTGTACAAAAATTACAATCTGAAGCCAGATAATAGGCTGAATCTGTTAGACTATTTTTTTCGATCTGTATGAGTACGCTATCCGTGAGTGATCATCAACCTTTTGAATTGGTTACCCATTATCAACCTGCTGGAGATCAGCCGCAGGCCATTGAAAAGCTGGTGCGGGGAATTCAAAAGGGCATGCATGATCAGTTGCTGCTGGGGGTAACCGGTTCCGGCAAGACCTATACCATGGCCAACGTGATTGCCCAGTTACAGCGGCCAACTATTGTGATGGCGCATAACAAGACTCTGGCGGCCCAGCTCTACGGCGAATTTAAAGCCTTTTTCCCGCATAACTCGGTTGAATATTTTGTCAGTTATTATGACTACTATCAGCCGGAAGCCTATGTGCCATCTTCCGATACCTTTATTGAAAAAGATGCTGCCATTAATGATCACATTGACCAGATGCGACTGTCGGCGACGCGGGCATTACTGGAACGTCGTGACTCGATTATTGTGGCATCGGTATCGGCTATTTACGGTCTGGGTGATCCGAATGCCTATATGAGCATGTTGCTGCATGTGGTGCAGGGCGACCGGATTCAACGTGAAGACATCATCCGCCGGCTGGTAGAAATGCAATATAGCCGCAATGAACTAGAGTTTTTGCGCGGGACCTACCGGATTCGCGGTGAAATTATTGATATTTTCCCGGCAGAATCAGAGCAGAATGCCATCCGGATTGAACTATTTGATGATGAAGTCGATTCGATCCGCTGGTTTGATCCGCTGACCGGCAAAATGATCCGCAAAGTGCCACGCGTCACCATCTACCCGAAAAGCCACTATGTCACGCCTAAAGACCATCTGCAGCGCGCCATTGAAACCATTCGTGAAGAACTGAAAGAGCGTTTAGGCTTTTTCCGTGCACATGACAAGCTGCTGGAAGCACAGCGTATTGAGCAGCGTACCCGTTATGATCTGGAAATGATGCAGCAGCTCGGCTATACCAATGGCATTGAAAACTATTCCCGTCATTTATCCGGTCGTCCGGCCGGTGAAGCGCCACCGACCCTGTTTGACTATGTGCCGGATGATGCCTTGCTGATTATTGATGAGTCGCATGTTACCGTGCCGCAAATTGGTGCCATGTATAAAGGGGACCGTTCGCGTAAGGAAAACCTGGTCAATTATGGTTTCCGTTTACCAAGCGCGCTGGATAACCGGCCAATGAAATTTGAAGAATGGGAACGGATTATTCCAAGCACCATTTATGTCAGTGCCACACCGGCGCAGTATGAACTGGAAAAAGCCGAGCAGATTGTCGAGCAGGTGGTGCGTCCAACCGGTTTGATTGATCCGGAAATTGAAATCCGCCCAGTGCTGACCCAGGTCGATGATGTCCTGTCGGAAATTAACCTGCGTAAAGATAAAAACGAACGGGTTCTGGTCACGACCTTAACCAAGCGCATGGCCGAAGATTTAAGTTCCTATTTAAAAGAATACGGCATTAAAGTGGCCTATCTGCATTCCGATATTGATACGGTCGAGCGGGTCAAGATTATTCATGAGCTGCGTACCGGAATTTATGATGTGCTTGTGGGGATTAACCTGCTGCGTGAAGGTCTGGATATGCCAGAAGTCTCGCTGGTGGCGATTCTGGATGCCGACAAGGAAGGCTTCCTGCGTTCCGAACGTTCGCTGATTCAGACCATTGGCCGGGCCGCGCGGAACATTGCCGGTAAGGCAATTTTATATGCTGACCGGATAACCGATTCCATGCAAAAAGCCATTGATGAAACTGAACGTCGCCGTGCCAAGCAAATTGAATTTAACCAGCTACATGGTATTACTCCGCGCAGTGCTGTGCGTCAGGTCATTAAAGAAATTGATACCGGCGAGGTGCTGGAAGAAGACGTAATTGATGAGCAGATGGCAGCCCAAACCTTGGCCTTAACCGCGGATGAGCGGCATATCGTGTCGGACCCGAAACTGTTTGCCAAGCATGTGGCCAAGCTGGAAAAAGAGATGCTCAAAGCCTCAAAAGAATTGCAGTTTGAGCAGGCCGCACGTCTGCGTGATGAAATTATTCGTTTGAAGGCACAAATGCTGCAGTAAAGAAAAGTGTGGGAACTGTTAAAAAACTCCTTACATAACACAACAGTAAATACCTGAATTTACCGTTAATTTAGCCAAGTATGCTGAGAACTCCAGAACAATATTGAAGCTATAAGGTGACCTGATGAAAACGAATAATCTCCCTAAAGCGAGTTATAAATTGGCAAAAATTGCCGTAGGCGGGGCAGTGCTGGTCGGTTTAGGGCTGGCCACCATGGCTTATGCCCAGAAAGAACCGTTGCCGACTGTTGAAAAAGTAGAATTGGACCGCTACCTAGGGGTCTGGTATGAGGTGGCACGTAAACCGATGTCCTTTCAGAATAAATGTGATCGGGATGTCACGGCGACCTATACCTTAAATGAAAATGGCAACATCAAGGTCGATAACCGCTGCATCACCAAAAATGGTGAACAAACCGTTTCTATTGGTGAAGCCTTTGTACAAAATGCGCCGTTTAATACCAAACTGAAAGTCAGTTTCCTGCCAGAATTTATCCGCTGGATGCCAATTGGTCGCGGTGATTACTGGGTGCTAAAACTGGATGAAGATTATCAGACCGTGCTGGTCGGTGAGCCACATCGCAAATATATGTGGGTGTTGTCGCGTACCCCGCAGGCCAATCCCGAAGTGATCAATGAATATCTCGAATATGCCAAATCTTTAGGCTATAACTTGGATGATATTATTCACACCAAACAGACAGCCCGTTAAAGCAATCTCCTACTAAAAATACACCATGCTCCGGCATGGTTTTTTATTTTTCGGTCAATAATTCATGCACGAACAGAGTTTTCCGGAGATGAACTGAGTATAATCAGCGCTCGGCAAAGATCAGGAGTGAAAGATGTATAAAGGCGTTGCTTTGTCTGTATTGGCATCCGTCACTTTTGGTGTGCTGTATTTCTATACCCAGTTTCTGCAACCTTTAGACAGTGAAGAAACTTTTGCCTGGCGCATGCTGTCCACCTTGCCTTTTATCACCCTGTTTATGTGGTGGAGTGGTGATTTAAAGCATGTGGCCGAGATTTTCAGGCGGGTGCTACAACAGCCGCTTTTATTGCTGTGGCTGCTGATCAGTTCGTTCTTATGTACCACGCAACTGTGGCTGTTTTTATGGGGGCCAATTAACGGCCGTGGTCTGGAAGTGTCGCTCGGTTATTTCCTGTTGCCACTGGTGATGGTGCTGGTTGGCTGTGTGCTGTATAAGGAAAAACTGTCCAGCTGGCAAATGCTGGCGGTGGCGCTAGCCGTACTGGGCGTCGGACATGAAATCTGGCGCATTGGCAGTGTGGCCTGGGAAACTGTGTATGTGGCGCTGGCTTATCCTTTGTATTTCTTTTTACGCCGTCAGTTTAAAACCGATAACCTGGGCGGTTTCTGGTGGGATCTGTTCCTGATTTTACCAGTCGCGTTTTATCTGGGCTTTGTTTATAGCGACAGCATGGCATTGCTGTTGAATTACTCGCATCTGATCTGGGCTGTGCTGGGACTGGGCTTTTTAAGTGCCTTAGGTTTGGGCAGTTATATTCTGGCCAGCCGTTATTTGCCTTTTGTGATTTTTGGTTTGCTTAGCTATCTGGAACCGGTGTTGCTGGCTTTCGCCTCAATGATGCTGGGCGAGCGTGTTGAAGCCGATGAATGGCTGACCTATATTCCAATCTGGCTGGCGGTATTGCTGCTGGTGATTGAAGGTGTACTGCATGTACTGAAACAGAAACGGCAGGAACGGGCCTTGCAAAAAAATATCGAGAACTATCAGGACCGGCTGGAATAGCAAAAAATATTGTTATCAGTCGGTAAAATTTGTCTGATAAAGCAACAAACAGATAACTTGCTATTTTTTATATGAAAAATAGCGGTTTTTAAAGATTTAGGTGCGAAATCATAAAAATAATTACAACTATTTTGCAAATTTATACTGAATATATAGAAAAATAGAGCGGTCTTAGACAGCTTTTGATTCAATCTTGCCGCCAATTCCATTACAATTGTCGGGTTTTGAATTTTATGCCTAGATATACAATTAATTAGAGGACGTATCTGTGAGCAAAGAGACTATCATCGCCCTACACGCAGAGCACCAAGGTCGCTGGAAAAACCGTGAAGAAATCGCGGAAAAAATGATCGCTTTGATCGGTAAGCTGTACCGTGAGAAAAATATTGTTGTTTCAGTATTTGGACGTTCTTTAGTTAACCGTTCAGTGATTCAGATTTTAAAAGCACACCGTTTCACGCGTATGATGGACGTTGAGCTTTCAGTTGTACACACTTTCCCGATTCTTGAAGCATTAGCAAAAGTTGAAAACATTGGTACTGCTGAAATCGACCTGGGTAAACTTGCGGTTGCCTTTAAAGAGCAAGGCGGCGATGCAGATGCATTTGTAGCAGCTGCAGTCAAAGCGGTTGAAGGTCGTCCAACTTCTGTAGAAGGCCGTGATGTTGTACTTTACGGTTTCGGTCGTATTGGTCGTATCCTGGCACGTTTAATGATTGGTCAGTCTGGTCTGGGCCGTGGCTTGAACTTAAAAGCCATCGTAGTGCGTAAATCTGCAGATGGTGATCTGGAAAAACGCGCGTCTTTATTACGTCGTGACTCGATCCATGGTCCATTCTCTGGCACCATTTCTGTTGATGAAGAAAACGAAGCAATCATTGCGAATGGTCAGTTCATTAAAGTGATCTATGCTTCTAACCCGTCTGAAGTAGATTACACTGCATACGGTATTAACAATGCACTGGTAATCGACAACACCGGTAAATGGCGTGATGCTGACGGTCTGGCTCAGCACCTGCAATGCCCAGGCGCAGCACGTGTCATTCTGACTGCACCTGGTAAAGGTGACATGAAGAACGTTGTTTATGGTGTAAACCAGGGCGACATTCTGGATGAAGATGCCATCATCTCTGCAGCAAGCTGTACTACAAACGCAATCACGCCAACCTTGAAAGTGTTAGACGACAAATACAAGGTGCTTAACGGTCACGTTGAAACAGTTCACTCGTTCACTAACGACCAGAACCTGATCGACAACTACCACAAAGCTGACCGTCGTGGCCGTGCTGCGACATTGAACATGGTAATTACTGAAACTGGCGCAGCGAAAGCAGTGGCGAAAGCACTTCCAGCGCTGAAAGGCAAGTTAACCGGTAACTCTGTACGTGTTCCAACACCAAACGTATCACTGGCAATTCTGAACCTGACGCTGGAGAAAGAAGTTGAGCGTGACGAAGTGAACGAATACATCCGTCAAATCTCAATCAGCTCGAACCTGCAAGGTCAGATCGGTTATACCAACTCGACTGAAGTGGTATCTTCTGACTTCATCGGTTCACGTACTGCAGGTGTATTCGACGCGCAAGCAACCATCACTTCAGGTAACCGTTTAACGGCTTATGTATGGTACGACAACGAAGTTGGCTATAGCTGCCAGGTACTGCGTATCGCAGAACAGATGGGTGGCGTAAGCTATCCAAAAGTTCCTGCTGAAACAAATGCTTAATTTGTAGTGCAGATCAGAAAGAGCCTCATTTGAGGCTCTTTTTTTATCTTCCATTAAAATAATAAGCAAAGATGCTATACAAAAATTGCAAACCGTATCACGGTTTTTGGGCACAATTTCTGTCGAGAAAAACAAAAATGACAGATAGGATAAACCGTTGCCAAACAGATTGATGCTCCGCGGCATAATCTTGATGGTGCTGGCAGCCATGGTAGGTGTAGCAATTGCCTTATGGATTTTTCGGCATTTTCAGATTTATATTCCGCTCGAAAACCAGCAGGTCAATATTGATTTGCAGGAACCACTCCAAGCTGAAGTTAAAATTCATGATGCACTGGATGTCGATGTCAGTGGCCGGGTCAATGCGGTTATTCCCATTCAGGAAAATCTGGATATTCCGCTGACCCAAACCTTAAATCCACGGGTGTATTTTGATACGCATGTCCCAATTCGTACCACCATTCCGGTGCGGGAAACTTTAAAGATTAACCAGCCCTTGGCGGTTGATACCCAGGTCAAAGTCAGGTTGATGGGCAAAGACATCAGTTTGCCGCTCAAAGGCACCATTCCCATTGCGCTGGATGTGCCCATTCATATGGATGTGCCACTCGCGCAAAAAGTCCATTTGAAATTTAATGCGCCGGTAAAAACCGTATTAAAAGAAAATCTGAATATTCCATTAAAGACCACACTGAATACCCAGATTCCGGTACAAGGTCATTTAAATGTGCCAATTCAAACTGCGCTGAAGGCCTCGGTGGATGTAAAAAATACCTTACCAATTAAAATTGAGCAGGGTGAGCTGAATATTCCTTTAAATAGTATTCGTCTGGCAACATCCGAAACGGCGCAGCCAGCGACCACTGTGCAAATGGTCGAGTAGAGGAGTGTGCAGATGTTTTCTTCACTTCGCCATCAGCTTGTAGTGGGCTTGATTGTGGCTACGCTGGTCGCACTTCTGTTCTGGCTGTATTTAAATATTCAGGCCTCGATGTATGTCAATGCCCAAAAATCACGGCTGTTGTTACCGGAAGATTTACCCACTCATATTGAGGTCGGCAATTATTTACAGGCGCATACCCAAGGCCATTTAGATACTGAAATTCAGCTGGATCAGCAGGTGCAATTGCCGTTAGAAGGCAAATATCCGGCCAATCTGCAATTTGTGGTCACCACACCGATTGATGTAAAAGTGGACTATAAAACCCATATTCAAATTGATCAGCTGATGCCATTACAGACCAGCACCGATTTAATCTATCAGAATCCGTTATTGCCCAAACTGCCGTTACAGCTGGATATTCCAATTAAAATGAGTGTGCCGTTTCATTTGCAGCGCACCTATCGGCTGCCAGTGAAGATTTTATTTAATGGCCCGGTCGGTCTGGAATTTCATGAGCTGTTAAAGGTCCGTTTGCTGCATCAATTTGCGCCGCAATTAAATCTGAATGATCCAATGACCTTGCAGAAAGTTTCCGGTTTTAATGCCACGATGCGTAATGTTGAGCGACGCACACATGCCAATCTGGATATGAAAATGGATCTGAAACTGAGCCAGATCCATCCATAAACTGAAGCTGACTTTAGATCAGTTTCTGCAAAATACTTGTGATACTTGCGGTTGGACGTCCCAGTAATGTTTGCAAATCCTGGCTTTGGCTATACATGACGCCATCTTGGGTTTGAGCATCGACATCCGCCAAGAAACTGGCAAAACCCTTGTCTAAGCCCACCTGTAGCAACAGTTGCTCAAAGGCTTCAGGGCTTAAGTTATTGTACTGCACTGGTTGTTGACTCACCTCGGAGATGGCTTGAGCAAGATCAGCCTTAGTAAAGCTTTGGCTTGATGCCAACTCATAGGTTTTATTCAGATGGGTATCCGTGAGTAATACACGTGCACTTGCTTCAGCATATTCGTCACGAGACGCGGCACTAATTTGACCATCCCCACTTGCACCATATATTGCGCCATGTTGGATCTCTTGGGTTAACGCACCCAAATAGTTCTCGATATACCAGTTGTTACGAAGCAGGGTATAGCTCAATCCACTTTCTTGAATCAATTTTTCAGTTTCACGATGTTCCTGCGCCAAGCCTAAACTGGAGTGATCTGCATTTAACAAACTGGTATAGGCAATATGAACCTGACTCGCCTGGGCGGCTTCAATTACAGCCTGGTGTTGTGCCGTACGACGACCAATTTCGTTGGCTGAAATTAAAAGTAACTTATCTACGCCCAATAACGCAATACTTAAACTGTCAGCTTTGTCGTAGTCGAAGTGGCGGATTTCGATGCCTTTCGGTAATTGTGCCTGGGCTTTTTCAATATTACGGACTAATGCAATAAGGTGATGTTCTGAACTTAAATTGAAAAGATGGTGGATCACCAATTGACCCAACTGACCGGTTGCACCTGTAATCGCAATATTCATATCTCACTCCTACATTGTTTGAAAAATAATCTTGATGGTTAAATACTAATCTGATAACTTACTAAATGTAAGTACGTACCAAAAAGTAAGTCTATTACTCACAGGAAAGATTTTTATGTCAGCTTATGAAACCAGTAAATTACTTGGTCAGGTTTTATCCACAGATTGTCCATCGCGTGAAATTTTGGAACACTTAACCAATAAATGGTCGGTATTGGTTCTGCGCTGTTTAAGTGATGGTGTACATCGTTTTAGCGAGTTAAAGCAGCGTATTGAAGGGGTGAGCGAGAAAATGTTAGCGCAGACTTTAAAAATGCTGGAACAAGATGGTTTTATATTAAGAACGGTTTATCCCGTTGTGCCACCAAAAGTAGAATATCAGCTGACGATTTTGGGTTCGCAAGCGTCTGAAAAGTTAAATTACTTGATTGGATGGGTAGAGCATAGTTTGCCTGAGATTTTAGAGAATAAAGCGCGCGTTTCAAAATAGACATTAAGTTGCGGGTGGGGAAGCAATAATGAAACCCTCTGAACATCTGGCCGCGTCACTTTTAGTGGTCTATGCCATTATTTTGACTTTTATTTCATAGCCGAATTCCATAACTTAAGCACAAACATGTTGGGCTCATTTTCAATTTCTGGAAGACACGACTGGAGATCAAAGCTTAAAGGAGAGGATTAAGCAATTTAATCATAAAAGCTTAGGATTATATTCAAGCTATTCGCGGAGGTTAACGTCGAAAAATATCGAGTTTATTGATTATCGAGTATCTAGGCTTGGAAAAGACATAGATCATATTTTTATCGAGCTACGGCAGGAGTTAATGCGCTATGCAATTGATCAAAAATAATAAAAAGAAATAATATTTTTATAAGCCATTTTAAACTTCTCATTTTGCATCAAATTCCCTCATCCTAGCCTTCTCCCAAAGGGAGAAGGAACTTGCAGGATTTATCTTATGAATGAGTCATGAGCAGTGATGAATCAAAATATTTTAAGCCTGTTTCATCTTTTTAAAATCAAAACGGTCAATCACTAAAATACCAAGCGCAAAGACTAGTCCAAGTGCCACACAGCCAATCCATTCAAAATGTTCCCAGGCATACACCGCACCGAGTGAACCAATGGCTGCCCCTGAAAAGTAAATGGTCATATATACCGCATTAATTCTTGAACGCGCTTTAATATCAATCCGATAGACCAGGTTCTGGTTTAATACGTGAAATGCGGTCAGGCCAAAATAGCTCATCAGTACCCCAATCGCGTAGACCACAATATTCTGCTGGGCAAAAAACAGCGGAATACAGGACAACAGCATCAGGGAAATACATAGCGTTGCAACCAGATTTTCCTTGCCTTGTCCCACGGTTTTCCCCGACCAGCTGGCCGAATAAATCCCGATCACGCCAAGTAAGCCAAACAGGCCAATTTCAAAATCACTAAAATGATAAGGCGCGCTGCCCAAGACAAAGGTCATTGAGGTAAAGACCATCGACAAAATACCGAAGCCCAAGGCACCGGCACAGGCGCGGCGAATTAAATGCGGATGATGCTGCGCCAGTTTAAATAAGGAACGGTAAATTCCCATCACCGTTAAACCGGATTGTGGCTCGGTATTCGGCAGTTTGTGCCACATCAGCAGGGCAAAGCCCAAGGTCAGTATTCCGCTAGATAAATACACACCTTCCCATGACCAGTAAGTCGATACAAAACCGGCAAAGGTGCGCGACAGAATAATCCCCATTACCAGACCACTCATCAGTTTACCGACAATGGCAGCACTCGATTCCGGCGGACTAATGGTCGAGGCAAACGGAATTAACACCTGCGCGGAAATCGCACCAAAAGTGGCACATAAGGTAAAGAAATATAGTCCAGACAGGCTGCTGCTCAAAGACAGCAGGATTTGTGAAATTGCTGCGAAGACCATCAGACTAACAATTAGCTTGCGTTTATTGAGTAAATCACCCAGTGGCACCAATAGCATAAGTCCTAAACCATAACCAATTTGCGCGACTACTACAGCAAAGCCGGCTTGACTGGTGCTAATGCCCAGACTTTTTTCAATTGAATAAATGAGTGGCTGGTTAAAATAGGCAGAACCGGCACAGAGGCCACAGGCCAGCGCCATCAGTAATACAAATTGAGGGGACAGCACTGGCGTGGCGGTTGGGGAGGACATAACAATTTCTCAAGTCAGCGAGTAGCACACTATAGGTGTTGTGGACTGAAAATAGAAATAAGAAAAAACAATCATTTGATTGCTGAATATCATGCTTGGAAAAAAATAAGCGCTGTCCGGTTTTAGCTAGATTGCGCTTTTTAGATGGCGACACACAAATTGTAAAAAGAATTGTGAGCACAATAGATTTGCTGCATAAATTATTCGAGAAATCCTTTAAAATATGGCAGAATAGGCGGTTTTAAAGTTTTTAGAGGATTGGCAAGATGCGCTTTGTTGATGAAGCAGTCATTACCGTAGAGGCTGGCGACGGTGGCAATGGCGTAGCCAGTTTTCGCCGTGAAAAATTCGTACCATTTGGTGGTCCAGATGGTGGTGATGGTGGTCGTGGCGGCAGTATTTATATTCAGGCCGATGACGACACCAGTACACTCGTAGATTATCGTTATACCCGTAAATTCCGTGCTGAGCGCGGTAAAAATGGTGCAGGCGCAAACTGTGCTGGCCGTGGTGGTGAATCTGTGGTGCTGAAAGTACCGGTAGGCACCACGATTGTAGATACAGATTCTGGTGACATTATTGCTGACCTGGTCGAAGACGGTCAGAAAGTACTGGTTGCCCAGGGCGGTGATGGTGGCTTGGGGAATACTCACTTCAAATCATCGACTAACCGTACCCCGCGTAAATTTACCACAGGTGTGAAAGGTGAATTCCGCGAAATCCGTTTAGAGCTGAAAGTGCTGGCAGATGTTGGCTTACTGGGTATGCCAAACGCCGGTAAATCAACCTTTATTCGTGCAGTATCGGCAGCAAAACCAAAAGTTGCAGACTATCCGTTTACCACCATGGTGCCAAACCTGGGTGTGGTCGATGCCGATCGTCATCGTTCTTTTGTGATGGCCGATATTCCAGGTCTGATTGAAGGTGCGGCAGAAGGGGCTGGTTTAGGGATTCGCTTCCTGAAACACCTGGCGCGTACCCGTATTCTGCTTCACATTGTCGATGTACAGCCAATTGATGGTTCAGATCCGGCACACAATGCCCGTGCCATTTTGAACGAGCTGGAAAAATTCTCGCCAACGCTGGCCAAACTGCCCGTAGTCTTGGTGCTGAACAAGCTCGACCAATTACAGGAAGATTCACGCGAAGAATGGTGTAAACATATTCTGGAAGAACTGCAATGGGATGGTCCGGTATTCCAGACCTCGGGCCTAATGTCTGAAGGTACCAAAGAAGTGGTGTACTACCTGATGGATCAGATTGAACAGCAACGCGAACGCGAAGTTGAAGATCCAGACTATGCAGCAGAAATGAAAGCCTTCCGTGACCAGCTTGAAGCTGAAACACGCGAGCAAACCATCGCCGCTAAAGAAGCTTATCGTGAAATGCGTCGTCAGCAACGTCTGGCGGGTCAGGGCGATGACTTCGATGATGACGATGAAGATGATGGCGAAATGGAAGTATATTACGTACGTTAAGCTCTTGATGAAGAGTAACTGAGGACAAGATGATAGAAGTGGTAGATGGGCAACGTCAGCTCCAGGGTTGTAAACGAATCGTTGTTAAAATCGGATCATCTTTACTCACAGCAAACGGGAAAGGCTTAGATCTGGATGCAATTTCGCATTGGGCGAATCAGATTGCAGATCTGCATAATGCAGGACACGAGATTATTCTGGTGTCCTCCGGTGCTGTGGCTGAAGGCATGGTTCGAATGAAACTAGAGAATCGACCCACTGATCTACCCAGTCTTCAGGCTTGTGCGGCCATTGGTCAAATGGGGCTGGTACAAACCTGGTCCAGCGTGCTGGAAAAACACGACATTAAAACTGCGCAAGTGTTATTAACTCATGATGACCTGGCAGATCGTCGCCGTTATCTCAATTCATGTGATGCCTTGCAGCACCTGATTGACTGGCGCGTGATTCCGGTGATTAATGAAAATGACACGGTTTCCACTGACGAAATCCGTTTTGGTGATAACGATACCCTGGCAGCTATGGTGGCCGGACAGGTACATGCGGATCTGTTGATTATCCTGACCGATCAGCAAGGCATGTTTGATTCTGATCCGCGCTCTAATCCGGATGCCAAACTGTTCCATACCGTACGTGCTTTAGATGAAAGCCTGTTCGATATGGCCGGTGGTGGTGGCAAGTTTGGCCGTGGCGGTATGCTGACCAAAGTCCGTGCAGCGCGTTTAGCAGCCAAATCGGGTTGTCCAACCTTAATTGCCAGCGGTGAAAGTGATAATGTACTGGCCCGTCTGATGGATGGCGAAATGCTCGGTACGCTGTTTATTACCGACAATGATCGTATCACCGCACATCAGCAATGGCTAGCGGCGCATCTGCAAACCGCAGGCCGTCTGGTATTGGATGAAGGTGCGGTAAAAGCCATCAAGGAAAATCATCGTAGCCTGTTACCGGTGGGTGTACGCGCCGTGGAAGGGCATTTCGAGCGTGGTGATGTGGTGGAATGTGTCGATCGTCAAGGCCATCGGGTGGCTGTCGGGCGGGTGAACTTTAGCTCGCGTTCAGCAGACATTATTAAAGGTCTGGCCTCGGACAAAGTGCATCAGGTATTGGGTGAAGCGCGTTCGCTGGAGATGATTCATCGCAATCATATGGCGATTTACTAAGCCATACAGATTCAACTTAAGAAATACAAAAATCCCGCTTCCGAGCGGGATTTTTTATTTTGGAAATAGAGGTAACGAGCAATTTACTTAAACTGAATCGTCCCGTTGGCATTCACCGTCATCTTCGATTCACCGGCAGCCATATCCGGTGCAGGTGCTGCTTCAGCCACTGCAAACTT
Organism: Acinetobacter sp. YH12134; assembly: GCF_013418555.1. Classification (NCBI taxonomy): domain Bacteria; kingdom Pseudomonadati; phylum Pseudomonadota; class Gammaproteobacteria; order Moraxellales; family Moraxellaceae; genus Acinetobacter; species Acinetobacter sp. YH12134. The sequence continues at coordinate 10,830 of NZ_VPBT01000016.1, read as the reverse complement.
GGCGGTATTGGCGCGCATTGCAATCGGGCGCGGGGTATAGTTATTGGTATTCATGTTCAGATTGACCAGTTGATAGCCTGATTTATTCCAGGCCTGGGTCAATAACTGTGCGCGTTGCTGGAAGTTTTTCGAAGCTTCAACTAGTAGCTCATTTTCGACTTTCTTACGCTGGCTATCTGACACACTAAAATGTACTGATTGAGTTTGCAGGCGCTGCTGCAGCTCGCCAATGAGCTGGCTGGCGGCTTTAAAGTCGGTACTTTCCAGATGAATTTCGGCACGACCGCGCCATTCTTTCAGTTTCTGACTGTCATTGTCATAAACCGGATAAGTCGACTGTGAACCACTTTCTACTTTAACCGTCGAATATTTTCGCGCTGTGGCCATCGCCTGATTCATAATTTGGGTGATCTGATTGGCTAGTTCAGAAGGCTGTTTATGACTGCGCTCGATATACAGCACCGCATTCATCTGGTCATTGGATACCTGACGGCTGGCTTCTGCCTGAACATTGATCAGGTTATAGTTCAGTTTTTCGGTGGTCTGCGCCAAGGCACTACCTGAAACTGTGGCGGCCAATAAGCAACTGGAGAGAGTAATAAAACGCATGATTTTGTCCTGTTTTATAGGTATTTATCTATCAAAACATATTAGCCAAGCAATATGGCTAATTTTTGCAGAGTTTGTGGTGGGATTGTAAAAAAAATAATAAAATCTGCTGACTGCAAATGGCTTAATTATTTATTTAAAAACAGTATGTTATATTTAATATTGGGTTTAATTCTGCAGGCAACTTACATAGGGTTAAAAAAAATATCAAGAATGCGGTTTTCTTTCTGCTGTCACATTGTAAGATGATAATTCAATCTAATGGTTAGACCGATAGAACTTTTCGATAAAATTAGCTCGATAAAATGCCAAAAGCGGTTTATTTTCCTGAAAAATTAGGTATCATCGCGCTCCTAGTTATTGAATATTATCTAGATCATCTAACTAGATTTTTATAAAGCACCGAGTCAAAGGACCACAAGTCACCCGACTTATTTCTTCAACCCATATCAGAGATGGTAATTCGATATGAGCGTTACTTCTGTAAACCCTGCCACCAATTCCACAAACGAATACTACTTGACTCGCCAAAGTCAGATGGAATCGAATGTGCGTAGTTATCCTCGTAAATTACCGTTAGCGATAGCGAAGGCACAAGGTTGCTGGGTTACCGATGTTGAGGGTACGACGTACCTGGATTGTTTAGCTGGGGCAGGTACATTGGCTTTGGGCCATAATCATCCTGCGGTGATTCAAAGTATTCAAGACACCATCGCGAGTGGTCTTCCTTTACATACTTTAGATTTAACTACACCTTTAAAAGATGCATTTACTGAAGCGCTTCTTGCTTACCTGCCAGGTGGCAAAGAAGAGTATTGCTTGCAGTTCTGTGGTCCATCTGGTGCAGATGCAACAGAAGCAGCAATCAAGCTTGCAAAAACATTTACCGGCCGTAGCTCTGTAATCAGCTTCTCAGGTGGCTACCACGGTATGACTCACGGTTCGCTGGCAATGACAGGTAACCTGTCTGCCAAGAATGCCGTAAACGGTTTAATGCCAGGCGTACAATTTATGCCGTATCCACATGAATACCGTTGCCCGTTGGGTCTTGGCGGTGAAGCAGGTGTGGATGCACTGACTTACTATTTCGAAAACTTCATTGAAGATGTGGAAAGCGGTGTTACTAAACCGGCTGCTGTAATTCTTGAAGCAATTCAGGGTGAAGGCGGTGTGGTTACTGCGCCTACCAAATGGCTGAAAAAAATCCGTGAAGTGACTGAAAAACACAACATCGTGTTGATTCTTGACGAAGTTCAAGCAGGCTTTGCGCGTTCAGGCAAAATGTTTGCTTATGAACATGCTGGTATTGAGCCAGACGTAGTGGTTATGTCGAAAGCGGTTGGTGGTAGCTTGCCACTGGCGGTGTTAGGGATTAAACGTAAGTTTGATGCTTGGCAACCAGCAGGCCATACCGGTACTTTCCGTGGTAACCAGCTGGCAATGGGTACTGGTCTGGCGACAATCAACACCATTAAAGAACAAAACCTGGCGCAAAATGCGCAAGAGCGTGGCGACTTCCTGCAAGCTGAACTGAAAAAACTGGCAGTTGAATTCCCATGTATCGGTAACGTACGTGGCCGCGGTTTAATGATTGGTGTTGAAATTGTAGATGAGCGTCAGGAAAAAGACCGTTTAGGTGCTTATCCTGCAGATTCACAACTGGCTGCTGCAATTCAGGCTGCATGTTTTGACAACAAACTGTTGTTAGAAAAAGGTGGTCGTGGCGGTACGGTAATCCGTTTACTTTGCCCGCTGATCATTAATCAGGAAGAGTGTGTAGAAGTGATTGCCCGCTTCAAGAAAGCTGTGGCTGAAGCACTGAAAGCAGTACGAGGCGCATAATACATGGTAGATTTTGCAGAACATCGTAAAGCCTTACTCTGCAATGATGCTCAATCTATTGCTGACTATGAGTCAGCAATGGACCAAGCGACAAAAGCTGTCGCAGCATGGTTGCAAAACGATAAAATGTACACCGGTGGTAGCATTAAAGAGCTACGCAGTGCCATTTCATTCAATCCATCGAAAGAAGGTCTGGGTGTACAGAAATCTTTAGAGCGCATGGTCGAGCTGTTCCTGAACAAGAGCTTGAAAGTTCACCATCCGCATTCACTGGCGCATTTGCACTGTCCAACCATGGTGGCCAGCCAGATCGCAGAAGTGTTAATTAACGCCACTAACCAGTCCATGGACTCATGGGATCAAAGCCCGGCCGGTTCATTAATGGAAGTGCAGTTAATCGACTGGTTACGCCAAAAAGTCGGTTACGGTTCAGGTCAGGCCGGTGTATTCACTTCAGGTGGTACGCAGTCTAACCTGATGGGTGTACTGCTGGCGCGTGATGCCTGCATCGCGAAAAACTGGAAAGATGAAAACGGCAAGCCGTGGTCAGTGCAGCGTGATGGTGTACCGGCGGATGCAATGCGTAATGTCAAAGTTATCTGTTCTGAAAACGCACACTTCTCTGTGCAAAAGAACATGGCGATGATGGGCATGGGCTTCCAGTCTGTGGTGACCGTTCCTGTGAATGACAATGCACAGATGGATGTGGTTGCACTTGAGAAAACCATGGCACACCTTCAGTCTGAAGGCAAAATTGTGGCATGTGTGGTGGCAACTGCAGGTACAACCGATGCGGGCGCGATTGATCCATTAAAAGAAATTCGTGAAATCACCAACAAATATGGCGCGTGGATGCACATTGACGCGGCGTGGGGTGGTGCACTGATTTTGTCGAATGACTATCGTTCTATGCTCGATGGCATCGAATTGTCGGATTCTGTGACGCTTGATTTCCACAAGCATTATTTCCAGACCATTTCATGTGGTGCGTTCTTGTTAAAAGACGAAGCCAACTACCGTTTCATGCATTATGAAGCTGAGTATCTGAACTCTGCTTATGATGAAGAACATAGCGTACCAAACCTGGTATCGAAGTCACTGCAAACCACGCGTCGTTTTGATGCCTTGAAATTGTGGATGACAGTTGAAGCCTTGGGCGAAGAGCTTTATGGTTCAATGATCGATCATGGTGTGGATTTAACCCGTGATGTTGCTGCTTATATTAAAGCAACAGATGGTCTTGAGCTGCTGGTAGAGCCGCAATTTGCATCGGTATTGTTCCGTGTGGTGCCTGAAGGCTATCCGGCTGAATTTGTCGATGCCTTGAACCAGAACGTCGCAGATGAACTGTTTGCGCGTGGTGAAGCGAATATTGGTGTAACCAAAGTGGGTCAGGTTCAGTCATTGAAAATGACCACGTTAAGCCCGGTTGCAACATTAGACAACGTGAAAAACCTGCTGGCACTTGTGCTGGCAGAAGCAGAGCGTATTAAAGCTTCAATTGCAGATGGTACTTACACACCACCAATCGCTTAATCGCATGCTGCAAAGAAAGAGAGGCCTACAAGGCCTCTTTTTTTATCTCGGGTCATTGAATTGAAAAAAATGAAGATGAATGTCATGTATCTGTTAACAAGCCAAACGGGCCAAAAGAAGGGGATAGAAGTGAATAAAGTGGCTGAGTACAGTGAAGTGATCAATTGGCTGAGAGCGTGTGTTTCAGGCAACAGATGAATATATTAAGTTTAAGAAAAACAATCAATTTCGCTTTTTATAGAATATCGGGTGATTGTCATCAACCAGAGAGAATTATGACAATTGTAAGAAAGTGAACCGGTGCTGGATTGGCATTTTGTCATATTTTTACAGCGCTTTCATATTTTTTTAGACATCTTTCGAAATTTTAATAAGGTAGTTAAATGTTATTAAAATCATTATCTTAAGTTAATATTTTGGTATAAAGCAGGCTTCTAGAAATTATAAAAACAAGCTGCAAAATAAAACATCATTAAAGTGTCATAAAGGTGTAACTTTATTGTCATATTTTAAACTCACAATGCACATAACGAAATAAGTACAAAACTTAATAAAAAGTGGCGTACTCCGAATTTGCATAAATTGAGAGAGAACAGAATGCGCTTTACCAATATCGCACTTGCATTAGCACTATCTGGGGCAGCTGTAGCAACAACTGCGAACGCAGCTCGTGACACCATCCAAATCGCTGGTTCTTCTACAGTATTGCCATACGCAAGTATTGTAGCAGAAGAGTTCGGTAACACATTCCCACAATTCAAAGCGCCTGTTGTTGGTTCTGGCGGTTCTTCAGGTGGTTTGAAACAATTCTGTAACGGTGTGGGCGATAACACAATTGATATCGCAAACTCATCTCGTCAAATTAAAGATTCAGAAATCGCTGCATGTAAAAAAGCAGGCGTGAACCAGATCTTAGAAGTTAAAATTGGTTATGACGGTATCGTATTCGCGTCAAACTCAAACAAAGCTGCTTATAAATTAAAACCTTACCATGTATTTGCTGCTTTGGCTGCTGAGCTTCCATCGAAAGGTAAAATGGTTGCTAACCCATATACACGTTGGAACCAGATTGACAAATCACTTCCAAATGAACCAATTACTCTGGTAATTCCAGCATCTAACCACGGTACACGTGAAGTGTTCCAGGAGAAAATGGTTGATGCAGGTTGTGAAGCTTACGCAGCAATCAAAGCATTAGACAAAGATGCGAAGAAAAAAGCATGTACAACTTTCCGTAAAGATGGCCGTGTGATTGAAATCGCTGGTGACTACACTGAAACACTGGCACGTTTAAGAACTTCTCCAAGTGCAGTGGGTGTATTCGGTCTAGGTTTCTATGACCAAAACCGTGACAAGCTACGTGTTGCAACTGTAAACAACGTTGCGCCATCTGAGCAAACAATCCTGAACGGTTCTTACCCTGTTTCACGTCCATTGTTCTTCTACGTGAAAGGTGAGCACCTGAAATCAATCAAAGGCTTACAAAAGTACACAGAATTCTTCTTAAGCAAGAAAGTATCTGGTAAAGGTTCTAAGTTAGACAAAGCAGGTCTGATCTCTTTATCTGACAAAGAACGTGCGCAAATCCTGGCGAACTTCAAAGCAGGTAAAGCTGTTAAATAATTGTGGTTAAAACAGCTGATGGCAGGGTTTCCTGCCATCAGCTTTTTGCGAAGAGAAATGTTTTTTCAAATAATGAAAATTGAAAAAACGGTGGAGAATACATGAATCTGCTACTCATAGGTGTGTTACTGGCAATTATTGCCATAGCCTATCAAATCGGGTTAAGCAAAAGCCGTAACCTAGCAGGTAAGGGAAATAATTCTGCAATGTTGCACTCACGCCCTGGTTATTATGGTGCGTTGGTGGCGTTGTGGTGTGCGATCCCTGCTTTTTTAATTTTGATTGTTTGGAATCTGGTTGAGCCAACCATTTTGGAACAGGTAGTACTGAGTCATGTACCGGCAGATGTTGCTGCCAACCTGAATGCAGCCAGCACCAGCGTTCTGGTAGACCGTGTGCAAGCACTGGCTTCTGGCTTTGGTGTCACTGATACACCAGCCGCCTATGAACTGGCAGCTGCTGAACAATTAGCAAAATTTGAAACCATTGGTTCTTATATCAAACTGGCCGTTGTGATTTGTGCAGCGTTAATTGGTTTGCTATGGGCGAAAAAACGTGTCTCTCAACAGTACCGTGCCCGTAACCAGGTTGAAAAGATCATTAACATTTCTTTAGCCCTCTGTTCTGGTGTGGCCATTCTGACCACCGTTGGTATCGTGATGTCGATGTTCGGGGAAGCCATGCGCTTCTTTAGCTTCGTCAGCCCAATAGACTTCTTCTTTGGTACCCAGTGGAACCCAGGTTTTAGTACCACCGGTAGTGCCGATGGTGAATATGGCCTGTTACCGCTGTTATGGGGAACCTTGCTGGTCAGTGCGATTGCATTACTGGTTGCAGTACCTATTGGTCTGATGATTGCCATTTACCTGGCAGAGTATGCATCTCCGAAATTCCGTTCTTGGGCAAAACCAACCATTGAAGTGTTGGCCGGTATTCCGACCATTGTATATGGTGTATTTGCCTTAATGATTATTGGTCCATTCCTGAAAAGTGCCGGTGCACTGCTGGGTATTGATATCAATGCTACCAGTGCTTTAACTGCCGGTCTGGTAATGGGCATCATGATCATTCCATTTGTATCGTCTTTATCTGATGACATCATTACCCAGGTACCACGTGCTCTACGTGATGGTTCGTTGGGTCTGGGTGCGACTAAGTCGGAAACCATTCGTAAAGTGGTGATGCCGGCTGCCTTGCCAGGGATTATCGGTGCCTTCTTGCTGGCTGCATCTCGTGCAATTGGTGAAACCATGATTGTGGTCCTGGCCGCAGGTAACAGTCCGTTGTTACATGCCAACCCGCTAGAAGCGGTTGCAACCGTGACCATGACGATTGTTAACCAGTTAACCGGTGATACCGACTTCGCAAGTCCGCAGGCATTGGTGGCGTTCGCATTAGGTTTAACCCTGTTTGTTATTACCCTGTGTTTGAACATTGTGGCACTTTACATCGTGCGTAAATATCGTGAGCAATACGACTAATGAGTACTTCAAATACTACTTCAATGGATCAACAACCGCTTGATCCACGGGCGGCCGCTGAATTACGCGCACAACGTAAACAGAAAATTGAAAGCTCGTTAGCAAAACGCCATCGTAAAGAAAGCACTTTCCGCATGTTTGGTCTGGCCTCGGTACTGGCAGGTTTATTCTTTGTCGTGTTACTGTTCGGCAGTATTCTGGCCAAAGGTTTACCGGCATTCTGGCAAAGCAGTATGGCAGTGCCAGTCTACTTTGACCCAAGCATTATTAATGTGGGCGCCCAGCCAAAACAGCAGGCAGGTGAATCTCCGGCACAATTTAATGACCGTATGATTGCCTGGCAGACTGAAATGGGTATGGTCGATTGGGATGCGCTTATCGTTAATGGTATCGTCGCTAAAGATGCGGCGCTTGAAGCCAAGCGTGATGATTTAGGCTACATGTACACCAGTTCTGAAACCTATCGCTTACGTGATATGGTACTGGCAGATCCATCGCTGATTGGTCAAACCAAAGAAGTGAAAATTCTGGCCGATGCCAATGTAGATGTATGGCTTGCGGGCAATATTGACCGTGACCTACCGGCAGAACAGCAGCAGCTAAGCCCGGAAATCCGTCAGCTGGCAGATGATCTGAAAGCCCAAGGTATTATAGAAAATACTTTCAATACCAACATCTTTGTCAGCCCGGACTCGCGTAGTTCGCCTGCAACTTCTGGTTTGGCTGGTGCCTTCATGGGTTCATTGTTCATGATGCTGATCGTGATCTTTATCTCGATTCCAATTGGTGTGGCATCTGCAATTTACCTGGAAGAATTTGCACCAAAAAATGTCATTACTGATATTATTGAAGTGAACATTAACAACCTGGCCGCAGTTCCATCGATTGTATTTGGTCTGTTGGGCGCTGCCATCTTCATTGGCTGGATGCATTTACCGTTATCTGCGCCACTGGTGGGTGGTCTAGTTCTAAGTTTAATGACTTTACCGACCGTAATTATTACCACACGTGCTTCACTAAAAGCGGTGCCGCCATCTATTCGTCAGGCTGCATTGGGCTTGGGTGCATCACGTCTACAAACCGTATTCCATCATGTATTGCCACTGGCATTACCAGGGATTTTAACCGGTGCGATTATTGGTGTTGCACAAGCATTGGGTGAAACCGCACCACTTCTATTAATTGGTATGAGTGCCTTCGTTGCGAGCGTACCGGCATCTCCATTTGATCAATCTACCGCATTACCGGTACAAATTTTCCTATGGCAGGGCAATGAATTGCGTAACTTCTTTGAAGGACGTACCGCTGCCGCCATTATCGTACTTCTTGCACTCATGATCGGCCTGAACAGTCTGGCGATCTGGTTACGTAAGAAATTTGAAGTACGTTGGTAATTGAGGGCAAAATATGACTACTGTATTAAGCACAGACAAACCGAATTCCTTAGAACAGGATAAAGCAGTGAATCCAGAGCAAACACAATTTACGTCAACCGAAGGTGAAGAACACAAACAGCCTGCAACTTCGTTTGTGTCCCAGTTTGATACCCAGGCGGCGAGCAAAAAAGAAGCCAAATCGAACAATGTCAAACTCAGCACCTCCGATGTTCATGTGTACTATGGTGAATCTGAAGCAATTAAAGGCATTGACCTGAATATTTATGAAAATGAAGTCATTGCCTTCATTGGTCCATCAGGTTGTGGTAAATCGACTTTCCTTCGTACCTTAAACCGTATGAATGACACCATTGATTCATGCCGCGTTACCGGTAAAGTCATGCTGGATAATCAGGACATCTATGATCCGAACCTGGACGTGGTGTTGCTACGTGCTCAGGTGGGTATGGTGTTCCAGAAGCCAAACCCGTTCCCGAAATCAATTTTTGAAAACGTGGCTTACGGCCCGAAACTGCACGGTTTGGCGCGTGACAAATACGATCTTGAAGAAATTGTTGAAAACAGCCTGCGTAAAGCTGGTCTGTGGGATGAAGTTAAAGACCGTTTAAGCCAGCCAGGTACTGGTCTGTCAGGTGGTCAGCAGCAACGTTTATGTATCGCGCGTACCATTGCGGTTTCACCAGAAGTCATTCTGATGGATGAACCATGTTCCGCACTGGACCCGATTGCAACTGCAAAAGTTGAAGAACTGATTTCTGAGCTGTCTACCCAGTACACCATTGCGATTGTTACGCACTCGATGCAACAGGCAGCGCGTGTATCAGACCGTACCGCATACTTCCACCTGGGTGATCTGATTGAAGTGAACTCGACTGAAAAAGTCTTTACTCAACCAGACCATCAATTAACGGAAGCGTACATTACAGGTCGTTTTGGTTAATTGCCAACCGCTGTATATCAAAAAACCGCAAATCAATATTTGCGGTTTTTTTATGGCTCTGGTTGAGGGGTAGGGGGAGGGTCATAGCGGATCTGGTGGATTATCCATCTATCAACACGCTTAAAACAAAGCTCAAAATAGATTTCAGTTTGAAGGGCTGAATCCGGAGCAGATCATTCCATCTGCTATCCAGTTGGTGGTTTTAATGTTGAGCTTTCCCAGCTTTTAAAAATCCCGTCCTGTTCAACAGGGCTGTATTTTTTAGTTGTTGCAAAAATGACACTACGGTTAACACGGAAGTAGATTAAATTAAGCAAATAAATGCGCTAATATTGAATTCTCAATATCCGCCCTCATCTAAAGCTTAGCCAAAATAAAATTGAGAACAGATTTTTATATGTTATTTCATTCCCCAAAACTACCTGCCGAAATTCGTATCCGTCATTTAAATGCGCGTATTAACGAACAACGAAAAAAAATAGCGCAGACTACGGCCTCCAAACTGGAGCTGTTGCAATTTAGCCAGCAATTGTCCAAAGAGGCACGCCTGCGTAAAAAGAATAACCAGAAAATTTATGTACTCGATTTTAAAGGGGATATGGCCGCCTCTGCGGTAGAAAATCTGCGTGAAGAAATTACCTTAATTCTGGCCACAGCCAAAGCTGGACGTGACCGCGTGGTGGTACGTTTGGAAAGTCCGGGCGGGATGGTACATGGTTATGGTTTAGCCGCTGCACAACTGGTACGTCTGCGTGATGCTGGTTTTCATCTGACCATCTGTGTTGATAAGGTCGCAGCCAGCGGTGGCTATATGATGGCTTGTATCGCCAATGAAATTATCTCTGCACCGTTTGCCATTGTCGGTTCAATTGGCGTGGTGGCACAGGTGCCAAACTTTAACCGTCTGCTAAAACAGCATAATATAGATTTTGAACTGTATACGGCTGGTCAATACAAACGCACCGTGACCATGTTTGGTGAAAATACCGAAGAAGGCAAGGCCAAGTTTGAAGAAGAGTTGCAACAAACTCACAGCCTGTTCAAGCACTTTGTTGAAAAGTACCGTCCGCAGCTCAATGTAGAAAAAGTTGCTACAGGTGAACACTGGTATGGTCAGGATGCTTCCGATCTGAACCTGGTCGATAAACTGCAAACCTCAGATGAATACCTGTTAGGGTTATTGCCACAGCATGATGTTTATGTCATTGAAACCCGTCGCAAGCCAACCTTGGGTGAAAAACTCGGCCTACAAGCCGCACAGGTGGCAGATTCTCTGGTACCTGCGGTCATGAATAAAGTCATGGATACTTTAAGCAAAGCCAGTGCCAACCTGGTGCAAATGCGCGATCCTAAGCTCTAATCCAATTTTGCTCATGAAACATGAAAAAGCACTCAATCGAGT
>NZ_VPBT01000015.1:0-83293 GCF_013418555.1 Acinetobacter sp. YH12134 | reverse complement strand
GTTTATTGCCAAATACCGACTTCTTGAAAGAAACCGCAGTTGAGCTGAGCAACCGTGGCGAGATTGTGATTAACGACCGCAACGAAACCAATGTCAAAGGTGTATTTGCTGCTGGTGACTGTACTACAGTGCCATACAAGCAGATCATCATTGCCACAGGTGAAGGCGCGAAAGCATCGTTGTCTGCCTTTGATTACATCATCCGTTCTGGACAGTAAGTAAAATTAGAATAGGGCCTGAGTTCCCCAATACCCAGGCCCTATATGCGGTAAAATATCAAAAAATAGTTATTGTTTTTTTACAGGAACTGAGATCGCTAACAGCTCAGTTCCTTTTTTTGTTGTACCCCAGTTTTAGGGATGAAGCAAGTTTAAGCGCTTGAACTTCTCAGTCAGTTCTTCCGGGCTTTCCCGATGCTCAGGATGCGGCACAATACATTCAATCGGGCATACCGCAACACAGGTTTGATGATCATAAAAACCGACGCACTCGGTGCAGCGGCTGACATCAATCTCGTAGATTTTGTCGCCTTCATAAATAGCATCATTCGGACATTCTGGCAGGCACATATCACAATTGATGCATTTATCGGTAATCAGCAGCGCCATGAGTTAACCTGCCTGATAGGCCAAGGAGGATGCTGAAATATCAGCAGTGGAGTTTGGTAAATTACGGATCAGCAGGGCATAACGCATATCAACATCAGCCGGGACCGGAATTTCCACAATATGACCAGAGCCTTTGGCTTCCTCAATTGAATTGCCTTTTTTGTCTTTGATTTCGGTGAGAATAAAGCTGATATTGCCTTTGGTGGTCATCAGTTCTAAAGAATCACCCACGACAAAACGGTTTTTGACATCAATTTTAATGTAGTCGCCATTGCGCTCCAGCACTTCGCCGCAGAATTGCTGATGATCAAAACTGGATGAGCCATTTTCATAATTTTGATATTCGCTATGCACATGGCGGCGCAGGAAACCTTCGGTATAACCGCGATTGGCCAGACCTTCGAGCTGGGTCATCAAGGATGGATCGAACGGTTTGCCGGCTAAAGCATCATCAATCGCTTTACGGTAGATTTGTGCGGTACGGGCGCAGTAAAAATAGGATTTGGTACGGCCTTCAATTTTCAGTGAATGTACGCCAATTTTGGTCAGACGTTCTACGTGTTGTACCGCACGCAAATCTTTGGAGTTCATGAAGTAGGTGCCGTGCTCATCTTCTTCGGCGGCAAACATATCTTCTTCATTACGTTGCAGCAGTACCGGTTCATTAAACTGGTGCTGGGCTTGCATGTGGAGCGCATCGGCATCTTGCGAGCAACAGCCTGCGTCCAGATTTTTTACCGGAATTACATCACCGGTTTCATCCTCGGCGGCATCCAGCACTTTGTATTCCCAGCGGCAGGCATTGGTGCAGGCACCCTGATTGGCATCGCGTTTGTTCATATAGCCTGACAGCATGCAGCGGCCGGAATAGGCCATGCACAGGGCACCATGTACAAACACCTCAATTTCCATATCGGGAACTTGAGTTTTGATTTCTTCAATTTCCTCAATGGACAGTTCGCGCGACAGAATCACCCGGGTCAGACCCATATTTTTCCAGAACTTGACCGTGGCCCAGTTGACTGCATTGGCCTGTACCGACAGGTGGATGTCCATGTGCGGGAAGTGTTCACGCACCATCATGATCAGGCCCGGATCAGACATAATTAGCGCATCAGGCTGCATGGCCACGACTGGTTCAAGATCACGGATAAAGTTTTTCAGTTTGGAGTTATGCGGCTGGATGTTGACCACCACATAGAATTTTTTGCCTAATTCATGTGCTTCTTTAATGCCGATGGCCAGATTGTCATGATCAAACTCGTTATTCCGGACACGCAAACTATAACGCGGCTGCCCGGCATACACGGCATCTGCCCCATAGGCAAAGGCATAGCGCATATTTTTTAAGGAACCGGCAGGAGAGAGAAGTTCGGTAACGGGATGAAGATGCATGATCAATCAAAAAGGCATAAAAAAATTATGGCTTTATTGTAGGGATAAAATTTTTCGATTCAACCTAGTAAAAAACTCGGGATTATCAGGCACTCAGCCTGCTAGCGCTGAGGGATAGGCGGCAGCAGGCGAGAGGAAAATAAGTTAATTGACACGCTGACCGTGTTCATTAATTACCAGTTCTCCATCTTCTTTACGGAAGGCATTGAGCTGCGGCTGGGTCAATAAATCCAGTACCAGTTCAGAAGGTCGGCACAGTTTAACGCCGCGTTCAGTCACCACAAAAGGACGGTTAATCAGCAGTGGATGTTGTACCATTAAAGCAATCAGTTCTGCATCGCTCAGATCACGCTCGGCCAGTTGCAGGGTTTCATACGGCGTTACATTTTGACGGATCGCCTCGCGTACGCTTAAACCGGCCTGCTGAATCATGTCGGCCAGCACTTCGGCTGTTGGTGGATTTTTTAAATATTCAATAATTTCAGGTTCTTGTCCAGTATTGCGGATTAAGGCCAAAGTGTTGCGTGAAGTGCCGCAGTCAGGATTGTGAAAGATTTTAATTGGAGCCGCCATAGTGCTAAAACTCAGGTAAAAGAGGGATATTGCTTTTATATATGGATATACGTATATTCGCAAGTATAAATATGGGGAAGCTGTATGAATCAAACTGATTTTTTTAAATGCCTGTCCGATCCGACCCGTCTGGATATTTTGAAACTGGTGCTGGCCAAACAGAATATTTGTGTCTGCGAGCTGACCGAGGCATTAAATTTAAGCCAACCTAAAATTTCCCGTCATTTGGCTTTGCTGAGAAATTTATCGGTTTTACTGGACCAGCGTCAGGGGCAGTGGGTGTATTACCGCCTGAATCCAGATTTACCCGAGTGGGCAGTGAGTGTGCTGAATATTATCGCGGAGCAAGATGTCAGTCCGATGAGTTCGCTGACTGCAACGCTTTCAAGTTATTGTGAGTAAAACAATGAAATTCCTCTTTTTATGTACCGGAAACAGCTGCCGCAGCATTTTATCTGAAATGTTATTTAACAGTCGTGCGCCGCAAGGTTGGACAGCCTATAGTGCTGGCAGCAAACCGACCGGTCGTGTCCATCCACTGACGTTAAAGACGCTGGAAAATCTGGGCCTGTCGACTGAAGGGCTCTCCAGTAAAAGTATTGATGACTGTGAGCAGTATCAGCCCGATGTGGTGATTACCGTATGTGATGCGGCTGCCCAAGAAGCCTGTCCTTTGTATTTGGGCGGCGCGATTAAAGCGCATTGGGGACTTGCCGATCCATCGCATCTGGATTTGCCGGAAGTAGCCAAGTTGCAGGCCTTTTTAGAAACAGTCGCGCATATCAACAAGCGTCTGGATGCACTGTTTGCGTTACAGCCTGAGCAGATGACCCGTCCCGAACTGATTGCAGCCATCAACAACATTTCCCATATCGAGTAAGTCATGGCCAGCACCCGCAAACTTTCCTTTTTAGACCGCAATCTGACGCTGTGGATTTTTATTGCCATGGCACTCGGAATTGGCATTGGGGTGTATTTCCCGCAGGTGTCGAGCAGTCTGGACCAGATGAGTATGGGCAATGTCAATTTACCAATTGCCATTGGCCTGATTCTGATGATGTATCCACCGCTGGCCAAAGTGGACTATGCCGCTTTACCGCAGATTTTTCAGGATAAACGCACGCTGCTGTTGTCGCTGGTACAAAACTGGCTGATTGCACCGTGTTTGATGTTCGCACTGGCACTGATTTTCCTGCAGCATTATCCGGAATATATGACCGGCCTGATTCTGATTGGACTGGCACGCTGTATTGCCATGGTACTGGTCTGGAATGATCTGGCCTGTGGTGATAACCAGTATGTCGCTGCCTTGGTGGCCTTTAACAGTATTTTCCAGATTCTGTTTTTCAGTACCTATGCCTGGTTGTTCTTAAGTGTGTTACCGCCTTATTTTGGTGTGGCCGGTCAGGTGATTGATGTCAGTTTCTGGACCATTACCCATGCGGTGCTGGTCTATCTGGGCATTCCGTTTTTGCTGGGCTTTCTGACCCGGCTGATTCTGGTGAAAAACAAAGGAATGGACTGGTATCAGCAGCGTTTTATTCCCAAAATCAGTCCACTTAGCCTGCTGGCGCTGCTGTTTACCATTGTCGCCATGTTTAGCCTGAAAGGGGCCGATGTGGTTGGGTTACCTATGGATGTACTGCGCATCGCCATTCCATTGACCATCTATTTTGTATTGATGTTCTTTGTCAGCTTCTTTATGAGCAAGTGGATGGGCAATGACTATCCGCGTACCACAGCCATTTCTTTTACCGCGGCCGGCAATAATTTTGAACTGGCTTTGGCGGTGGCGATTGCAACCTTTGGTCTGGCCTCACCGGTGGCATTTACCACCATTATTGGCCCGCTGGTGGAAGTGCCGGTGTTAATTGCCCTAGTGAGTGTCTCGCTGTGGCTGAAACGTAAATTTTATGATGGAACAGGTGGATGATGTCACTTCCCAATCTTGATGTAGACTTAATTGAACAGCCGAGTTTTGAGCAGGTTCAGGCCAAAGTATTGCCACATCCGCCGCGAATTTTATTGCTCTATGGTTCAAACCGTGAGCGCTCTTATAGCCGTTTGGCGGTGATGGAAGCCGGCCGGATTCTGGAGCACTTTGGCGCAGAAGTTAAAATTTTCCATCCCAAAGGTTTACCGTTACCGGAAGATGGCGATGCTTCACATCCTAAAGTTCAGGAATTGCATGAATTGCTGGCCTGGGCAGAAGGCATGGTCTGGTGCAGTCCGGAACGTCATGGTGCCATGAGTTCCATTCTAAAGGCACAGATTGACTGGATTCCTCTGGCTGCCGGTGCCATTCGTGCGACCCAAGGTAAAACTCTGGCACTGATGCAGGTTAGTGGTGGTTCGCAATCCTTTAATGCGGTGAATCAGATGCGTATTTTAGGGCGCTGGATGCGGATGATCACCATCCCGAACCAATCGTCAATTCCGAAAGCCTTTTTGGAGTTTGATGAAGCCGGACGCATGCAAGCCTCTTCCTTATATGACCGGATTGTCGATGTTATGGAAGAGCTGTACAAGTTCACTTTATTGACCCGCGGTCAGGCCAGCTATCTGACCAACCGTTATTCCGAGCGCAAGGAATCGGCTGCGGAACTGTCGAAACGGGTTAATCAGAAGTCGATTTAGGCGTTTCATCGGCCTCTAGCTGTTTTAAAATTTGGCAATGGTCGATGGTGGTTCGGGCATTGCAAGACTGCCGTAATTGCTGCAGTTGCAGCTGAAAATGCTGTAACTCAGCAATTTTGCTTTCGATTTGTACTAAATGATGATCAAGCAGTTCATTTACCGCCTGACAGTCCTGATCGGGCTGCTGTTCCAGTGCAATTAGGGTTTCAATTTCTTTTAAGGATAAATCCAGTGCGCGGCAACGTTTAATAAAAATTAGCCGTTTTAAGGTGTCATCATCATAATAACGATAATTATTTTCGGCCCTTAAGGTGGGTTGGATGAGCGCTTTCTTTTCATAAAAACGCACCGTGTCTGCACTCAGACCGGTTTTTTTGACCAAATCCCGAATCAGATAATGTGCCATGACTTGACCTTGGAGTTAGACCATAGTTTCTAATGAGCATAATACAGTCATAGAAAAATGCAACAGGAGGCTTTATGGCCTGTCAATGTCAGCCTGCACCGGTCAAACCCGATGGCCGTTTTCGTACTGCACTCTGGATTGCTCTGATTATTAATTTGCTGATGTTCGTGGTGGAACTGTTTGGCGGGATGTATGCCCATTCGGCAGCACTCTGGGCCGATGCGCTGGATTTCTTTGGCGATGCCGCCAACTATGCCATTTCACTGGCTGTGCTGGGGATGAGTCTGTACTGGCGTGCCACCGTGGCTTTATTAAAAGGTATTACCATGGCCACATTTGGCTGTCTGGTGCTGGTCAAAACGGTCTATAACTATATGCAGGGCATTCCCCCGGAAGCGATTACCATGGGGGTAATTGGTGGACTGGCCTTAGTGGCCAACGTAGTGGCAGCCGTGATTCTGTATCGCTTTCGTGATGGCGATTCCAATATGAAATCGGTCTGGCTGTGTAGCCGTAATGATGCAATTGGCAATGTTGCGGTGATTCTGGCTGCGGTCGGTGTATTTGGAACGGGCAGTTTATTGCCGGATATTATTGTCGCGGTGATTATGGCGGGGCTGGGTTTAACTGCGGGTTATCAGGTGATTAAAAAAGCCTGGGCGGAGAGACAGATGAGTGCGACCACCTCCGCTTAATAGGAGTATAACTGAAGCGATCAACGCGAGTAATTTTAGGCGTTGATCGCTTTTTTGTTGATCCATGACAGATTTTTATTCAAAAAAGAAAATTTCATCT
Organism: Acinetobacter sp. YH12134; assembly: GCF_013418555.1. Lineage (NCBI taxonomy): Bacteria > Pseudomonadati > Pseudomonadota > Gammaproteobacteria > Moraxellales > Moraxellaceae > Acinetobacter > Acinetobacter sp. YH12134. The sequence goes on along the minus strand of NZ_VPBT01000015.1, from coordinate 76,879 downwards.
TGATGCAAAAAGCTATTTACAAAAGTTAACATATTATTAGAATGAAGCATAAATTTATGTATTTAAAAGATAATTCAAATTATTTACTGAGTTTTTAGTATTTGTGAATTGAGGGTTTAATGAAACTAATTAAATTGTTTTCTATCGTCAGCCTCGTGGCATTGGCGGGATGTAGTTCTAAAGTTATGACCTATGATACCGCAGGAAATTTGATCGGTTCCTGTGTGGCGACACAAGGTTTTATTTTAGGTGCAAAAGCCGTTTGTTATGGTGGGGCAAATTTACAGGGCGTAGATTATTCCAAAATTGATGAACACACCGGTCTATTACCGTCTGTGCCGAAGTCCAACCAGATTACATTGCAACACGATTAATTTTTTTAGAGGGGTAATATCATGAAATTTTTTAATTTAATCACGCTAACTGCTGCTATTTTAATGACAGGTTGTGCCTCAAAAGTGACGACCTATGATTCAAATGGCCGTATGATCGGTTCATGTGAAGCACAAACAGGTTTTGTTATTGGCGGTGGTGCTCACTGTGAAGGGCATGCTAATCAGGAAGGGCGTAGCACTCGCTAAATTAGAGAAATAAAAAACCGGTCAATCTGACCGGTTTTTTTGCTATGGAAAAGCTTATTTTTCCACGAATGCACGTTCAATCACGTAATCGCCTAAAACGCCCATACGTGGTGATTCTTTTAATCCGTGTTGATCAAGCAGCGCAGCAACATCATCCAGGAAGGCTGGGCTACCACACAGCATCGCGCGGTCAGTTTCCGGGTTAAAACGTGGTAAACCGATTTTCTCGAACAATTGACCAGATTCAATTGCAGTGGTGACACGACCTTGAGTATGGAAATCTTCACGTGTTACCGTTGGATAATAAACCAGTTTTTCTTTCGCGCCCAGTTCCGAGAAGAATTCGTGGTTTGGAATTTCGTTCAGAATCAGGTCCTGATACGCCAGTTCAGAAATATAACGTGTACCATGAACAACAATGATTTTTTCAAAACGTTCATAGGTTTCCGGATCACGAATCACCGACAGGAACGGTGCAAGACCGGTACCTGAAGACAGCAGGTATAAGTTTTTACCCGGATTTAAGTCATCGAGTACCAGAGTTCCGGTTGGTTTGCGAGAAACCAGCAGTTCATCGCCCACTTTAACTTTTTGCAAAATCGAGGTTAATGGACCATCTGGCACTTTAATCGAGAAGAATTCCAGCTCTTCTTCATAGTTGGCACTTGCAATCGAATATGCACGCATCAAAGGCTTACCATTCACTTCAAGACCGATCATTACAAATTGACCGTTTTTAAAACGCAGTGCAGTGTCACGAGTCGTTTTAAAAGAGAATAAAGTGTCATTCCAGTGGTGGACGTGAGTAATCTTTTCGACGTTAAAAGCAGCCATTAAAGGTCTCAATAAATTATCAAATTAGAACAGGTTGCTATTCTAATCTAAATTCATACTCGATAAACTGAATATATTTAATTGAGCTTATCAAAAAAAGTGATTATGACTGATCTGACCTTGCCCATTATCGGGATTATGAAATCTCCTTATAAAGAAAAGTTTGGCATCCCGCGGCAGCCGAATCTGGTTCAGGTCGAATCCTATATTGACATGCTGGAACCTTATAACGATTTGCTGGCCTTTGAGGGCATTGAAGCATTTAGTCATTTGTGGTTGCTGTGGCAATTTCATGACAATAAAAACCAGCAGCAGACAAAATTCCGTGCTCAGGTGCGGCCGCCGCGTTTGGGTGGTAACCAGAAAATTGGAGTATTTGCGACACGCAGTATGTACCGGCCGTCACCGGTGGGCTTGTCAGTGGTGCAATTAAAACAGGTGAAAAAAGTCGGCAAGGCAGTACGGGTTTATGTGACCGGGAGTGATTTACTCGATGGTACACCGATTTTAGATATCAAGCCTTATATCCAGTATTCTGATGCGGTCATGGAGGCGCAAAGTGGCTATGCGCAGGATGAGCCTGAACGTAAACAGGTGGTGTGGACAGAGCAGGCCGCTGTACAAAAACAGCAATTGTTGCAGCAGCATAAAATTAGCGCGCAGATGCTGGGTGAGCTGGAACAGGTGTTGTCTTTAGACCCGCGTCCGGCTTATCAGGAGGATGAAACCCGGCTCTATAAAATGCACTTTGCCAATATTGATGTCGGATTTCTAGTACAGCCAGATCAGGTGCTGATTCAGATGTTAGCGCTTAAGCCGGCTTAAACATAAAATAAGCCATCGCAATCAGCACCGCCATATGCAGAATTTGGGCCGGTGCAAAATACAAGGCAAAGCGTGGTCCGCCAATTAAAAAGGCATTCACGCATTTGGCCAGTGCATGTGCACCCAAGCCTAAAATCAGCGCATAAAACAGGGTTAAATTGCTGGGAGAACCTTGGGTAATTACCGCGGCAGCGGCGGCGTGAATTTCAAATAAAGACGCCAGAAAGGTCCCGGCAATTAAACCGGTGCTGCCCAGAGCTTGATCCAGTCCGTAGACCATGGCTTGAATCAGGGTGAGCGTGACCACAATAATCGCGGCCTCTTTGAGGCTAAACATGCGGCTATCGGCTTCTTTGGCTTTTTGCTGTGAGCCGGTATTTTTTCTGAGCAGCCAGTAACCCACCGCCACCAGAATCACAATTGCCACTGCACTCGGTACCACAAATACCTTAAACCAAGACAGATTAATCCCCACAATAATAATCAGAATCTGCAACAGCGTCGCCACGCAGGACATGAGCGCGGCACCGGCATTAATCCGGGCATCGCCGCGACCGGAACGCACTTCCATGCCTAAACTGGCAATGGTGGCGGTACTGGATACGAAGCCGGACGCAATTGAGGACAGCATCAGTGCATTATTGGTGGACAGCAGGCGCTTGGCGATATGCGCTAAAGCCTGTACCGATAAAATCAGAATCAGCAGTTTTAAAATCACATAAGGATTAAGTACATTGCCCCATAAGGGCGTATCCGGGGTCAAAGGCAGGGCAATCAGAACCAGTGCCAGCAGGAACAGACCATCACGCAGCTCTGCTTCGGTAATCCATTTGCTGACAATGCCGTGCATCAGGTGTTTGGTCATGAGCAGACCGGTTAAAATAACCGCCAGACCAGCCGCCAACGGAATATTCCACAAACAGAGCGCGCCAATAAAATAGGTCATAATAAAGGCCAGTTCGGTGGTCGCACCCGGGTCTTCAACCTGATTTTTAAGCGAAAACAGCCCAACTCCGCCAATAATCACGGCCCCGACAATACCAAAAACTGGCCCTAGCAAAAAGCAGATCGCACCGAGCAAGGCACACACGGCAAAGGTGCGCACCCCGGCAAAATGATGGTTGGCTTCATTGTGCTTGCTGCGTTCACGTTCCAGACCAATTAACAGGCCACAGCCAAGTGCGGCTGCAAGCATAGTCATCAGCTCCTGAAAAGAGGTACTCAAGATTGAAGGGGCAGTTAAAAATTCCATCTTTATATCCCGCGGCAGTGGGGCGACGTCTCCATCATATAATTGATTCTGTGAAGATTGCTATGCGGAACTGTATGTTTAATTTGCAGGAGCTGCGCTTGATGCGTATCTGCATCAGATTTTCCAGTGGCAAAGGCAGGCGGGAAAAATAAACTCTGCTATAGTGTGCTGATGTTGGGGGAACAAAAACAATGAATTTTAATTTTGAAATTGATACCACCTGGTGTTTAGAGCAATTATTAAAAGATGGCCGGATCAGCGAACGCGATAAAATGCTGGTACAGACCACGCATCGCCAGCGTGAGCAGCTGAAATGGCATCCGTTGCAATGGATTGCGCATTTTAACCTGACCGATCAGCAGCATCCCCAAACCACATTGACACTGAACCGTTTATGTCAGTGGCTGGCAGAAAAGACCGAGCTGCCTTTTTATGTGATTGATCCGTTAAAGGCCGATGTGGCCGCTTTAACCGCGGTGATGTCCCAGGAATTTGCCCTGCGCAATAAAATTCTGGCGGTAGAGATTCAGCCCGATGCGGTGTTCATTGCCACCGATCAGCCGTTTATGACCGATTGGGTCGCCAATTTAGAACACAGTTTATTGCCGCGTAAAATCCAGCGCGTGCTGCTGAGTCCAGAGCAGTTACAGCGTTATCTGGTAGAATATTATCAGGTCAGTCGTGCGGTCAGTGGTTCACAAAAAGCCGCAGCACATGACCGTGAAAATAAAGGTGTCGAAGCCTTATTACAGCTGGGCGATACCCAAAACCCCGATGCCAATGACCAGCATATTGTTAAACTGGTGGACTGGGTGCTGCAGTTTGCTTTTGAACAGGGTGCCAGTGATATTCATCTGGAGCCACGTAAAGACAAGGGGAAAATCCGTTTCCGGATTGATGGCGTACTACATACCATTTATAACATGCCGGCCAATACCTTAACTGCGGTCATTTCACGGATTAAAATTCTCGGTCGCATGAATGTGGCAGAAAAACGCAAACCTCAAGATGGCCGTTTAAAAACCCGTACTCCCAAAGGGCAGGAAACCGAATTGCGTCTCTCCACTTTACCGACAGCCTTTGGTGAAAAACTGGTGATGCGTATTTTTGACCCGGAAGTGCTGGTACGCAGTTTCCAGCAGCTTGGTTTTGAAGAGCGTCTGTTACAGGGCTGGCAAAGTCTGACCAGTCATAGTCATGGTATTATTCTGGTCACGGGGCCGACCGGCTCCGGTAAAACCACTACGCTGTATTCATCACTGAAGCAGCTGGCCACCGATGAAGTTAATGTCTGTACCATTGAAGACCCGATTGAAATGATTGAGCCGAGCTTTAACCAGATGCAGGTCAATCAGGGCATTGAGCTGGGCTTTGCCGATGGTGTACGCGCGCTGATGCGTCAGGACCCGGATATTATTATGGTCGGGGAGATTCGTGATCAGGATACGGCCAATATGGCCATTCAGGCGGCATTAACCGGTCACCTGGTGTTATCGACCTTGCATACCAATGATGCGCCGTCCAGTCTGACCCGTTTGCATGATTTAGGTGTGCAGCCTTTTTTAACTGCGGCCACCATTCTGGGGGTATTGGCGCAGCGTCTGGTGCGCAAGCTGTGTCCGCATTGCAAACAGGAAGGCATGATTAATGCCAATGAATGGGAACATCTGACGTTTGACTATGTCATGGAGATGCCGGAAAAAGTTTATAAGCCGGTGGGCTGTGAAGCCTGCCGTCAGACCGGCTATAAAGGCCGGATCGGGATTTATGAGTTTATGCCGCTGAGTCTGGACACCAAACAGCTGATAGGTGCCAATGCCGATCTGACCCAGTTACGCCAGCAGGCCAAGAAAGAAGGCATCGAGCCACTACGGATTGCCGGGGCGCGTAAAGTCATGGCCGGTATTACCACCTTGGAAGAAGTACTGCGGGTGGTACCGTTAAACTAAAACCCAAAAAAGTGAAAAATTTTTGAATATGAGGAAATCTTAAGATTCAGCTCATCTTGCTTTGTTTTAATGACTACATCGAAACGAACAACACTGAATGAGGAAAGACAGATGAACCTATTTTCAAAAGCACTTTTAACTGCAGGTCTAGTGGGCGCAACTACATTTGCTGTTGCAGATACCGCAGTGAACCAGTCTGCACTGGCGCAAGCAACCACGGTGAAACAGGCGTTAACCATGAAAGATGACAGCAATGTCCAGCTGAAAGGTTATATCGTAAAAGCCATTGGTGATGAAAAATACCAGTTCCGCGACAGCACTGGCACCATCACAGTAGATATTGATGATGACCTGTGGAATGGTAAAGCGATTTCTGCCAAAACTCCAGTAGTGATTACCGGTGAAGTGGACATTGATTATAAACCTTCTAAACGTGTTGAAATTGATGTCGAGCAGGTTCGTTTCTAAGCCGACCTTTTAATCAGATTGATTGCAGCTCCACGCAAAACCACATGCTCCATGCATGTGGTTTTTTTGAATCTTGTGAAAAATCAGGCATGATGTAAAAAAAGCTAGAGTAGAACCAATGCGTATTTTACTGGCAGAAGATGACGCCTCTCAGGCAGAAAGTATTAAAACCTGGCTGGAAATGGACGGTTATAACGTCGATTGGGTCGAGCGTGGCAATCATGCCATTTTGGCCATTGAGCAGCATCACTATGATTGTGTGCTGCTGGATCGTGGCCTACCGGGCAATACCGGCGATGAAATTCTGACCGCTTTGCGCCGTAAACAGTTGGATACCCCGGTAATTTTTATTACCGCCAAAGACAGCATTCAGGACCGGGTCGATGGACTGGATTTAGGCGCCAATGATTATCTGGTCAAGCCTTTTAGCCTGGAAGAACTGTCAGCACGGGTGCGCAGCCAGTTACGTACCCGGCAGACCCAGCCCGATCATCAGATCCGTTTTGCCAATCTGCTGTTAGATACTCAAGCCAAAACCTTAACCCAGGATGGCCACGCGGTGAATTTAACCGCTAAGGAATTTCAGATTCTGTATAAATTAATGCAAAAGCCCGAGCATGTCGTAACCCGGGAGCAGCTGGAAGAATCGCTGTATGCCTGGGGCGATGAAATTGAAAGCAATGCCATTGAAGTGTTTATTTATCAGCTGCGTAAAAAAATTGGCAGCCATTTAATTAAAACCATTCGCGGTTTGGGCTATCGCATGCAGCAGGAACAGGCGTAAATGAAGCAAACGGGTGCGGTTTCTTTACAGAAAACCCTGGTCAAAACCTCGGTACTGAGTTCGATGATTGCCGGCCTGCTGGCACTGGTGCTGCTGTTTGCCGTGTCAATTTATCAGACCATGCAGCTGCAAGATGAAATCATGGATGAGGCGGCCGATATGCTGTTATTGCAGGATATTAGCAGTGGCGCCGGCGAGCAGGTCGATGAACTCACTGAACAGTTCAAGATGCATTATCAGCTGCGACTGGGCCAGCAGACCTTGACCGAAACAGAAGATTTTCCCTTAGCACCAGCTACGATCACACAGCAGGAAGAGGGATTTTCCTTTGTCTGGGCGAATCAGCGTTTATGGCGCGTTTATGTGGCCAGTGATGATGACTTAAGCGTATTGATGACCCAGAAAATGAATGTCCGTTTTCAGGAAATCTGGGCCACCGGTCTGGGCTATGCCGCGATTTTAATTTTACTGTGGCTGATTCAATGGGGCATTGTGCATTTTGCCATTCATAAACAGTTCCGCTCTTTACAGGCCTTATCTGCGCAAATTGCGCAAAAGCATGTGCAGGATCTGAGTCCGGTGCAAAGCACCCAGCCAGAATTGCTGGAATTACAGCCGATGGTGCAGCAGTTAAACCGTTTGCTTAGCCGGCTGGAACATTCTTTAGAAGCCGAGCAGCGTTTTACTTCTGACGCCTCACATGAACTGCGTTCGCCGCTTTCTGCCATTCAAATGCGCTTGCAGGTGTTAAAACGCAAATATCAGGATCAGCCGCAATTAGCGGAAGATCTGGCCCAGATTCAGCGCGATGTCAACCGCGGCACTCAGGTATTGGAGAATCTGCTGTTACTGGCGCGTTTAGACCCGGCACATCTGCAAGACTTGCCTATAACCGAGGTTGATTTACAAAAGCTGGTGCTGGATGTGCTCGAGGCCTTGGCACCGTTTAGTCTGGAAAAACAGATTAAACCGCGCTTGCAGCTACAACCGGCGATCATTCAGGCCAATCCAGAATTGCTATATACCTGTATCCGTAACCTGATCGACAATGCCATCCGCTATGCCACGCAACAGGGTGAGGTGGTGGTCAGTATCAATGGTGATGCTGAACAGGTGCAGCTGTGTATTGAAAATAATGGTCAAGAGGTTAGTGATGAGGTGTTACAACGTCTGGGTGAGCGTTTTTATCGGGCGCTGGGCACACAAACCCAGGGCAGTGGTCTTGGCATTTCGATCTGTAAAAAGATTATCAGCCTGCATCAGGGCCAATTGCAGTTTAGCCGTTCAGCTTTAGGCGGTTTACTGGTGGAACTGAGTTTGCCCGGTGTGAAGCAAAAATAACAAAATCGAAAATAACAATATTGAGTTCAATCTTGAGATACGCATGGGCAGTTAAAAAGCAGTATGCGCTGATTCATACTGCTGCTTCCCACGATTATTATTATTCAGATATTGTTCTTATTTGGTGAGAATAAGGCGATTATTACGGGTAAGGCGTAGGCGGTATTCTTCTCCGGCATGCATGATGCGAATTTCACGACCAAGAGCAAACAGGTTATTAGAATGTAACATTGGTAAGGCATGCTGTTGATCTGCATTACGGCTAAACAGGCTAAATGGTGCGTTCATTCCTTCGACTCCGTGGTGTATGTTGAACGATATAAATGATAATCATTATCAAATATATCTGTCAACGCTTGATTTGGGGAATTTATAAAAAGTATAAATTTGCTTACACTTGCTCATATTTCAAAAACAGGACGTTTCATGTCAAAGCCACATCTACATATCGCGATTGGGATTTTATTGCATCAGACCCAGGTCCTGGTCGGCTGGCGCGAAGCCAAACAGCATCAGGGCAATAAGCACGAATTTCCCGGCGGCAAGGTAGAGCAGCATGAAACGCCAGTGCAGGCCTGTCGCCGTGAAGTGCGCGAAGAAGTAGGCATTGACCTGATCCAGTGGCATGAGTTTGATTTTATCCGGCATGAATATGAAGATGTGATTGTCAATTTGCATGTGTTCCATGCCTTTGTGCCGGCGGCGTTGCTCTCAGACATCCAGCAACCGTGGACCTGGTATAAACGGCAGGATTTGGCTCGTTTGAATTTCCCGCAAGCCAACCAGCGTATGCTGCAACGCCTCTACTGGCCTGAATGTATCAAAATTAGTGAAGACTTAAACTGTCTGGATACCCCGGATACCCAGCAACTGCTGTACTGGCGTGTCGCACCGGCACCGGAACGCAGTATTGAACTGGCTGAGCAGAATATTGGCTGTTTAAAATCATTAATTGTTAATCTGGAACTGTGGAAGCAGCTGAATAGCGTGCAGCAGGTCTCGGTCGCTGCCATCCATTTAAAGCAGCAACAATGTCTGCAATTGCACAAGGGCAGCCTGCAGGCCGGTCAGCGTTATATTGCTGCCTGTCATGATCTGGAATCGTTACAACATGCGCAGAATATTGGCTGTCATGCTGCAATTTTAAGTCCGGTGCTGCCAACAGCCAGCCATCCGGATACTCCGGCATTAGGCTGGGCACAATTTCAGAACTGGGCCAAACAGGTCGATATTCCGGTGTTTGCCTTAGGCGGGATACATCGGCAGGACTTGGCGCAGGCCCAGCAACACCATGCATATGGTATTGCCGGGATCCGCTTTATGGATGCGTTGGATAGCGCTTCAGCCTAAAGTTGTTTCAGCGCTTGCTGTGCCTGTTGCACGGTACGGCTATTGTTTTGTAGCTGGCCGGCTTTTTGAATAATCAGCCATAATTGGCGTTTCATCGCCGGTGTTTGTGCATAGCTCAGACCACGGCGGGCCAGGGCTTCTGCATTTTTCGGCTGTTTTTTCTGGTTCGCCACCAGCCCTAAATACATATAGGTTTCAGCCGATTGCGGTGCCAGACGCTGTGCCTGTAAGGCGGCAGCTTCGGCACGCGCCCATTGTCCCTGACGATAAGCCGTCTGGGTCTGCTGCATCAGTTTCTTAAACGCTGGTAAAGAGCGGCCATCTTCAAAACGCTGCTGTACTTTTTGTTCAGGAACCACGACCTGTAATTTCTTGCGCTGAATTTCTTCCTGTTCATAAGGATGAATCACCACGCCGGTGGGTGTGCGAATGGTTTTTCGTTCAGTCGTTTTTTCTTGGTCCGGTTGCGGTGCCGGCTTGGATTCCGGCAGGCTTTGACAGCCCACCAGTCCAGCCAGTCCCATCCCCAAGATCAGATATTTCAAGGTCATTTAATTAAGGGTCCACTTATTGCGTATAACTGCCGCTTGAAATGATGCGTGCATCATTTTCGGAAAGTTGTCTTTCCATCTCGGCTTCACTTTCCTGGATATAATTCTCGATACTGTCACTGCTTTCAGGTACAGCTTGGTAATATTCGGTATCCGGATTGTAAACCGGCTCAACCTGATAATGCGGTAAACCACAGGCGGTGGCCTGACGCGGCACATGATTGCGATAAATCGGAATATACATCGCACCAGCACAGCCTTGAGCCGACAAGTGACCAGAGTCACGGTCAATCCAGTGCCACTGTACGCTGTCCGGCTGGCGTAGATTCACCGGCTTCTGGCGCAGCTGACGCATCACATTGCTCCACACCGGCAGGGCACCCGATGAACCTGTCAAACCGGTGACTTTGTTATCATCCAGCCCTAACCAGACCACGCTTAAATAGTTACCCGAATAACCGGCAAACCAGGAGTCGCGGGTATCATTGGTGGTGCCCGATTTACCGGCCAGTTTTAAATCGCTGGACAGGCTGTTATAGGCTGCACGTCCGGTTCCTGCACTCATTACCTGTTGCAGGCCATAATTCAGCATATAGGCCGCAGACGGTTCAATGGTCTGCTGTACTGACAGGCCATAACGCTCGAGCAGACGACCATTAGAATCGACCACCGCGCGAATGGCTTTGGTTGGATACTGGAACCCACCGGTGGCAAAGTTGCCATAAATATTCATCACCTGCATAGGCGATAAATCGACTGCACCCAGATAAATGGACGGATACTGTGGAATATTTTCGCTGCTGACGCCAAATTTAATCAGATGGTTACGGAAGGTTGATAGACCAAATTCCTGACCTAAACGTACCGCCGACAGGTTATAGGAATTGGCCAGCGCTTGCGCCATCGGGACTACGCCATGTTCGCTGCCGCTGTAATTACGCGGTGTCCAGGACTTGCCGGCAGATGGAATACTGATTTCGGTATCCTGTACCGGACTGGCCCAGTTATAGCGACCCGATTCCAGCGCGCTTAAATAGATGACTGGCTTCAATAGCGAGCCGACCTGACGTTTGGCATCCAGCGCACGGTTAAAGCCGGTAAAGTCTTGGGTAGAGCCGACTGCAGCCACCAGTTCACCATTTTCAGGATGGGACACCAGCACCGCACCTTGCAAATCTTTTAAACGGCGCGGATTGGCATTGGCCAGACGGTTTACTGATTCTTTAAATGCGCTTTGTACCTTGGTCTGTGCAATTGGGTCTAAAGTGGTAAAAATCCGTAGTCCCTGATTGGTCAGATCACCTTCTTGATATTCAGCACGTAACTGACGGCGCACAATGTCCAGAAAATCTGGGAAGCGGGCAGGGCCCATGGTCGGTTTGGCAATCACATTTAACGGACGCGCGGTTTCGGTTTCATACTGTTCCTGAGTTAGATAACCCATCACCAGCATATTGTTCAATACAATATTACGGCGTTTTTCGGCCGCTTCCGGATTACGCCATGGATTATATAAAGACGGTCCCTGTACCAGACCAACCAGAAAAGCCTGCTGGGCAATATTCAGTTCACGCAGCGGCAGACCAAAATAGAACTGTGAGGCCAGACCATAACCATTAATAGAATAGTTACCGTTTTGACCCAGGTTCACTTCATTTAAATAGGCTTCCAGAATTTCATCTTTGTCATAATGCAGCTCAATCAGCATCGCCATCAGTGCTTCATTGGCTTTACGCTTTAATGTACGTTCTGGGGTCAGATAAAAGTTTTTCACCAGTTGCTGGGTCAGGGTCGAGCCGCCCTGACGTTTCCCGCCGGTGATATTGCTGACAATGGCACGCGCAGTCCCGCGAATCGACACGCCATGATGCAGGTAGAAATTACGGTCTTCGGTGGCAATTAAGGCTTCAATTAACGGTTTTGGCACCCGGTTCAGTTTAATCAGCACCCGGTCTTCATTGTGCTGCGGATAAATCCCGCCAATCAGCATGGGTTCTAAACGGGCAATACCGGTGGTCGATGGTTTAGTCGCACTGACTTCAGCAATCTGGTTATTGGCAAAGCTGACTTTGAGTACCTGTTCCGGTTCAACACTTTCACCAAAATCGAAGCCGCGGGTATGCACGAACAAGGTGTCGCCCGCATCGACATAGCTGCCGGTTTTGTTATAGCTTTCTGCGCTTTTATAGCCTAAAAGTTTTAATTCCTGCACGAAATCGGCTTTATTGAGCGGTGCATTGGTATAGATTTCCAGCGGACGAGCAAAGACCTTGGCCGGAATATCCCAGCGCTGTCCTTCAAATTTATCTCTAACAATATTATCTAATCGAATCAGGTAGATACTTAATGCCAGAAATGCCCCAATCACCAGTATACAAAATAGAAGTGCAATAATACCTATGCCACGTTCAGACTTCATAAATCGCAATAAAACCCTAAGAAATTAGGCTAATCATGCGAAGCTTTTACATAATTTGCAATATTTAATCTGTGAATGAAGCGGCCAATCGAGGAGAAAAAACGGTTGGATTCAGATTTCTAAAGTTTTTTTTAAAACATTCGGGTTAGTGCTATTATAGTCAACGGATCGTAGCGGAGCGATGTCGTAGGTGCAAATTTCACACAAGAACTTTCGTAATATCGGATTGATTGGACGTCCTGGCAAAACTTCGGTCGTAGAAACGCTCAGTTTAATTCATGATCATCTGCTGAATTTAGGCCTGCATCCGGTATTCGATGCAGAAACAGCAGAACTGGTCCCTTATCCGAATACCCAAACCGTCAGCCGCGCCTTACTGGGCGAAGTGGTTGATCTGGTGATTGTGGTCGGCGGTGATGGCTCGTTGCTGCATGCAGCGCGCGCACTGGTCAAGTACAATACGCCGGTCATCGGGGTAAACCGTGGTCGTTTAGGTTTCCTGACCGACATTAAACCCACGGAAGTCATCTTCAAGCTGGATCAGGTATTAAAAGGCGAATTTCAGCTGGACCGCCGTTTCCTGCTGGAAATGGAAGTACGCTCCAAAGGCGAAGTCATTTATGAAGCGGTGGCTTTAAATGATGTGGTGCTGCATTCCGGTAAATCGGTACACATGATTGATTTTGACCTGAATATTGATGGTCAGTATGTTTATCGTCAGCACAGTGACGGTTTAATTGTATCTACGCCTACCGGTTCTACTGCCTATGCCTTGTCTGGTGGAGGGCCGATTGTGCATCCGAGTATGGATGCAATTGTGCTGGTGCCGATGCATCCGCATACCTTGTCTTCACGCCCGATAGTGGTTGGTGGACAAAGTGAAATTAAAATTCAGATTCGTGAAAACCGTGTTTTGCCAATGGTCAGTGCCGATGGTCAGCACAGTGTTTCACTCAGTGTTGGGGATAGTTTGCATATCCGCAAGCATCCCTATAAGTTAAACCTACTTCATCCACCGGGTTATGACTTCTATATGGCATGTCGTACCAAGCTCGGCTGGAACCAAGATTTTGATTCTTTGCAACAGCAGGATTTATGATGAATATTGAACAGATGCTGGCCGTACTCAATCCTGAAATTGTTGGTCGTCTAAAAACCGCGGTAGAGATTGGTAAATGGCCGAATGGCGTGGCGTTGACCAAAGAGCAGCGCGAAATTTGTATGCAGGCTGTATATGCCTGGGAAATCCAGCATTTACCGGAAACCGAACGCAGCGGTTATATTGACCGCGGCACCAAGGAAGAAGGTGAACAATGTGATGATGATCACCACAAAAATGAAGATTTCCAGCCAATCAAGTTTATTTAAACTTTAAGAGCAGATTCATACAAAAAAAGGTAAGCCGCGGCTTACCTTTTTTATTGGCTATGTTTTGTGGCTTAAGCATTTAAACGCGCAGCCCAGAATTGCTGTGCTTTGTCCATGGCTGCTGCAAAACTGTCGCAGACGCCCATGGTATACAGCGCAATGCCCATGGTTTCCACCACCGCCACTTCACCATATTCATGCGACTGCTGGCCTTCCCAGACGGCTTTAAATACCGCCAGGTCCAGTTCTTCTTCAATCGGGCTGCGGTTGTCGGTCAGCTTTGGCAATTCATGTTCATACAGCTCGCCGTTACGGATACCACAAATTAAGGTTTTGGCATCCGGATTCCGTTCAAACTCGCCGCCTTCACCTTTAATCACCGCACTGTTCAGATAGCCCAGTTTAAACGCCGACTGCTGATGGGAACTGCGGTAGGCCGGATGGAAAATGGCCTGCACGGTGGCTTTGGCATTAAAGGGGTTAATCAGCCGGGCGAGGGTATGAATAGGAGAGCGCAGGCCCATCACATTCCGTAGTGCAATCAAATCGGCCAGCACCGGAGAAATCACCTCTAAAGGCAGATAGGCAAAATGACGCTGCTGTAATTGCTGTTCGACTTCCGTATCTGACTGGCAGATTGGATAGCCTAAGTATTCCAGCACCTGTTCGGTATAGACCCGGTTAATGGTATGCCCGGCAGCGCCGTGCATGACAATATTAAAACCCTGTTTAGCCAGAGTCAGCGCGGCCAGTAAAAACCACGGATAATGTTTGCGCTTCCCGGCATAAGAGGACCAGTCCAGATCAACATCTAAAGCTTTAAACTGCAACTGGTCACGGGTGGCCTGAACAAAGCCGGCCAGTTCATCGACCGATTCTTCCTTGACCCGCAGCAGCATCAGAAAAGCGCCGAGCTGAACATCGAGTACCTCCTGTTTCAGGATCATGGAAAAGGCCTGATAGGCTTCTTCATAGGTGAGGGAACGTGCACCATTTTTGCCTTTTCCCACAATACGTACGTACTGGGCAAAAGGATGTTCAACGTCTTTATAAATGTTTCTTTTCGTGCTCATGTAACTGCCTGAATCTCAAATAAATGGCGCCGGTCGCTTCCCACAATATACACATTTTCGCGGCTTTTTAAAAACCGTATGCTTTGTTCGGATTTAGACTAATGTCTAAGCTACTTCTGCTTTAAAGTTCGCCAGTTCTCGCTGTTTTTAGCAGCACTACATCTGAATTTTAGGTAAAATTCGCAGCGTTTTATATTGTTTTTTATTTTTACTCATCTCCTGTTCTAAAAAGCCGCTTTTGCGTTTGAGCCTGTTTATTCTGGCGGCTCAAAGTAAGCCCGACTTTTGCTGATGAAAATAAAGCGTTGAATGTTTTGAGCCATGGCTCAAGGCAGTGTATGCCTGTTGTTTTAAAAACAGGCAGAACAGGTCGTGGGTAAAAAATCAAGGGTATTTGTCCTCTGGACAAGAACAAAAGTAGATCTGTTATGGCCAAACAACCTATTTATAAATCCCTGTACTTTCAGGTGATTATTGCAATTATTGCAGGTATTCTCGTCGGTCATTATTCTCCTAGTGGCACACAAATTATTAATGGCGTGGAACAGTATGTTCCAGGTCTGGGTGAGCAGCTGAAACCCTTAGGTGATGGCTTCATCCGTTTAATCAAAATGGTTATTGCGCCGGTGATTTTCTGTACCGTGGTGAGTGGTATTGCTGGTATGGAAAGCATGAAATCGGTCGGTAAAACCGGTGGCGTGGCATTACTGTATTTTGAAATTGTCTCTACCATCGCCCTGATTATTGGTCTGGTGGTGATTAACGTCTGGAAACCAGGCGTTGGCATGAACGTTGATCCAGCTTCTTTGGATACCACCGGTATTTCAAAATATGTAGAAACTGGTGAAGCACAATCTACAGTCGAATTCCTATTAAATATCATTCCAAATACCGTGGTCGGTGCCTTTGCCCAGGGTGAAATCCTGCAGGTGCTGATGTTTGCCATCCTGTTTGGTTTTGCTTTACACCGTTTAGGGCCAGCAGGTAAGCCGGTCTTGAAACTGATTGATCAGATTTCGCATGTGTTCTTTAACATTGTGAACATGATCATGAAAGTTGCGCCAATTGGTGCTTTCGGTGCGATGGCCTTTACTATTGGTAAATACGGGATTGGCAGTCTGGCGCAACTGGCGCAGTTAATTATCTGCTTCTACCTGACCTGTGTGCTGTTTATTTTTATCATACTCGGCAGTATTGCGCGCATGACCGGTTTCAGTATCGTAAAAATGATCCGCATGATTCGCGAAGAATTACTGATTGTATTGGGGACCTCATCTTCAGAATCAGTACTACCGCGTATGTTGAAGAAACTGGAAATTGCCGGCTGTGAAAAATCGGTGGTGGGTCTGGTCATTCCAACGGGTTATTCCTTTAACTTGGATGGTACCTCGATTTATTTAACCATGGCCGCAATCTTTATTGCTCAGGCCACCAATACACCTTTAGAACTGCATCATCAGATTACTTTATTGCTGGTGCTGTTGATTTCCTCTAAAGGCGCAGCAGGGGTGACCGGTTCAGGCTTTATTGTGATGGCGGCAACACTGGCGGCTGTGGGTCAGATTCCGGTGGCCGGTCTGGCGCTAATTTTGGGTATTGACCGTTTTATGTCTGAAGCACGTGCCTTGACCAATCTGGTGGGTAACTCATTGGCAACCATTGTTGTAGCGAAGTGGGTCGGTCAGCTGGATCAGGAAAAGCTGCAATATGCATTAAATAATCCGGAAGAAATTGACCGCAAGATGGCAGAACAAAACCAGCAATCTGCTTCGGCTTAACAGCAGGGCGGTGACTAAAGGAAGCTTCGGCTTCCTTTTTTTATTACTTGGCAGTCAATAAAAAAGCCGGGCGAGACCATGACAGTACGCTTAAAAATGCATAGCATGGGGCTGAATGTAAAACAAGAATGTATACCCTACAAGGATCGACTATGCTGGCTTATGATGCAGATTTAGAATTATTCCGTGACAACTTCCGCCGCTTTATGAGCGAACAGATTGCCCCGCATTATGAACAGTGGGAACGGGAAGGAATTATGCCGCGCTCGGTCTGGAACCAGCTGGGTGAAAACGGCTTTTTATGTGTAGATGTACCGGAACAGTATGGCGGCTATGGCGTACCGACCCATTATTCGCTGATGCTGGTGGAAGAATCGGCACGTGCTGGTTATAGCGCACTGTCTACCGGTATTTCCTGTCATTCAGAAATTGCTGCGCCGTATATTTTAAATATTGGTTCAGAAGAACAGAAACAGTACTGGCTGCCAAAAATGGTTAGCGGTGAAGTGGTCGGTGCGATTGGTATGACCGAGCCGGGTGCTGGTTCTGACTTGCAAGCCATGCGCAGTCATGCCATTTTGCAGGATAATCATTATATTTTAAATGGTTCTAAAACCTTTATTTCTAATGGCCAACATGCCGATCTGGTGGTGCTGGCGGTAAAAACCGATCCGCAGGCACGCGCCAAAGGCGTGTCTTTATTATTAGTCGATACCCATCTGGATGGCTTTAAGAAAGGCACCAACCTCGACAAGATTGGCCTGCATGCTCAGGACACCTCGGAATTGTTCTTTGATAACGTGAAAGTACCCAAAGAACAGTTACTGGGCCAGTCGGGACAGGGCTTTGCCTATTTAATGCAGGAATTACCACGTGAACGGACCGCGATTGCCGCCACCGCCTTGGGCGCTATCCGTGGTTCGATTGACATCACCACGCAATACGTTCAGGAACGTCAGGCCTTTGGCCAGAAAATTGGCCAGTTCCAGAACAGCCGTTTTGTTTTGGCACAGGCTAAAATTGATGAGCTGGCCACGGCTGCATTTTATCACCAGAATGTTGAGCTGTATATGCAGGGCAAACTGGATGTCGAAACAGCAGCAGCATTGAAAAGCTTCTCGACCGATATGCAGATGAAAGTGGCCGATCAGCTGCTGCAGCTGTTTGGTGGTTATGGTTATATGACTGAATATCCAATTTCTCGTTTCTTTGTCGATGCCCGTATCCAGCGGATTTATGGCGGTACCAATGAAATTATGAAAGAGATTGTGGCGCGCGGTTTATTGGGCCGTTAAGTTCTATACATCAGACTAAATGAAAACACCCGCCAGCATCGACTGGGCGGGTGTTTTTTGGTGGGTGTGTTTCTGAGACTATTTTAATGCAGGCTGAGCACATGCAGACTTTCTTGAATAAAAATCGGCAAGTCTGCTGGTGAGCGTGAGGAAATATACAGGTTATTGTCATTCACCACCGCTTCATCAAAATACACGGCGCCGGCATCCATCAGCTCCAGCATCACCGGGGCAATGCTGGTCATGCGCCGGCCTTTGACCACACTGGCATGAATCAGCAGTTGCGGACCATGACAGGTGCTCATAATCGGTTTCTGGGCATTGGCAAAATTTCGGACAAAATCGACAAAACGCAAATCATCACGCAGTTGCGCCGGAGATTGGCCGCCGGGAATCAGCAGCGCATCAAAATCATGAATGGTCACATCATCTATACTTTGGTCGATGGTCACCGAGCTGCGCCGTTGATAACCATAGACAATATTGCCGGCCTTGTTTTCAACATTTACCACGCTATGCCGCGCTGCACGGAAGGCGTGGATCAATTCTGGATAGTCTGCATCTTCATAATCATGGGTAATCAGCACCGCGATTCTTTTTGACATTATTATTCTCCGAATTGCTTTAAATAAAAGAGTAAAGGGGAAAAAGCAAAATTTCATTGCTGCTTTGTAACCAGTTTTCTTATTTCTTTTTCAAGTTAAAATTTCTGGAATTTTATTCAATATTTATGGGCGTTATTTTCTATGTAAGTAATTATGACGCCTGTTCAGTTTACGCAATAAACTTGCAAAATCCTATCACTATTCATCGAATTCAGATGCAAAAGCTATCGGCTGATTGGAAAAAGACCCTGTTTCATCTGCTTAAATTCGCTACACTCTGGATGGAAAAACAGGCAAAGTGTCGTGACTTGTTCAGAATTATTCATGAGTCATAGCTGCTCAATTGATAAACAGTCTCATAAGTTGCAGAGAGTTTAACCAACTGTTTGTTTTTAAGACTGAATCAATCAAAGTTGTATTGCGCAACATTTGAAAGCTAACTATTGTTATACTGTTTGCATACCGTTTATGAAGGGCGACATAACAATGATCAACGACGATCAAAACACAACGACTTCTCTTGACCTGAACAATATTCGTGAGGAAATTGACTCTGTAGACATGCAGATTCAACAACTGATTAACCGTCGCGCACGATTGGCAGAAGCGGTGGCCAAAGCCAAATTTGCCGCTGAAGAGAATCCGCTGTTTTACCGTCCGGAACGTGAAGCACAAGTTTTACGTAATGTTATGGATCGCAATGAAGGCCCATTGTCGGACCAGACCATGGCACGTTTATTCCGTGAAATCATGTCGGCCTGTCTGGCACTGGAAGCACCGCAAAGTATTGCCTTCCTGGGGCCTGTTGGGACTTATACCCATTCTGCGGTACTCAAGCATTTCGGTCATGATGCCCTGGTGCGCCCTTTACAAACCATTGATGAAGTCTTCCGTGAAGTGGAAGCGGGTAGTGCGCATTATGGTCTGGTGCCGGTAGAAAACTCCTCTGAAGGGGTGGTGAACCATACCTTAGACTGCTTTAAAACTTCAAATCTGAATGTGATTGGCGAAGTTGAATTGCCGATTCATCATCAGTTCCTGATTTCTGCAAATACCCGTAAAGACAGCATTAAACAGATTTATGCTCACCAGCAAACGCTGGCACAGTGCCGTAAATGGCTAGATGCGCATTATCCTGGGGTGGAGCGTGTGGCTTTAAGTTCCAATGGTGAAGCGGCGCGCCGTATTCGTAATGAATGGCATTCTGCGGCCATTGCTTCTGAAATTGCGGCAACCATTTATGATCTTGAAATCATGCACAGCAATATCGAAGACAACCCGGAAAACACCACGCGCTTCTTGGTGATTGGCCGTGAGAAAGTGCCACAAAGCGGCAATGACAAAACTTCATTGCTGGTGTCTGCACATGACCGTGCCGGTGCCTTGCTGGAAATTCTGGCGCCATTTGCCAAACACAACATTAGTCTAACCAGTATTGAAACCCGTCCGGCTTTACCTGAAAAATGGGCCTATGTGTTCTTTATTGATCTGGAAGGTCATATTGAGCAAGACAATGTTAAAGCTGCGATTGAAGAAATCCGTCCATTGGTGAAAGAAGTCCGTGTACTCGGCTCTTATCCGGCGGCAGTTTTATAAAATTCTCTGGTGGCCGTGTGCGCTGCATGCGGCTGCTTTTCACCTGTAAATCTGGAAGTAAAAAATGTCGTTTGTCCCAGCTAATGAAGGCATCTCTAAGTTAAAGCCATATCAACCAGGTAAGCCGATCAGTGAACTTGAGCGTGAATTGGGTATTACCGATATTGTGAAATTGGCATCCAATGAAAACCCGTTGGGCTGTTCAGACAAAGTCAAAGAGGCCGTGGCTGCCGAGCTGGCAGAAATTGGTCGTTATCCAGATGGCGGTGGTTTTATTTTAAAAGACCAGATTGAAGCGCAGTTTGGTTTTGGTCATGAACGGATTACTTTGGGTAATGGTTCAAATGACCTGCTGGAAATGTTTGCCCGCGCTTTTGTGTCCGAGCAGGACTCAATCGTATATAGCCAGCACGCCTTTGCGGTTTATGCGCTGGTGACTCAGGCCATTAATGCACAGGCCATTGAAGTACCAGCCAAAGGTTTCTCGCACGATTTAGAGGCGATGGCTGCAGCCATTCAAGCCAACACCAAGCTGGTGTTCATTGCCAATCCGAATAACCCGACTGGCACCTGGTTTGAAGAAGCTGAATTTGAAGCCTTCATGCAGAAAGTACCGGCCAATGTAATTGTGGTACTGGATGAAGCCTATGTGGAATACTTCCCGGAAAACTTCAACAGCCTGAAATATCTGGATCAGTATCCAAACCTGATTGTTAGCCGTACCTTATCAAAATGCTATGGTCTGGCAGCGCTACGAGTTGGTTTTGCTCTGGCCTCTGTACAGGTGACTGACTATTTAAACCGTATCCGTCAGCCATTTAACGTGAACCATTTAGCTATGGTGGCAGCTGTAGCAGCGCTGAAAGATGAAGCCTTTATCGAAAAATCACGTGAAGTGAACAAGGCTGGTATGGCGCAGTTGGAAGCAGGCTTTAAAGCACTGGGCCTGAATTATGTACCTTCACGTGCCAACTTTATTCTGGTTGATGTACAGGCTGATCCGGCACAAACCTTTAATGCCTTGCTTAAAGAAGGTGTGATTGTACGTCCGGTTGGTATTCCAAACCATCTTCGTGTATCCATTGGAACAGAAGTAGAAAATGCCAAATTCCTGACTGCACTGGCGAAGGTGTTAGGTCTGGACGCAAAGGCATAAGCCATGACGCAACCCCTGTTTGAAAAAGTCGCTTTTATTGGACTTGGGCTGATTGGCTCAAGTCTGGCGCGTGTGATTCAGGCTGAACAGCTGGCTCATGAGGTAGTGGCATCGACCCGTTCGCAAAAAACGCTAGAAGATGCCAAAGCCTTGGGTTTAATTGCTGCCGGTTATAGCGATCCGGTCGAGGCGGTGAAAGATGCTGATCTGGTGGTGCTGGCCTTGCCGGTACGTGCCACCGAATATGTATTGCAGCAGATTAAACCGTATTTAAAACCTGATGCAATCCTGACCGATGTCGGCAGCACCAAAGGCAATGTGGTCGATGCAGCCAAAGCAGTTTTTGGTGAACAACTGCCTGCCGGTTTTGTGCCGGGGCATCCGATTGCTGGAGCCGAGCATACCGGGGTCCATGCCGGTAAGGTCGATTTATTCGCCAATCATAAAGTGATTTTGACTCCATTACCGACCAGTGCGGATTGGGCGGTCAATAAACTGATTCAACTGTGGGAAGCAGCCAAAGCGGAAGTGATCTGTATGGATGTGGACAAGCACGATGAAGTGCTGGCACATACCAGTCATCTTCCGCATTTAATGGCATTTAACCTGGTGGAGCAACTGGCCAACAGGGAAGACAATTTAGATATTTTTCGCTATGCTGCAGGCGGCTTTCGTGATTTCTCGCGAATTGCAGCCAGTGATCCACAAATGTGGCACGACATCTTCTTTGCCAATAAAAAGGCAATTTTGAATGCAGTCGATGGCTTTGAACAACAGCTGGCAATCTTGCGCCAGCTGATCGAACAGGAAAACTCGCAGGCTTTAATGGGCCTGCTGGGACATGCTCAAGCAGCGCGTCAGCATTTTAATCATATGCTGGCCCAAAAACCGTTGATGGAGAACAATAAAGTGACACAACAATTTACGATTTTACCGGGCTCTAAAAATTTCCAGGGTAAATTTACTGTGCCAGGTGATAAATCTGTGTCACATCGTTCAATCATGTTTGGTGCGATTGCAGAAGGCACCACCCATGTCACCGGCTTTTTGGAAGGTGAAGATGCGCTGGCGACCTTGCAGGCTTTTCGCGATATGGGTGTCAGTATTGAAGGCCCGAAAAATGGTGAAGTGACCATTCATGGTGTTGGTATGCAGGGCCTCAAAGCTCCAGCCGGTGCACTGTATATGGGGAACTCTGGCACCTCCATGCGTTTGCTGTCAGGCATGTTATCGGCGCAGGCCTTTGATTCGGTGATGACCGGTGATGCATCCTTGTCCAAGCGTCCAATGGAGCGTATTGCCAAGCCATTACGTGAAATGGGGGCGCAAATCCAGACCACAGGTGAGCGTGGTACGCCACCGGTGTCAATTACGGGCAGCCAGCAGTTAAAAGGCATTCAGTACGATTTACCAATGGCCTCTGCACAGGTGAAATCAGGAATTTTACTGGCCGGTTTGTGGGCCGAAGGTGAAACTGCAGTAACTGAACCGGAACCAACCCGCGACCATACCGAGCGTATGCTGCGTGCTTTTGGTTATGAAGTGAAAACCGAAGGTAACCGTATTTCCCTGCAAGGCGGCGGTAAACTGGTGGGAACCAATATTCAGGTGCCTTCAGATATTTCATCTGCAGCGTTCTTTATGGTGGGCGCGGCCATTACTGAAAATGCCGATGTCACTTTAGAAGCTGTGGGCATTAACCCGACCCGTACTGGCGTGATTGAAATCCTCAAACAAATGGGTGCAGATATTACTGTATCCAACGAGCGTATTGCCGGTGGTGAACCGATTGCCGACATTCGTATTCAGGGCAGCCGTACCTTAAAAGGCATTCATATTCCGGAAGATCAGGTGCCACTGGCGATTGATGAATTCCCGGCGCTGTTTATTGCAGCAGCCTGTGCGGAAGGTCAGACTGTATTGACTGGTGCAGCTGAACTTCGCGTCAAAGAATCTGACCGGATTCAGGTGATGGCAGATGGCTTGAAAACCATGGGCATTGACTGTACCCCAACTGAAGATGGCATCATCATTGAAGGCAAGGGCAAAGCAGGTGACTGGTCGCCTGTGTTCACCGGCGGTGAAATTGAGTCACATCATGACCACCGTATTGCCATGAGCTTCTCGATTGCCGGTTTACGTAACTCGGAAGTAATTAAAATTGTGGGTACAGAAACGGTCGCGACCAGCTTCCCGACCTTTACCCAATTGACCGCTCAGGCCGGTCTGCAGATTGAAGTGACCGAATAAAGAGAAAAATAACCCAAAACAGCCAAGCTTTTGCTTGGCTGTTTGCTTTATATTGCTTATGCTAAAAATACAACAAGAACAGCAGTAGGGTCGTTTATGAAAACACTCCAGTTTACCGCACAATGTGATAACAAGGCCGAATTACAGGACTGTAAGATTGCCCAGAACTATGTGGCAGATTTGCTGGCCCGACAGTTAAACCAGCACGGCTTTGAAACCCTGCCGCAAAGTGGCGCACAAATTGCGGTTAGTGTGGAAGATCATCCTTTGCCCTTAAGCGTGAGCTGTGAAAGCCGCGATGCCGAAGGACGACTGGTGTGTGAAATCCTGTCTTATCCGGAAGAAGAGCAGGACTGGTTTGACCGGATTGAATCGCAAAGCTTGCTAAATCAGCTGGCCCAGGCGGTCGAGCAGACCTTAAAACAGGATGAAAACTTTACGGCCTTTGAATGGAAAAATTAAAACAATCCCAGATTGGAATTGCGAAGCCATTTCGTCTGTATCCATTTTAAAATTAACAGTACCGTCACTGATCTCCTCCCATAAAAAAACCCATCAGCAGATGGGTTTTTGTCTTTAGCCTAAGGCCAGGAAGCGGGTAATTGCAATCCGCAGCTGTTTTAAATAGCCGGTAAAGAAATGGTTGGCACCCGGTAAAATGGTAACCAGATGACGCTGTGGTTTGGCCCAAGTAATCATGTCCGAGAGCAGGGTCACATCATCAGCTTCGCCATGAATAAACAGGATGTCACCTTTAATTTCAGGAGTTACATAGTGACGTACACCAGCTACTGTCGCAGTCGGCAAGCCGCATAAAATGGTCTGTTTTGGCTGTAATTCAACCGGTAGCGCTGCATAACTCTTTGCCATCACATGCGCACCAAAGCTGAAACCGCCGGCATAGAACGGCAGGCCAATGTGCTGGCTGCGCGCATATTTGATGACTTCTAGAATATCGTCCGTTTCGCCAAAGCCTTCATCATGCACACCTTCACTCTGGCCTGAACCGCGGAAGCTTGGGCGATATACCACGCAGCCGCGCTCAAGGTACATTTGTGCTAATAATGCAGGAACTTTGTGTTGCGGGGTGCCGCCTTGCAATGGATGGGGGTGGCTGACAACCGCGAATCCTTTCACTTCACCCTGTGGATAATCTACGAAAACTTCAATTCGACCCACAGGACCTGGAATGAAAATTTGCTCGGACATAAGATAATCGAATAATGGCAGGAGAATCGATTATTTTACCGATTATGTTTAGGAAAAACACAGATTGGCATTAAAATAAGCTGACTGTTATAGTTTGATTAATTATTTTTTAACCACTTTTTGATCAGGATGTGTATGCTCGCCTTAATTTCTCCTGCTAAGACTTTAGATTATGAATCTGCATTACCCACCGACAGCCACACCTTACCAAGACTATTAGCGCATTCACAAGAACTTATCGACGTTAGTCGTACGCTATCTGCTTCAGAAATCGCCAATTTAATGAGTGTGAGCGAAAAAATTGCCAATTTAAACGTAGAACGCTTCCACGACTGGCAGGCCGATTTTGATTTTTCCAATGCGCGTCAGGCGCTGTTTGCCTTTAAAGGCGATGTCTATACCGGTCTGGATGCCTATAGCCTGAAGGATCAGGACATTGATTATGCACAGCAGCATTTGCGCATGTTATCAGGTCTGTATGGCTTATTGCGCCCGCTGGATTTAATGATGCCGTATCGTCTGGAAATGGGCACCAAGCTGAAAAATCCGCGTGGCAGCAATTTGTATGAATTCTGGGGCACCATCATTACTGATCTGATCAATGAAGATCTGGCTGCGGCCAAGTCTGAATTGCTGGTGAATATCGCTTCGGATGAATATTATAAATCGGTGAAAGAAAGCAAGATTCAGGCAGAAATCATCAAGCCGGTATTTTTAGACCAGAAAAATGGCAAATATAAAGTCATCAGCTTCTATGCCAAAAAAGCCCGTGGTTTGATGGCGCGCTATATCATCGAAAATAAAATTGAACGTGCTGAAGATTTAAAAGGCTTTAATAGCGATGGCTATTATTTCGATGCTGACAGCTCCCTAAAAGGTGAGCTGGTGTTTAAGCGAGATGAGCAAGCCGCATAAACAGGGGAGTGCGTGCCATGCAATCAGAACTTGCTGATTTTCAGTTGTATTGGCAACGCTGCGCTCAGCAGTTTTCGCTGAATCGCTGCCAGACGCAGCAGCTGTATGCGCGGCTGCTGGCGGCCTATAGTGAGCCGCAGCGGCACTATCATGGCGTGCAGCATATTCTGCAATGTCTGCAGCATTTCGATCAGATTCGCACACAGTTGCAGCAACCATCGCTGGTCGAGCTGGCGTTATGGTTTCATGATGCGGTCTATCATCCTAAAGCGCAGGACAATGAAGCACAAAGTGCGACATTGTGCCAGCATTTATGTGCAGATTTTTTAACGGCAGCACAACTGGAAACCGTGAGCCGCTGGATTCTCGCGACCCGGCAGCATCAGCCTAGTGATGAGCCAGATTTAAATGCCTTGCTGGATATTGATCTGGCGATTCTGGCTGCGCCGCCAGCACGTTTTGCTGAATATCAGCAACAGATTCATCAGGAATATGCCTGGGTCGAGCAGAATCTTTATCAGCCCAAGCGCCGTGCGGTATTGATGCAGTTTTATCAGATGCAACCGCTATATCAGACCCGGTATTTCCAGCAGCATTATGAAGCACAGGCCAAACACAATCTGGCCCAAGCCTTGTCTGCAGCGGGCGAATTAGCATCGTGATGGTTTATTCACCCACTAAAATTCAGGCATAAAAAAAGGCAAAGTCAGACTTTGCCTTTTCCATCTTGTCACAAGATTAGTGGTGATGACCGCCAACACCGTGTACGTGACCGTGGTCTAACTCTTCTTGAGTCGCTTCACGGATTTCTACGATTTCAACTTCAAAAGTCAGGTCTTGACCAGCAAGCGGGAAGTTGGCATCAACGATTACGTTTTCGCCTTCAACTGCTTTAACCGTTACGATCTGTACGCCATCATCAGTTTGTGCTTGGAACTGCATGCCAGGCTGAATGCTGTCTACGCCTTGGAACATTTGCGCTGGAACTTCTTGAACCAGGTCAGGGTTGTATTCGCCATAACCTTCAGCAGCAGGTACGTTTACAGTGAATTTTTCACCCACAGTTTTACCTTCTAAGGCTTTTTCAAGACCAGGGATGATGTTACCCGCACCATGCAAATAGGCAAGTGGTTCACCTTGAGATTGGTCGAGAGTTTCACCCTCTGCGTTAGTCAATGTGTAGTGGAAAGAAACCACGAGGTCATTTGCAATAGCAGTCATGTTATAGATCCATTTAGTTTTCTAAGGGTACATCATAAAGTGAAAAGGCAAATTTGTTGAATACTTTTACTCAAAAAACTCACATTTGGCTTTTTTATGACATTTTCCCAGATATTGGGGCAGTCGATAAAATTTCAATGCAATTTTATTTTAGGGCCAATTTTTCTGCCGAGCATGTCTTTGGCGGTCAGCACCCCGGCATGGGTATAGCCATGAATGGTGGCCTGATGCAGCCGGTATAAAGACACATACATCGACTTGGCGACTATGCCCTGTACATTGACCCGACCGAGTAATTCACCCACGGCCGTATGCTGGCTTAAAGAAATCAGCGAGCCTTTGTCGGAGAATTTAAACATCGGCAGTGGTTTCCCATTCACGTGCTGGCTCAGGGCACGAACCAGAAAGCTGGCCTGCTGACTGGCCACCTGCGCACGCGGACCCAGCACCGGTTCATCGGCTTTGGGTTGACAATGGGCACAATCGCCAAAGGCAAAAATGTTGGGGTCGGTATAAGTCTGTAAGGTGGCATAGACTTTTAAACGGTGCAGATGATCTTTTTCAAAATCATCCCACTGTTTAAAAATTTCCGGGGCCTGAATTCCGGCAGCCCAGACTTTAATTTCTGCTTCCAGTGGATTGCCTGCAGCAAAATAAACCTGTTCTTCATCGACCTTGGCCACCCGATGCTGGGTCAGCACTTCAATACCAAAGCGCTCCAGCTGGACTTGGGTATGCCGGGAAATTTGCTGCGACAGCGCTGGTAAAATCCGGTCGGCAGCTTCAATGAGCGTAATCCGAACCTGCTGCGGGTCAATCCGGTTTAAACCATATTGGGCAAAGGTCTGTTTGGCCTGATACAGCTCTGCCGCCAGTTCAACACCGGTGGCACCGGCGCCGATAATGGCAATATTCAGGGCACGGCTTTGCGGCTGATTTTGGGCTTCTAAATACAGGTGCAGCAAGTCCTGATGAAACACCGTGGCTTGGGGCAGACTGTCCAGAAAATGACAGTGCTGTTTCACCCCTTCGGTATGAAAGTCATTGGAAGTGGAACCCAGCGCCAGCACCAGTGTGTCATAATCCACGTCGATCTGCTTCGGTGGCTGTTCTTTTTTGGAAAATTGCGGTGCCTGCAACTGAATCTTTTTCTGGGTCCGGTCAAGGCCAACCAGTGTGCCTAATGTAAACTGATAATGATGCTGGGCAGCATGGACAAAATAGTTGGTTTCTTCCTGATGCGGATTGAGCGTGCCGGCTGCAATTTCATGTAGCAGCGGTTTCCAGATATGGGTCAGTTTCTGATCGACCAGAGTAATCTGTGCTTTGCCCGATTTACCCAGACGATGACCGAGTTGGGTAGCAAGCTCCAGACCGCCGGCGCCGCCACCGACAATCACAATATGATGTAAGGCTGACATGATGAACCTATATTGTTATTTTTAATGCAAGAACAGGCTCAATTTATGCCATCTCCCGGTCAGGAAAATGGCTCAGATTGTTCGACAACTTACATCATGTAGCATTTCCACTGTGCTTGTTCACATGATTAAACCAGCGGATAAGTTCTGGCTGCGGTTTCATCCTTGGAGGAAAAGCTAAACAGGCTTTTTAGCCAGATCAGCAATTTTTCAAACAGGCTGGCTTCGGCAATATGTACTTCTTCTTCCAGATGAATGGTATTGATCAGGCGGTTATTCTGATAAACATGCACAGTGGCCAGCTGCATCACCTGTGCCAGCGGGGCCGTCAGTAATTTTTCTTTTAGCTCGACATTCAAATGGGTTTCGGTCTGGGTTAAAGGTTCAATCAGCCGGGTTTGACCGAAGGCATCGTTAACAAACAGGCGCTGCTGGGTCACATCAAACTGTTTTAAATCAATCGCGCTGTTTTCGCCATATAAGGACGTGGTGACAATTTTCGGTTGCTGCACTTCGACCTTGAACATTTTCAGGGTTGACTTCACCACCGGTAATTCGGCAATCAGCTGTTTGTTTTTTAAAGCCACTTCGTTACGGGTGTAGGTATAACTGATGTTCATTAGCTGCTGGGCAATTTCAGCACGTTTAAATGCACTTTTGGCACCCAAAACCACCACAATTAAACGCCGGTTCGGATCATCAAAATTCTGGGTGAGACGGTTGGCCGTCAGTGCCAGATTATAACCGGCGGCTCGGGTATAGCCGGTTTTCAAGCCATCCACCGTCGGGTCCTGTTTGAGCAGAATGTTAGTGGCACGGTGATAACGCTGGTTATAGGTAAAACTGGTCTGTTTGGAATAAGCGAGATAATCCGGAGTGTCATTGACGACCGCCTGTGCCAGACGGGCCAGATCGGCCGCGGTAGAATAATGTTCCGGCATGGTAATCCCGGCCGGATTCTGGAAATGGGTATGCTGCATTCCCAAGGCCTGTGCTTCCTGATTCATACGTGCCACGAACTGCGGTACGCTGCCAGAAATCCGTTCGGCCAGAGTTAGGGCGGCATCATTGGCAGACATCACAATTAAACCAGCTAGCAGCTGATCAACAGAAATCTGCTCACCTTCTTTCAGGTACATCTGGGATTCATCCCACATCACCTGTTTCACCACCGACGTTGCGGTCAGCACATCTGCCACGTTCAGCTTGCCGGCCTGAATGTCCTTGAGCACAATATAGGCCACCATCATCTTGGTCAGCGAGGCTGGAGCGCGCTGAATCTGGCTATTGTGTTCTGCAATGACCTGACCCGATTGTGGATCAAGCACGGTCCAGGCTTCTGCTTCAACCGTTTCAGGATTAAAAGATAATAAGGTGGCATGCGCAAGCGAGCTGCATAGCCAGCACAGCAGCGCAATCAGGTAGATGACACGTTTCAAGGGGATTCCTTTTTTAACCAGTCCGTTGGTCATGAACATAAAAATTTTAGGCATGCTATGCTTTTTTTTGCCGCCTGACTAGCGATAATTTTCGACAATGAAGACGACTGCGCATTGCATGACAAAAAAATGTTAAGCTAATTGATAAGTTATCTCTTTGATCTTTTATATCGCCCATTATGTTGCATTATCAAATCGAATTTGACGATTATCGTCAGCATCTTATTCATGTCACTTTGCGCTTTCTGGCCAATCCGACACAGGTTCTAGCTTTACCAACCTGGATTCCGGGCAGCTATCTGATTCGTGAATTTTCCAAACATATTGAAGCGGTCAAGGCTTATGATGAAGCCGGGCGTATTTTAAAAATCCAGAAATTTGAAAAGAACAAATGGCGTTTGTTTAATACCGATCATGAACTGATTACGGTGGAATATGATGTTTATGCCTACGACCTGTCGGTGCGTGGTGCCTATGTTGATCAGACCCGGTTATATGTCAATCCGGCCTGTGCCTGTTTAGGGCTGGAAGGTCAGGAAGATAAAGCGATTG
The DNA here is from genome assembly GCF_013418555.1 of Acinetobacter sp. YH12134. Taxonomy (NCBI): domain Bacteria; kingdom Pseudomonadati; phylum Pseudomonadota; class Gammaproteobacteria; order Moraxellales; family Moraxellaceae; genus Acinetobacter; species Acinetobacter sp. YH12134. The sequence goes on along the minus strand of NZ_VPBT01000015.1, from coordinate 46,647 downwards.
AAGTCGAAGTGTTCCTACCCAATGAGCTGAAACATTTCCAGCTGGCGACCGGACTGGCGGCCAAAAGTCTGGTGAAGGGGCGTTATACCTTAAAAGCCAAAAACTATGCCGAACTGATTGATGCGCCGTTTGAACTGGCCGAGCAGACCCGTTTTAGTTTTGATGCAGCAGGCATTCCACATGAATTTGTGGTGTCGGGCAAACATGCCATGAATGCTGCGAGAATGCAGCAGGACCTGGAAAAAATCTGCGCCACTGAAATTGCCCTGTTCGGTTCTGCACCGTTTCAGGATTATACCTTTATGACCATGGCGACCGGGAACAGTTATGGTGGTCTGGAGCATCCAAACAGTACCAGCCTGATTACCCCGCGCGATGACTTGCCAAAAGCCAATGAGCCGGAAGAGCCGTCGAAAGAATATCAGCGTTTTCTGGGGCTGTGCAGCCATGAATATTTCCACTCCTGGCTGGTGAAATTTATCCGTCCGGACAGCTTTGTCAATTATGACCTGAACCGGGAAGGTTACACCTCTTTGTTGTGGATTTTTGAAGGTTTCACCTCATATTATGATGACCTGATTTTATTACGCAGCGGTGTGGTTAATCAGGAGTCTTATATTGCTTTATTAAAAGCGCAGATTGACCGTTATTTGCAAAATCCGGGTCGGGCAATCCAAACCGTGGCTGAATCAAGCTTTGATGCCTGGGTGAAATTCTACCGTCAGGATGAAAACTCCAACCATGCCGGCACCAGCTATTACAACAAGGGCTGTCTGGTGGCCTTGTGTCTAGATCTTGGTTTACGTCTGCGTGGCTCTAGTCTGGATGAGTTAATGCGCAAGCTGTATGACAATGCGCAGCAGGGGATTCAGGTGCATGAGCGCACGATTTATGAATTGTGTCAGGAATTAACCGGTGATAGCTGGGCTGAGCAGATTAACCATCTGATTAACACCACCGAAGAATTACCGCTGGATCAGCTGTTCCCGGAATTTGGTCTGAGCTACAGCTTAAAAAATGACAAGCGTTTGCCATTGGGGCTAAAACTGGCCGATAAACCGGAAGGCGTACTGGTACAGGCCGCACGCCGTGATGGTCAGGCAGCGCAAGCCGGTCTGTCGGCGCATGATGTAATCATTGCCATTGATGGCCTCAAAGCCAGCAGCAAACTGATCGAACAGTATGCCAAACAGAGCGGCAGCTTTACAGTACATGCTTTCCGCCGTGATGAACTGATGCAGTTTGAAGTGAATGCAGCAGGTTCTGAACTGACTGAAGTTGAATTAAAAGTTGAAGATCAGGCCAAACTGGATCGCTGGTTAAAAGTGTAAAATCACAGTCTGAAATCTATACTATAAAAAACCGATGCTCAGGCATCGGTTTTTTTATGCAGATCTATCGCAACAAAACCTTTCGCAACAAAACCTTATTTGATGATCAGGCGTGAGGTGCCGCGAAACTCCGCCACAATCTGCTGTTTCTGGTTCGTGACCCGAATATCATAAATACCGCTGCGCCCACTGCTGGCCTTATGTTCTGCCACCGCAGTCAGGGTATCGCCGAGCAGGCCCGGTTTTAAATAATGAATGCCGCAGTGCTGACCCACCGCCGGATGTTCGCCGGTGTTGCAGGCAATGGCAAAAGCCGCATCCGCCAGCGCAAAAATCACCGCACCGTTACAGGTTTGATGGCCTTGTAAATGCTGCTCGGTAATTTTTAATTCAATCTGTGCGCTGTGTTCACCAAACGACACCAAATGGGCGCCCAGATGCTGCATTAATCGGTCCTGATGAAACATGGGATTAACTTGCTGATCCATAGCAGACTCCTTTTTTAAGATACGTTTTATTTTAAATTTAAAATTATGTGAATCATAAATAGCATTGTGATGCTGAAAATACAAGCAAAAAAATAAGGCCCCGTTGGAGCCTTATTTTCATCGTCTATTCAACGCATCTTTGCAACAGCTTTTTTAGCTATACAGATGCCAGCCCCATTAACGGGCACGACGACCACGTGATTTGGTGTTGGGACGGGTGGTGCCATTGGTCTTGCGACGTGGCTTTTCACCTTCTTCCATTTGCCAGATGCGTGGTGTGCCGGATTTTTTCTTGGCGGTACCATCTTTGTTGACTTTTTTCTGCATCGGTTTGCCACCAGCGCCGCCCGGTTTCTTCACATAAGAACGTGAGCGATACGGCTGTTCGGCTGGTACATCTTTAAAGTCGCTATAGAGCAGTGGTTCAATTTCACGGGTTTCACCCGGTTGCAGGCCCAGCTGAACCAGATCAATCGAACCGATTTTGGTGCGAATTAAACGCAAAGTTGGGAAGCCGACCGCAGCGGTCATGCGGCGCACCTGACGGTTACGGCCTTCACAAATTGAAATTTCAGCCCAGGAGGTCGGCACCGAAGCGCGGTAACGTACCGGCGGATGACGTTCCCATAACCACTCCGGTTCAGCCACTTTAATCGCTTTGGCCGGCAAGGTCATGCCATCATTCAGTTCTACACCTTTACGCAGCTGTTCTAGTGCTTCTTCGGTAATGTCACCATCGACCTGGACCAGATAGGTTTTAAACTTTTTATTGGCCGGGTTGGTAATAAACTGGTTTAAACCGCCATGATCGGTCAGGAACATTAAACCTTCTGAATCCATGTCCAGACGACCGGCAATCCGCAAATCCGGATCATCAATGAAGTCGGCCATGGTTGGGTGCTTTTCATCGGGACGAAACTGCGACAGCACATCATAAGGCTTGTTAAGAATAACTATTTTCACTGTAACCTGCTAAAAAATATAAAAAAATCTGGGTGTGATTCTTATGCTAACTGTAATAAAACCCGGCATGGGAGAGAAAGGGTGACAATGAGCAAAAAGAAGGTCCACAATATCCGGCTACTATAGCAGATTCTGTCTGATCTGCCTGAACTTTATGGCAAAGCTGAGCAGATGATTTTGATTGGAAATGTAAAACTTGCTGAGATATGGCACAGGATATATGCCGATTTATTAAGCACAGAAATAAGGCCATTTCCCTTATAAATCCCGGGCTGGTTAAATTTTGATTAAACTGAAAAGATCATCGAGTTAAAAATACAATTAAGCAGACAGCCAAAAAAGACCGGTGCCGGGCAAGAATAGTATGGATTTGCCCGCCCACCAATCACAGGGAGTAGCAAGGATTATGGGTTATCAGAAAATCGTCGTGCCTGCAGATGGCAGCAAAATTACGGTAAATGCAGATTTATCCCTGAATGTGCCGAACAATCCGATTATCCCTTTTATTGAAGGTGACGGGATTGGGGTGGATATTACCCCGACTATGAAAGCGGTGGTGGATGCGGCGGTACAAAAAGCCTATGGCGGCAAACGTGCGATTGAATGGATGGAAGTATATTGCGGCGAAAAGGCCAACAAGATTTATGGCACCTATATGCCGGAAGAAACCTTTGAGGTCTTGCGTGAATTTGTGGTGTCGATTAAAGGGCCGCTAACCACACCAGTTGGTGGTGGGATCCGTTCATTGAATGTGGCCTTGCGTCAGGAACTGGACCTGTATGTCTGTGTGCGTCCGGTGCGCTGGTTTGAGGGCGTACCTTCGCCGGTGCAACATCCGGAACTGACCGATATGGTGATTTTCCGGGAAAACTCGGAAGATATTTATGCCGGGATTGAATGGAAAGCCGATTCACCGGAAGCGAAAAAAGTTATTAAATTCCTGAAAGAGGAAATGGGTGTCACCAAAATCCGCTTTGAAGAAAACTGTGGTATTGGGATTAAACCGGTCTCCAAAGAAGGCACTCAGCGTCTGGTGCGTAAAGCCATCCAGTTCGCGATTGATAATGACAAGCCGAGTGTGACCTTGGTACATAAAGGCAACATCATGAAATATACCGAAGGCGCCTTTAAGGAATGGGGGTATGAAGTGGCGCTGGAGCGTTTTGGCGGCGAATTGCTCGATGGTGGGCCGTGGGTGAAACTAAAAAATCCGAAAACCGGCAAAGAGATTATGATTAAAGATGTAATTGCCGATGCCTTTTTACAGCAGATTTTAATGCGTCCGGCAGATTATTCGGTCATTGCCACCTTAAACCTGAACGGGGATTATATTTCAGATGCGCTGGCGGCAGAAGTTGGCGGGATTGGCATTGCACCGGGCGCCAATATTGGTGGGGCAATTCATATGTATGAAGCCACGCATGGCACCGCGCCAAAGTATGCCGGGCAGGACAAGGTCAATCCGGGTTCGATTATTCTGTCTGCAGAAATGATGCTGCGCGATATGGGCTGGACCGAAGCGGCCGATCTGATTATTCGGGGTGTATCCGGTGCGATTGCAGCCAAAACAGTGACGTATGATTTTGAACGTCTCATGCCAGATGCGACCTTGCTGCGATGCTCCGAATTTGGTCAGGCGATTATTGATAAGATGGACCAATAAAAACGCTATCTATTCGGTGTAACCGCCCGCGTTTAACGCGGGTTTTTTATGCCTTATCTTCCCATTCATTTGTGTCAATGTAATGACAAGTAACCACAGTGATGCTTTGGGTGAGTAAAGTAAAATGACAGAACTTTTTTCACTTGATTTGTAATGGATAATCCTGTGCCCAATTACATTGAGGCAATTTGATACAGCTTATGACTTGGGCAAAAAACAAAACCCGGTAGAGTAATACCTGTACATATTGTGCGACATATCGAACTGATACAGGAGTGATATGAAATGGCTAATCAACAAAACCAGCAGAATCAACAAAACCAACGTCAACAAAATCAGCAGCAGAATGACAATCAACGTCAACAGCAGCAACAGCCTCAGCAACAAAATCAAAAACAGAAAAACCAACGTCAGCAATGATGTCGCACCCCCAATTTAAAAACTTTTTCATCGCCTAAAGGCGCAGATAGGTTTTTAAATTGATTTACTGACAAAGGCTCTCATGATGAGAGCCTTTGTCATATCTATATAGCCCATGACGATCTAGATCGGAAAGCAGCAGAGGAATCATCTCCAAACCCAGATCAGCAAAACCTGTACAAAAACCGTGTTTTATCTACCCCTGAGCAGACCTTAAGATCAAGTTATCCCTTGATGATGCAGGTGCCATGAATATCTTGATTTCTAAACGGCTCGCCGGTCTGGCGCTTGGCTTAAGTTTGAGTGTGCTGCTGGTCGGCTGTCAGCCACCGCCTTCGGGTGATGCCGCCGGTATGCGCTATCCGATGCTGTATCTGAAATTGCAACAGCAGGAATTCATGGCGCCTTTACCGGTCCCGGTAGAAGGTGTGCAGGCCAGGCAGATTAGTGATACCTGGGGCGCAGCGCGCAGTGAAGGGCGTCGGCATGAGGGGACCGATATTTTTGCCAAACGCGGCACGCCGGTACGCTCAACCACGGCTGGAATTGTATCGCGGGTGGGCACCAACAACCTTGGGGGTAAAGTGGTCTGGGTGATTGGTCCGGGCTTAAGCCATCATTATTATGCGCATTTAGAGGATTATGCAGCGGAGATTCAGGAAGGCGACTGGATTGAAGCCGGTGAAATCATTGGTTATGTCGGTAATAGCGGCAATGCTCAAAATACACCGCCACATTTGCATTATGGGATTTATCTCAGTGGTCAAGGCGCCGTGAATCCTTATCCCTATTTGGTACAAGAGCTGACCGATGAATAAGCTAAATCAGTTTACCTCGGCTGTGGAAACCGGTGTTTTGGTGGCCGGCAGGCTGCAAATAAAATATAGATTTCCCAGTGCCAGAACCGCACCGGCCAGTAAAAACTGCTGCGGATAAGACCAGCTGGCGACTTGTAAGCCGCTAAAGCTTAAGCCTCCTATCAGCTGCACGCTGGCAAAGCATAAAGTAGCCATGCCCCATAATTTTTTATAGGCCAGACCATACAGCTGGAGCAGGGTATAAGAGGTCAGAAACACCACCGCCGGATTCAGCAGGCCAGTAAAAAAGGAAGACAGAAAGGTCATCACCTGCCAGGCAGCCACATATTCTGAGGCTGGCCTTACCGAGTTGCGGGAGAAAGGCAATTAATTTTTTATAAGGATTGGCTGAGAGCGGTTTGATCGTTTTTGACCTGTTTTAAATACTGATATTCGTTTTAGTAAAAAGAGGGATAGAAAATTCAGCAGCCTTGGTAGAAATCCAATTAAGGTAAAACTTGCCAGTAAGATTGAACAAATTATTGCTAAGGGGCAGGTTTTTAAACTTGGTGAATCAAGTTATTCCTCTAAAGAAAAAGGGATGACCTACCACTATCTAAAAACTAAGGTTTTTGTAGGCGGCGAGGAAGACGGTGCGTAATGGGTGATTTGAGAGGATTCAAACGAGGCTGTTAATTGTGACATACAAGTCAAAGCAAGTTTTGATGCTATTTTAGACAGTGTGAAAAAATAGGCGATAACTTATAGTTATCGCCTAATGCTACTACTTACAAACCAAGCACCCATGCAGAAGTTAACTCAGTGGCTAGTAGCCAACCCTACGTGCTGCATCACAGTTTAAATATTAATCAATTGAACGAGAATGATCAAGCCATACTTGATGATGCAGGTGCAATGAGCATCTTGATTTCTAAATGGCTTGCCGCTATGTTGCTTGGACTAAGAAAGCTATTTGATGAATAAACGGGATCAGCTTACATCCGCCGTGGAAACCGGGGTTTTGGTGGCCGGCAGTCTGCAAATAAAATACAGATTTCCCAGTGCCAGAACCGCACCGGCCAGTAAAAACTGCTGCGGATAGGACCAGCCGGCGACTTGTAAGCCGCTAAAGCTTAAGCCTCCTATCAGCTGCACGCTGGCGAAGCATAAAGTGGCCATGCCCCATAACTTTTTATAGGCCAGTCCATACAGCTGGAGCAGGGTATAAGAGGTCAGAAACACCACCGCCGGATTCAGCAGGCCTGTAAAAAAGGAAGACAGAAAAGTCATCACTGACCAAGGGGCGATTGCCGCTAAAATGGCCGCCACATACAGGCAATACAGGATTTTCAGGGCTTTGAAATTGCCGAGCTGTTTTGCCAGAAAATAGGCACAGGCCGCTCCGCAGGCACTGCCCAGGCCATATAAAATCCAGTGGCTATTGATCCAGAACAGGCTGAGTTGTTGCACCTGACTTAAATAGTCAATCCAGAAGAGTGAGTGTGGTACATAGGAAAACGCGCTACAGCTATACACCAAGAGCAGGCTGGCAAAGACCTTTTTATTGATGGGTACAGCAGCAGCGCTTTGAGGCTGGCTTTGGATGTTAACCGGTAGGGCTTTGGGTTTGAGCAGGATTAAACCCAGACTGCACAGCACGGCAAAGGCACATAAAATCAGCCAGGCGCTTGAGGTGGAGATATGATCTAAATAGGGCAAAAATAATGTGGCGAGCAGCACACCAAGTCCGATGCCACTAAAACCAATCACATTAATTTTAAACCGATGCTGCAATTCACAGTGCTGCGCAACCACGCTCGGCGCCAGAATCATCAGCCAGCCACCGCAGATGCCGGACAATATTCGCCAGAACAGATACCAGCTGCCCTCAAAACCGGCGAACGCACAGCAGAATAAACTTAAACTGCCGAGAAAGGCCGCGGCCTGAATCCAGCTTAATAGCTGCCGGTTTAAGCGCATGGCCCAGACCGCACCAATTAAATAACCGAGTAAATTGGCGCTGCCTAACAGGCTGGCAAACTCGCTACTCCATTCAAAAGCCAGACGGGTACTGGGTAATAAGGCGGTATAAGAAAAACGAAAAATACCGATACCTAAACAGGTGGCCAGCAGTAAAAACAGGCTGAGGCGGCGTTGCTGTGCATCCATGCAGATTCCTTGCGCTTTTTATTATGCTTAAAATATTGTTGTATGGCGCGCGGGCTATTACAGTTGCGCGCTGATCTGGCCAATTTGTTTGCTAATCTAACAACTGTTTATTCCACTGAAACCGGCTGACCAATGCTATAAAAATGCCCGCCGGCAATATGGTGGATACTTTTCCATTCATCGGCCACTTCATGATAATACCAGTGCCCGTCACGAAATACCCGCTGATCGGCATAGGCTGTAATGACTTTGCCTATAAACAGGTCATGGGTTTGCTGGTTGTGCGGCTCCGGAATAAGTTCACAGATCAGCCAGGCGGCGCATCCGGCCACTGTCGGCACAGGAGAATGCTCAAACTGGAACAGCTCGACCCCACAGCGGTCCAGCTTGTTCGGCTCCTGAAACAGGCTGATGCTTCCCAGTTGATGCACCATCCTGAGCTGTTTTAAGGTCGGCACCTGCAAGGCAAAATAACCTGACTGTTCAATGATGGCACGGGTTTTGGTGCTTTTATCCAGCACTACCGTAACTTTGGCAGGATTAAACTCAAGCGCACAGGCCCAGGCTGCAGCCATGACATCGGTTTCCTGCTGATCTTGCGCAGACACCAGCACGGTCGGACCATGATTGATCAAACGATAGGCCTTTTCCAAAGGTACAGTTTGCAGATCAGCAGGGAGCGTCATATTTTTTATTCCTCAATCAGAGATCATTCCAGAGATATGCAGGAAAACAACAATTCTGCATTGTACCGGGTGTTAAAACTTATATCATTGATGCATGCTTGGGAAAAAGCACAAAATACAGCGGGAGACAGATTCATGAAAATGTATCAGGTTGATGCATTCACAACAGCATTATTTAAGGGAAATCCGGCCGCAGTAATAGTGGTCGAGGACTGGCTTGATGACGCTTTAATGCAGAATATTGCACTGGAAAATAACCTTTCCGAAACTGCCTTTGTCAAGCCGATGGATGCTGAAAATTTCGAGATTCGCTGGTTTAGTCCTACTGTCGAAGTGGATTTTTGTGGCCATGCCACTTTGGCCAGCAGCTTTGTACTGTTTAAGGATTATACCCGCGCCAAAACCATTCATTTTCATGTCAAAAATTTAGGTCTTTTTATTGTCACGCAAGATGATGATGGCAAAATCCGCATGAATTTTCCAACCCGTGTGCCGGTACTGCAAGATGAGTTGCCGGCACAATTGCTGGATGTGATTGATCAGCCGGTCAAGGAAGTCTATTTAAATGCACTGGCTTATATTCTGGTACTGGAATCTGAGCAAGCAGTGTTAGCCGCCCAGCCCGATCTGGCCAAAATCCGGCAGATTGCAGAGCTGCATCAGGTCAGCACCGCAATTACCGCGACAGATTTGGATGTGGCCTTGACCGCACCATCTCAGGACTATGACTATATTGCTCGTTACTTTGCCCCGCATAAAGGGATTGATGAAGATCCGGTGACTGGTTCCATGCATACCGGTCTGGCGCCGTTATGGGCAGAAAAAACCGGCAAAACTGAACTGGTGGCTTATCAGGCTTCGGCGCGAGGCGGAATGCTGTACTGTGCCTTACAGGCAGAGCAGCGTATTGAAATTTCCGGTTATGCCAAATTATATCTGGTGGCCGAGTTATTTTTAGATTAAAACAGAACAGGGAAATCACGCCGGGTATGCCGGTGATTTTCAAACATAAGTCACAACAACAAACAATTTAATGCTGCAGTCATATAAGCGGCTGCAGCAGGTAAAAGGTATTGAAAAAATTATGTTAATGCGGTTTAAACAGCTCAGCCTGTCTTTGCTGATCATGGGTGTAGGGGCTACGACATTTGCCCAGCCGGTGTTGGTAAAAGCTGAACAGCAGATTGAAGAATACCGACTGGATAACGGTTTTCGGGTGATTCTGGCGCCCAATGCCAAAGAAAATAAAGTGGTGATGAGCACCATCTACTTTACCGGTTCCCTGAATGATCCCCAAGGCAAAGGCGGTATGGCACATTTACTGGAACATCTGGCGTTTAAAGGTACCCAGAATGTCCCGGGAGATGAATTCCAGCGCCGTTTAAACCAGTACACCTTAAGCAATAATGCCAGCACCGACTACTACTCGACCAAATATCTGAACACCATCCGCCCAGATCAGACAGCCATTAATGAGATGATTTATCTTGAAGCCGAGCGTATGGACAAGCTGGTGCTGCAAGAAAAATTTGTGCCGGCAGAAATTGCGATTGTGAAGCGTGAACGCGAAGTGCGTATGGATCAGCCCTATGCGGTGTTAATGGATCAGGTCTGGAAAGCGGCCTATGGCAACCAGTATCTGGGCCGTTTACCGATTGGTGATCTGAATGAGTTGCAGTCGATTCAGATGCCGGAATTGCAGCGTTTTTATCGTAACTGGTATGCACCGAATAATGCCGTGATGGTGCTGACCGGCAAGTTTGATAAAGCGCAGGTACTCAAGCAGATTGATCAGCATTTTAGTCCGCTGGCCAAACGCCAGATTCCGGCACAGGTCAAGGTGCCAGTGCTGGATGCCCGTACCATCAAAAACCGGGATTTTTTAGTGCAAAAAGGCAGCCAGCTGGCCAAGTTCAATATCTATTTAAATGGTCAGAACGGCCAGCATAAAACCGCTCTGGCGTTGGCGCCGTATTTATACACCATGCAGCCGAGCGGGCATTTGTATCAGGGCATGGTTGAAACCGGTATCAGCACCATGGTGCAATCGACCACCTGGCTGGATCAGGATTTTAATCTGGTCTTTATGGGTGCCTTGTATGCACCGACTCATAATGCCAAGCAGGTTGAAACTGCCTTGCAGCAGGGTGTCGAGCAGGGCAAAAATTTTAATCAGACCGAGCTGAACCGGGTCAAAACCCTGATTCGCAATAGCCAGGACAGTCTGTTTAGCAATGCCAGTGCTCTTGCCGGTATGCTAAGTGATTATGTGGTATCGGAGCAGGGCAACTGGGCACAGTATTTTGTCCATCAACAGGAATTACAGGCCTTAACGGTGGATCAGGTCAATACACGTTTACAGCAATTCCTGATTCCTGAACATCGTATGCGCGGGCATATTCAGCCGACACCAGAAGAGCAGAAAAAGGCCCAGCAACAGCAGGCTGCTGAACCGCTGAAAACCCTCGATCAAATGGATGTACAGGCCGAGCCACTCAAAGACATCAGCAGCTATGAGCAGGAAATTCAGCAGTATCTGCACACATCCAAACAGGCCTTAAGCCAGACTGAAGCCAAAATCCAGCGTGGCACACTGGCCAATGGCATGAAATATGCACTGTTTCCCACCTCGACCCGGGACGATAAAACCTACGCCACCATTATAGTCGATTTTGGCAATGAAAAATCGCTGTTTAATCAGGGCGAGATTATTGACCTGATGGCCTATTTAATGCTGCGTGCCTCAGATCAGTACAGCCTGCAGGATATTGCTGACAAATCCATTGAAGCCGGCGGTTCGGCTTCGGCACAGGCCAATAGCAATGGTGTGGCCATTTCGATTGTGGCCAAAAAAGATAAATTTGATGAGTTTTTCAGATTTGTCTTGGAAATCATGAAAAAGCCGCTGTTTGAACAGGCCCAGTTTGATCTGATCAAGGCACAAAGTCTGGCCAGTCTGGACCGGCCGTATACCGAGCCGGAAACCGTGGCTGCCTTAAATATGGCACGTTTGATCGAGCGTTATCAGCCGGGAGATTTGCGTTATCACTTCGAGCCGGAATTTGCCAAGCAGCAGTTGACCCAGGCCAGCAATGAGAAAGTCAAACAGCTGTATCGGCAGTTTTTTGCCATGGATCATGCCCGGATTGCCATTACCGGCGATTATGAGGCCAAGCCGGTTCTTAAGCTGTTGCAACAGCAGTTTGCCACTTGGAGTGGGGCACAGCCGTATCAGCGTTTAAGTGTGCCATATAACAGCTATGCGGCGCAAAAACAGCATGTACTGTCCGAACAGCGTGAGTTTGGCAGTTATCAGGGCGTGATGACCCTGCCCGTGGGAAATGATCATCCCGATGCAGCCGCATTAATGGTCATGAGTCATATTTTAGGGGACTCACAACTGACCTCACGTCTGGCGCAAGAGCTGCGTGAAAAAAATGCGCTGGTCTACAGTTTTGGCAGTTCGCTCAGTTTAAGCAGCTTTGAAAATTCCGGTGCCCTCAGTGTGAGTGCCAACTATACTGCCGGTAAAGCGGCGCAGTTGTCGCAGGCGGTACATAAAGTCTTTCAGGAGTTGCGCAAAAATGGCGTGACTGCACAGGAAGTAGCGGCGGCCAAGGCTGACATTCTGAAACAGCGTGTCACAGCGCTGGAAGATGAGCGCCGTATTCACCGGATGCTGGTGGCACAGCTGGAACTTGACCGTGATTTACCGTATCGGGAAAAACGTGATCAGGCCATTGCCCGACTCAGCAAAGCCGATATTGATGCGGTGATCCAGAAATATCTGCTGCCGCAACATTGGGTCGAAGTCATGGCTGATCAATATGGTCAGCCGGTAAAATAAGTGCTGATTACAGATCATTCATATAAAAAATCTCCCTATACGGGAGATTTTTATGAAGCCGGTTATGTTGGCACTGATCCCATCTGCCAGCAATCCTTATAGGTGCTATGAGTAAGTATGAGGTGAATTTATCATAGAGAATTAGAGCCGATAGAATTGTTTGGCATTATCATGGAACACCTGCGCTAATGCCTGCGGATGATACGTCGCCACCACATCGCTAAAGGCATCAATAATCGTGACTAAGTCACTGCTGACCCGATCCATCGGGAAATTGGAACCAAACATCACCCGATACATGCCAAAACTTTTTAGCGCATGCTGAATCAGTGGGGCAGTTAAATCAATAATTTCCTGTTTTGAGGCCAGCCGTTGCTGCTGATGAAACTGATGACCCAGTACCGGCATGAACAGCCCGGACAATTTGGTATAGACATTTGGGCAGCGTGCCAGTTCAGCCAGATCTTCCTGCCAGCGAAACAGGATATTGTCGCGTGCAGTTTGGGTAATACCGGTATGCGAGCCGACCGGACCAAACAGACCGGCCGGTGTACCGAGGTGATCCAGCACAATTGAGGTTTCCGGAAACTGTTTTGCCAGGGCAATCACATCTTCCAGCTGGCTGGAATAGACCCAGGCATCAAAACTTAAATTATGCTGTGCCAGTAGTTCAAAGCCTTTCAGAAATTTTTTGTCGCGGTATAAATGCGGATCATCGGCCCAGGCATAAATGTCTTTATCTTCATGAACCGCAGCCATTTTACGAATCCCGCGAAAATGTTGCGGCGCCGCTTTCTGATGCATTTTCAGAATCTGCTTGAACTGGCTGTCACGCGGGTCGGCCGTGGCCACCACTGCACCCAGCTGGATACCATTTTTGGCAAAATCCAGCGATTCAATAAAACGGGTTTCTCCAACCACACCTTTGCCTTTGTGGTCATGCCAGCTGGCCTCGACATGCACCACTTTTTCAACCGGATAAAAGCCGACATCGCGGCAATAATGTTCGGGCAAATAGGGGGCAGTGACATGCTGGGTGTGTCCCAAAGTGTCAATCAGTGCTTTGGATTTTAGCGTACGGATGGTTTTATCCAGTAAGCGTGGATATTTTCCTAGCAGCTTGACTGCCAGGCGTGCGCTGTGTGGTGTGTTATATGGGTCCCATTGATGAATATGCGCATCAATCAGTGCAAATCCAAGATTTTGCATAGCAGGTTGGTTTGATCCTTGAAGATGTCTATTTTATTCAAAGCCAAGTCTGCAAAAAAGAAAAGGGTATTTATCGAAAAGATGACATTAAAAAAGCCCAACAGGGTGGGCTTTTTTTAGCAATTTAATGATCGTGATCATGTTTGTGTTTATTGCTGTGAAATTCTTCATTACGACGGAAACGTAAATAGTTCTCGAACTGTTCACAGTATTCATCGTAATTGTCTTCCAGCATCATCTGGAACTGCTGCAAAATGTAGGACATGACCTGATCTTTGGCAGCACGCATTTCCTCACCATCTTTGAAGTTATTGGCTGCGACCCAGGTATTAAAACGCGCCGTGCCGAACAGCATGGCAGCACTGACCTGACCGCGTTTTTCCACCGGTTGTTCCTGTGAGCCTTTTTCGACGCGACAAAATTCGTTGGCCTGTTTGATAAATTCATCAGCACGTTCAAAGAAAGCAGCATTTAACGCTTCTTCTTCGGTAACATCGGTTGCTTCAATCTTTTGAACCATGAATTTTTCCTAAGCTAAAATCATAAACAATAATTATAGGCAAAGCCTTGCAGAAACTAAACCTTTGTCTTACTCTAAAAATAGCCTAAGCAAGAAAAAGGAATCACGATGCAAGATGCAATTGCGGTTCAAAGTCTAAAAAGTGATATTGCGCTGCTGCGACAAAACATCTGGCCGCCGGCACATCTGGCCAATGTAGAAGGGCTGCCAATTTATTATGGCAATCCGGCCGAAGTCGAGGCTTATTTCCAGCAATGGTCCGGATTAATTGAGCGGGCACAAGAGCTGTTTCAGTCGTTTATGGAAGATGAAGTGCTGGATGCCATTCATCTGCCAAGTCACTTAAACCTGCCTTTATTTTTTTTTCATGTCGACCGAATCCGGATTAATAAAACCCGGGCCAAAGAATCAAAAACTTTTCGCGGTCTGGCCAGCTTGATGGAAAAGTGCGGCCAGTTTGATGCTACGCAGATGCTGACGATGAAACAGTGGCTGGAGAGTGACGACAGCGCCGCACTGGTGGCACACCGTGAGTTTATTGATTTGCGTACCTATGTGTTTCAGCATGGGCAAAGTGAATACACCCGCACTCGTTTTTATGTCAACGGTATTGTGCTGAGTGTCGAACCGCATTTTCAGCTGGTGGATGCCCGGGAAAAACCGCGCAAGCAGCGGAGCGATAGTTATCATGATCCGCTGGCCGATAACGGTACCTGGAAGGTATTTGGCAAGTACCGCTAAATGATTATCTCCGTGCTGGGCTTTAGTCCGACCAGAAGGTTTTGCTGCGGGTAAATTCCAGCAAATGCTGCTGGGCTTCGGCCAGAACATGCTTTTGCTCGGCAGCAATCCAGCCCAGAACAAACCAGGCCTGTGGGTTTTGCTGAACCTCGTGTTGAAACAGGGCTTCGGCCACCACCAGATCATTAAACTGCCCCAAAGATTCCTGTGCCGGTTTCAGTGCTTTCAGATACTGTTTGACGGCATCCGCTTCAAATAAAGAGGCAATAAACTCGACTGAATAACGCAGGCGTTTGACTCGTTTGCGGGTGCGGTGCTTCTGTTCACTGTCAAGATGTTCAAACTGCACGGCATCCTGACAAATTTGCCGGTGCATTTTTGCAAGCTGTTTCCGTACCTGTTTTTTCAGCGATTGATCATCTTCATGTGCTGTGCACTGGCTAAACTGTAGCAGCTCCAGCAAGAGGCGCACTGTTTCTGGCGCGCGAAATAGTGCATCAATTTCATCGCTGCTTTCGCTACTTGCTGGCAGTTCCGCGAGGGGAGAGCCGGCCTTGGCCAGACGTGGCATCAGGCTTTCACTCAGCGCATCGCGGTCGCGGGTGGAACCAAGTTGCCGGAACAGTTCTGCCAATTGCGCTTGCCATTCGGGTTGTACCTGTTCGGACCAGTGACCAAAGATTTTCAGCGCGCTGCGTAAACGGCGAATGGCCACACGGGCCTGATGTACATGACCACTCTGATAATGATTGTCGGCAATCGCCGTGGCATTTGGTAATAAATGAGTCAGACAGTTGCTGACAATTTTGGCCAGCGCGCGGCTACTCGAATCATGTTTATCGAGGCTAAAAGGTGTTTGATGTTGAACGGGCAAGATGTCCTGCTGATTCTTGAGCATCTGACCGCGCTGTGATTTGCTGCGAACATCAAGCCAGAGCTGATAGCGTTTTACCCATGGCTGCACAAAATCAATCAGGTCGCTAACATCGCCATGTTTCAGTTCAAACTCGACTTCGTAAATATCGCTTTGTGCTGTTGGTGTGCGGACTTCGCCCTGATCAAACGCCAGTTCAATTGCACTGTCTTTGACTTGTTCAAGCACAATCAGGCGTTGCACATCGGTTTCAAATTGCAGCTCCAGACCGGTATTTTTTAAATCGGCCTTTTTCAGCTCCAGCGCCTGTTTTAGCAAGGTTTGCGCCTGTTTATGTTCCTGATACAGGCTTAGATCCAGCTGCTCCGGTTCATCCGGGCCGAGGGCCAGTTCCAGTTCAAAACGTTCAAAATGATGCTGCCCCGGTGCTTTTAAGGTCTGACACCAGCGTTGACCTTCCAGACGCTGACGCAGGGCGATGGCATGCTGTGCCAGCTGCTGCTCAGGACTGTCATAATATTTGGCCCACAGCTGCATTGGCACTGCTTTTTTATTGGCAATGGCTTTTTCAAAGATGCGGCGCTGATGCACCGGCACCTGAAACTTCAGTTCGATTTCCGCCATAACCAACTCCTGCAATTTTTATTCTTGATTGACCTTACTATAGGCCAAGCCATGCATAAAAAGTAGCCATAAAGCGTATTCTTTTGTCTGGCCGGAGCGGAGAGTGGCTGAACTTACTTAATAAATTTGCGGCTGACCAGGAATTGTTCGGTGGCATCCAGCAAAGCTTGCGCATGGACTTCCTGTTTTGCGGTCAGCCAGCCGAGTACAAACCAGTCGCTGGCTTCCAGCTCAGTTTGCTGGATATACAGCGCAGCGGAGGAGAGAACCTGATATTCCTGCGCGGCCAGTTGGGCATCGTTCAGGGCTTTGCTGTACTTTTGCAGGTTTTTAACATCATAGATTGTGGTGAGCACCGGGAAAATAAACTTCAGGGCATTAATTTTCTGCGCCAGCTGATCCAGACTGTCAAAATCGGTCTGGCTGGTCTGGTTTAACTGTTCTTGCAGTAGTTTATATTGATGCTGCAAAGTCTGCTGGGCGGCCTGTTTTAAATCCTGCGCAGGGTGGGAGGCATCTTCATCCAGGCTAAACATCAACAGTTCCAGATAATGATGTACATTCTGGGTCGATTTCACCAGATTGGCCAGTTTCTCTTTGGCATATAAAATATCTTTGGCCAGATTCGAGGCGGTATTCGGGTTCTGCAAAAAGGTGCCGAGGGTATTTTGCATGTGCTGCAAATGTTGCAGCTGGTCAAACTGCTGTCTAAACGCCAGTAACTGATTGGCCCATTTTTCCGAAATAGACGCACTCCAGTCTTTGAGCAAATGCACGGTTAAATACAGCTGATTTAGTGCATTCTGTGCCTGCACAATATGCTCGGCTTCATTAACACCGGCTGAAATGGCCGCAATGTTCGGCAGTAAATGCTGCAATTGCTGGGCAATTAACAATCTTAAATTCTGATCGGCCGAGGCTTTTTTATTTAAACGGAATTCTTCAGCCAGACGCGGCGGGCTGACTTGTAAGTCTAAAGCCAGCAAATTGCCCATTTCGGCCTTGCTGCGTACATCTAACCAGAGCTGGTATTTCTTGACCCATTCAAAACAGAAGGCCAGCAGGGCCTGCACCGAACCAGATTTTAATTCAAACTCAACCTCATGGACGGGATATTCACGCTCGCCGCTGCGAATACAGCCCACATCTAAACTGGCTTCAATCTCCACTTCATCTAGCTGGATAACACGCGAAGTACGCGTAATATCGGTTTCAAATTGCAGTTGCAGCGGGCTTTCAGTCTGACTGAGGACTGCATCTAGTAGCTGTCTGGCTTCAGGAGCGGCATCGTAAATGCTTAAATTAAGCGCAGGTGGCTGTTGCAGTTCGCCCAGGTCATGATTATGTTCAAAACGTTCAATATGGGTTTTACCGGCTTTTAGTGTCTGCACCCAGCGTGTGCCTTCCAAGCGTTGTCTGAGCGCAATACCATGCTGTGCCAGTAGGCGATCGGTAGTGTCATAATAGCGGGCTTGCAGCGAAATGGTTTCAGATTTCTTAGGATCCAGCGCTTTAAGTAAGGCATTACGGCGCGCATCAGGAATTTGAAATTTTAATTCAATCTCGGTCATTCAATTGGTCCTAAAAAATTGAGCAATACAGCAAAAATGTAGCTTTCTGGCAGATGACGCCGCTATACCAAATTATTATCAAGCGTCCAGAAAAGGCGTTCATTGTTTAAGGCTTCTGATTGTAACCAAAATCTGTCCTGAAAAAAGTAGCCAGAAAAATAGCGCGAACAAAGTGGCTTTTATTTGTACAGAAAATGCGGTAATTTGAGCAAGAACAGAGCATCAGGATGATGAATATGAACGCACCCCTCAACACCGAATGGGCGAAAAAACCGGATGACACGCCTCAAGGTCCAATTCAAAATTATCACGAGTTTTATCGTTTTTATTTAACCGAACACCGCAATATCATGAGCCGGCGTCTGCATATGCTGGGCAGTGGTATCGGCCTGATTTGCCTGACGCAAATGGTCAGGCAGCGTAAGCCACGTTACTTTGTCTATGGACTGGTGGCCGGTTATGCCTGCGCCTGGGTCGGTCATTTTTTCTTTGAAAAAAACAAGCCGGCCAGCTTTAAACAGCCGCTGTATAGCTTTATTTCTGACTGGCGAATGTTTGCCGACATTCTGCGCGGCAACCTGAGTCTTAAAGACCGCGCACTGGATAAAATTGACAGCTAATCTTCATTTTTCGAGCAAAACTAAAACTTTCGGTCAAAAATAAGATGAATGGTCAAAAAATTCATTGAAATTGTAGAGTGAATGTTCTATTAATTGAAGCAATGCAGAGTGTATGACACTTTGATGACATCAGTTTTTAACTTTCCAAGCCTGGAGTGACCTTTCTCCGGGCTTTTTTTATAGCTGGAATCATTGAAATAAAAAGAATGAAGCGAGTCAAAAGAGTGTGGACGTACTAGCGTTTGATCACATTTCCCCAAATGCGTCCTGGCATCAAATTTTAGTACGTCCATGAGACCATGAATGCACGTTGGTTGTTATTGATATAAAAAAATAAAAAAACAACAACTTATATCGTTATTATTGTGAGTCCTAGTAAATACCGAAATCGGCGCTGACTCTATCCCCAATACTAGGGATTTTGCATAAAAATCTGAACTGAAACAAAGCATCAGCGAAAATACAGGCAAGGCCTGCTCTTGAGCTGTAACTATGTAATAATGAGAGCCAATTTTTTGAGGTGTTTCAGGCAGGCAAAATGCGTGGCTTATATTTAATTACCAATGATGATCCGATTGAACTGCTTTTAGCCAAACTTGAAGGTGCAATGG
The DNA here is from genome assembly GCF_013418555.1 of Acinetobacter sp. YH12134. NCBI lineage: Bacteria > Pseudomonadati > Pseudomonadota > Gammaproteobacteria > Moraxellales > Moraxellaceae > Acinetobacter > Acinetobacter sp. YH12134. The sequence continues at coordinate 27,513 of NZ_VPBT01000015.1, read as the reverse complement.
CGACCTATGAAGTTGCAGTCTTGCAATATCGCCGTAAAAAGGTGGCAAAAGAAGATCAGGCTTATGAAATTGAATATATGAAATCATTGTGTGCACAGTACAAAGTGCCATTTGTGATTAATGATGATTTGGAAGCTGCGGTAAAATATGGTGTCGGCGTGCATTTGGGTCAAGATGATGGCTCAATTGTCGAAGCCGCAGCACGTTTACCGAAGAATGTCCTGATTGGCCGCAGCTGTAACAATTCACTTGAACTGGCAGAGCAGGCCATTGCCGATGGCGCTAACTATGTGGCATTTGGGGCAATTTTCGCCACCGATACTAAGCCGGAAGCCGGCAATATTGGTCTAGAAACCTTAAAGCAGGCCAAAGCAAAACTGAATGTACCGATCTGCGCAATTGGTGGTTTAACCGTTGAAAATGGTCAGCAGGTGATTGATGCTGGTGCCGACCTTTGTGCGGTGATTAGTGATATATTAGGTCGTCCGATGCATACCGTTGCTCAACGCGTATATGACTGGTCTGAACTATTTAAAAAGGCGGTTTAAGCCGAAATTTTTGTCTGATTTTATTTTGAGTTGAGTCGATTCATGAGCCTATCTCCAAAGCAAGAACAATTATTTAAACAAGCCAGCAAACATATTCCAGGTGGCGTGAACTCACCGGTGCGTGCGTTCAATGGTGTAGGCGGCACGCCGGTCTTTATTGAAAAAGCCCAAGGCGCATATTTATACGATGTAGATGGCAAACGCTATGTCGATTATGTCGGTTCATGGGGGCCAATGATTTTGGGTCATGCCCATCCAGCGATTATTAAAGCGGTGCAGGATGCTGCAGTAGACGGTTTAAGTTTTGGTGCGCCAACTGTTCATGAAACGACGCTGGCCGATATTATCTGTGACATCATGCCATCAATTGAACTGGTGCGTATGACCAACTCCGGTACTGAAGCGACCATGACCGCGATTCGTCTGGCACGTGGTTATACCGGCCGTGACAAGATCGTGAAATTTGAGGGTTGTTACCACGGTCACTCAGATTCATTACTGGTGAAAGCCGGTTCTGGCCTGTTAACCAAAGGTGAGGGTGAAGCGACCTCTGCCGGTGTTCCTGCGGATTTTGCCAAACACACCTTAACCCTGCCATATAACGATATTGCCACCTTAAAAGAATGTTTTGCTAAATTCGGTTCTGAAATTGCTGGTGTGATCGTAGAGCCTGTTGCAGGCAATATGAATCTGGTGAAACCGATTGATGGTTTCTTGCAAGCCATTCGCGATGTCTGTGATGAACATGGCTCGGTGTTTATTATTGATGAAGTGATGACCGGTTTCCGTGTCGGCTTAGGCGGTGCGCAGGCGCATTATGGCGTTACTCCAGATTTAACTACTTTGGGTAAAATCATTGGTGCCGGCTTACCCGTCGGTGCCTTTGGTGGTAAACGCGAAGTGATGGAATGTATTGCACCACTGGGTAAGGTGTATCAGGCCGGAACATTGTCGGGGAACCCGCTGGCGATGCGTGCCGGTATCGAGATGTTTAAACATCTGCGTGAGCCAGGCTTCTATGAAAAATTAAGTACACAACTGGAAAAACTGCTGGCCGGTTTACAGGCAGCGGCAGATGAAGCCGGTATTGCGTTTAAAACCCAGCAAGTGGGCGCGATGTTTGGTCTGTACTTTACCGATCAGGAAGATATCACCAGCTTTGACTCGATGCTGAAATGTGATGTCGATGCTTTCCGTAAATTCTTCCACGGCATGCTGGAGCGTGGCGTGAACCTGGCACCATCTGCATTTGAAGCCGGCTTTATTTCAAGCGCGCACAGCGATGAAGATATCGAGTTTACCATTCAGGCGGCAAAAGCCACTTTTGCTGAGATGAAAGCGTAAATTTGACCTCTCCCTAACCCTCTCCTAAAAGGAGAGGGAAGCTTCAGTTAATTCGAGATCAAAATGAAAACCAAACATTATTTGACTTTAAGTGATGCTGAATTTCTATTAAATGAAGCGCATCAATATGCGATACAGCATAACTTTAATGTCAGTATTGCGGTAGTGGATGAAACGGGCAGTTTACTGGCCATGAAACGTATGGATGGGGCCGCGCCTATGACTGCGAATCTGGCGGTTGAAAAAGCACAATGTTCTGCCATCAGTCGCCGTCCGTCTAAACTGTTTGAAGATATTATTAAAGGCGGCCAGATGGGCTTTTTAACCATGCAGAGTTTTTCAGGCATGTTAGAAGGTGGTGAGCCACTGATGTATGAAGGGCAGCTAGTCGGTGCGATGGGTGTTTCTGGCGTAAAGTCTTTTGAAGATGCAGAAATTGCGCAGTTGGCGATTGGGAAGTTTTTAGAACATGTGGTTTAGATTGATTTACAGTAGGAAATCAAAATATAACAGCCTAGACTGATAGTTCTAGGCGAATCAGTTTAAACAAAGCTCTATCTAAGATTTGAATATTACTTGAGCTGATACCAACTAAATAAGAATAAATTTTGGGAATAATGGATGATCAAAAAAATAATTTTCATTTTGCTTAATAGTATCTTTATTAGCGCCTGTAGTGATTCAGTAGAAGTGGATCATAGCTATGATGATGTACAATATTATGAAGATAATTCCCAAACTGGCGATTTAATTATGTGGGGAATTTCGCCTGAATTAATCATTAAAACTTATGTTGGCGCGAAACAGAATATTGCTGAAAATACAGTGTTGAGTAGTCCTTTTCTAGGCCAGTTTCCAATAAATTTTGAGCCAACCACACATATTTCGAATAGTCTAGATAATATCGAAAATGTTGCGGATTTTGAAAATCCAATGCAATTTAATTTATTACTCAATCAAGCTAAAGATATACCAATAAATAATTTTTATGATAAAAATCATAAAAACCAAGTTAAAGTACATGTGCAAAATTTTAGTAAAGCTGATCCCTTATATTTTAAATATAAACAGACACCACGAGAATGGATAAATTATTTAATATCGCATCAATATGTAAAATATGAAGACTCATTTAAAAAGTTTGATCTAGATTGCTATTCATTAAATTTTGACTCTTCGATCGCTTATCATTGTATTGGTCGTGCATCAGACCAATACCAAACAGAATTTTTAATGAAAATTACCAAAAATATTGAGAATCAACAGATCATTACAACAACAGTTGAAACACCCTTATATCCGAATGTGCGAGTCGAGTGGAGAATGACTCGTGACTCCTTGAATGACTGGAAAGTTGTAGATCGAAATATTTGGCATTTATTAAGTATTTGGAATGTAAGTCAGTACAGAAAATAATATGTGCTTTTGATGTTGTGAGTTAGCATATTCTCATTTATTAAATTATCTTATGAAGTTTTTTAAATGCTTTACCCCGTGCCCAAAAAAATCCAACTTGCGCCATCACAAGCCAAATGGCAGCTTGCATCAAATGAATCCGTTTTGGTTTTAGTCGGATTGCAAAACTTACGTATGCAGCAGGGGATACAAGAGAGTGGACTCATGGCAAATTTGATTCAACTGACCAATAAAGCCAAAGCGCTGGATATTCCCATTGTTGATCTCTATGGTGATGACCTGATGCAAGGCATGCAGCAGTTGGGTGAATACGCTTCAACCCATCCCCAACTGATTTTTGCCGGGCAGATCACTCCGATGCTAAAACAGATTTTACCGCATCTGTATAGCGTGACCGAACAGCTCTGTGTGGTGGATGATGCGATTCTACTGGCCAATCAGGAGCAGCATATCCAATGGATTGAAAATATCTCCCAGCAGGGGCTGCATCATCTGACTAGCTATAGCCTGAACCGGCTTTGGAGTCTCAGTGCGCCCTTGGCATATATCCTGTCCCGCAAAGGCATTTTACTGGCCATAGCCGAACAGCTGGATATGGATGCGCTGGACATCGACCCGCATGAAGACCTGCGTCACTATGGTCTGGATTCGGTGAGTATGGTCAGTCTGGTCGGTTTATGGCGTGCCAATGGTGCCAATATTCGCTATGAAGATCTGCAGTCCAAACCCACACTTCACGGATTGCTGCAGATTTTAACGGACTAAATTTGCTATTTTCAGAAAATTGACATTTTTATTCAGCAAAATCAGAAAAAACGTCTGCAATTTGCGCAAATTGCATTGTAATTGTGGTGCAAGGTTTTTATCATTGCCGCCTTATTTTCGCGATCAGCCTGGAAGTGTACTTTGAGTAATTTTCTAACCGAACACCTGATTTATCGAGATGAAGATTTTATGCTCATCCATAAACCGGCCGGCTTACTCACAGTGCCAGGAAAAACAGCAGATTTACAAGACTGCCTGATCAGCCGTTTGGTCGCCATTGAGCCTAAAACCCTGTTAATTCATCGTCTGGATCGTGACACCTCAGGCATTTTGGTGTTTGGTCTTAGCCGCTTGGGGCAAAACAAGATTTCACGCCAGTTTCAGGAACGCCAGACCGATAAGCATTATCAGGCAGTGGTGGCCGGGCATCTATACGGCGAAGGCACCATTGATGTGCCGGTGGTCTATGATCCAACCCGTCCACCGTTGCATATGGCCGATCCTTCTCATTCGAAACCGGCGCTTACCCACTGGCAGGCGCTGGAACAGTTTGAAATAAATGGACAGGCGGTTACGCGGGTCAAACTCGTTCCCATTACCGGCCGTTCGCATCAGCTGCGGGTGCATATGCAATATCTGGGACATCCGATTATTGGCGATACCCTATATGCCACGCCAGAGCAGCAACAGCTGTCTTCACGCCTGTGTTTACATGCGGCGTATTTAAGTTTTCAACATCCTCAAACGGGAGAAACACTGGAGTTTAATTGCCCGGTGCCGTTTTAAGGGAAACATATCCTCATGAATTTAAGCTCACTTTTTGGTGGGCTTTATGTCAAAATATATTGCTTTACGATGTCAAATTTTGCTCAAATGGCAAGCAGTCCTTGAGTGATAACGCGACAGTCCTAACTTCTAGAAAAAGGTGGAAAAATTGCAGCAGTTTGCTATTGGTCAACGTTGGTTGTCAGATACAGAAACAGAACTGGGCTTAGGCGTTCTTATTGATGTAGATGAACGTTCAATCAGCATTTTATTCCCCAAGAGTGACGAAACCCGTGTCTATGCACGTAACAATGCACCTTTGTCCCGTATCGTGTTTAATGCGGGCGATGAAGTACAGGACCAGGAAGGCCTGAAATGGACGGTTCAGAGTCTGGAAGATCGCGGTGGCGTGGTGCGTTATAACGTGGTACGTCAGCTGGAAGATGGTTCAGAAGAACAGAAATCGCTGAATGAAACCCGAATTGGCGCGCAAATCCAGCTGTCTAAACCCTTAGACCGTTTACTGGCCAGCCAGATTGACTATAAAGAATGGTACGACCTGCGTATTGAAGCGCTGTTGATGCAGGCCAATATGCACAGCAGTCCGCTGCGTGGCCTGATTGGTTCACGCGTTGGCCTGATTCCGCATCAACTCTATATTGCCCACGAAGTCGGTAAGCGTTTTGCACCGCGTGTATTACTGGCCGATGAAGTGGGTTTGGGTAAAACCATTGAAGCCGGTCTGATTATCCATCAGCAGCTCAAAACCGGCCGTTCAGAACGTATTTTAATTTTGGTGCCAGATTCACTGCAATATCAGTGGATGATTGAAATGCGCCGCCGTTTCAACCTGCAGTTCTCTTTATTTGATCTGACCCGTACAGCGTCAATTAAAGAACATGACCCGGATTTAAACCCGTTCCTGACCGAGCAATGTATTATTGCTTCTATTGACCTGATGATTGACCACGAAGATCTGCGTGAGCAGGCACTTGAAGCTGGTTTTGATTTACTGGTGGTTGATGAAGCGCATCACCTGATGTGGTCAGAAGAAGAAGGCGGCAATGACCGTTATGATCTGGTCGAAGAATTCGCTGAACAAACGGCGGGTGTGCTGCTCTTAACTGCAACCCCGGAACAGTTGGGTGTTGAAAGTCACTTTGCCCGTTTACGCCTGCTCGATCCGCAGCGTTTTAGTTCGTTGGACCGTTTCCTGGATGAAGAAGCGCAGTATCAGCAAACAGCCAAAATTGCTGAAGTACTGATGTCCGACATGCCACTGGAAGAAGGTCATCTGGCTGCTTTGGAAGGCTTGCTCGGTCATCGTATTGAAGACCATCCGGAACAGCGTTTCCGCGCCATTCATGAACTGTTAGACCGTCATGGTACCGGCCGTATTTTATTCCGTAACACCCGTGAAGCGATTCAGGGCTTCCCGGGCCGTGACTGTCAGCCAGCACCACTGCCAGCCCCAGACCACTGGGCCAAAGAGGGCAAGTTGCGTGAACAGATGTGGCCAGAAGAAGGCCAGCTTGATGGTGCGTGGATGGAAACCGATCCGCGTGTAATGTGGCTGATGGAAAAGCTGCGCAGCGATTTAAAACACAAAAAAGTGCTACTGATTGCACGTAGTGGTCCAGTGGTGGAAGCGCTAGAAAATGCACTGCGTTTACACGCCGGTATTCGTACTGCGATGTTCCATGAAGGTATGAGCCTGCTGGAACGTGACCAGGCGGCGGCGTATTTCGCAGAAGATTCCTATGGTGCGCAAATCCTGCTCTGTTCGGAAATTGGTTCAGAAGGGCGTAACTTCCAGTTTGCCTCCGATTTAATTTTATTTGATTTACCGGCGAACCCGGACGTACTGGAACAGCGAATTGGCCGTCTAGACCGGATTGGTCAGGAAAATCGGATTCAAATTCATGTGCCGTATTTACTCGGTACGGCGCAAGAACGCATGTTCCGCTGGTATAACGAAGCGTTGAATATTTTCAGCAATATTTCCCCAACGGCGCAGACTTTGCAGGAAAACTTCATTGTTGAATTAAAAGACTGCTTACTGGCAGATCAAGGCCAGCAGTTTGAAGAATTGCTGGAAGTAGTTAGCGTACAGCGCGAAGCTTTGGAAGCTGAATTGCAGGAAGGCCGTGACCGCCTGCTGGAATACAACTCTTGCCGTCCGGTGGTGGCACAGGAAATTGTCCAGGCGCTGGAAGATTATGATGACAACACTACCTTGCCAATGTTCATGAAGCGCTTTATGGCTTCAACCAACATCGACTTTGATGAACAAAGCAATGGCACAGTCATCATCAAGCCAACAGACCAGATGCAGGTGCAAGGTCTGACTTTAGATGAAGAGGGCATGACTGCGACTTTCTATCGTGATCAGGCTCAAATCCGCGAAGATGCACAATATCTGACTTTGGAACATCCATTTACCGAAAGCGTGATGGAAATGATCAATACCCAAAGCTTTGGTAGTACCAATGTGGCGGTGTTAAAGTCAGCTGCATTACCGCAAGGTTCGGTGCTGCTGGAAGTGTGGTTCAAGGTTGATGTGATTGCACCAAAAGCATTGAACCTGCCATCAAGCTTGCCGCAGCAATTGATTCGTGTATTGCTGAGTGAAAAAGGTCAGGATCTGTCGCAAAAAATTGCCCCTGAAATCTTAAAACCGTATTTACATCATTTAGATGGCAATAGCTGCCGTCAGGTGGTAAAAGCACGCCGTGAAGTGATTGAGCAGCGTTATGCACAGGCGCTGGACATTGCCAAAACTGCCTTGCCGGGCTTAAAAGAGCAGGCCAAAGAGATGTATGGCGCGAAATGGCAATATGAAATTGACCGTCTAACGTATCTGAAGCAATTTAACCCAAGCATCCGTGAAGATGAAATCAGCCGTTTGCAGAAATTGCAAAAAGAAGGTTTAAGCCTGCTTGACGGTATTGCGGTTACCCCGGAAGCAATTCAGGTGATGGTGGTGGTTAAACCATAACAGTCGTAATTTTTAGAAAAGCACCTTCTGAACTGCACCCCGAAAGTTGGACACTTTTAGTCTAATTTGAAGGGTGCTTTTTTAATACTGATTTGCCGGACATGAACAGCCCGGCGATCAGTGCACTAGAGTCCGGTAAAATGTTCATGCTAAGATGAGCCAAATTTTTAAAAGATATAACAACGATGGGTAAAGCATTAGTCACTTTAGGCTCTAAAACTTCACATGGCGGTGTGGTTGCTGAATGTGAAAGTTCATTTGTTATTAATGGCATTGCCGTGCATTTAAATGGCATGAAGCATTATTGTCCAAAATGTAAAACTACAGTAGCGGCCATTGCGGCCGATCCAACCACCCAGGTCAAAGGGCGTGGTGTGGTGATTGTTGGTGATAAAACCACCTGCGGCGCAACTTTCTTGCCTAGCCAGAATCTGGTGGTGTCGGCTAAATAAATATATTGGTCAGGCGTAGAGTGTTGAACCAGCCTGGCTAATCTTGAGAATCGCAGCAAAAATTAAAATTACCTCCTGCAAAATGGATTATCTGCTTCAAATAGCTTTATGACCACAACTGTTGTTTATTTTGCCCATGCCAATGGCATCGCCAGTCCTTGCTATCAGACCTTTTTTGATTATTTTGATGCCGATATTGAGCTGAAATATATTCCGGTCATTGGCCTGAATCCGGACTATCCGGTTGAGCCAAAATGGGAAAAACTGGTGGCGCAGGTCATTGCCGATATCGAGTTACAAACACCAAAACAGGCGGTGGTCGGTTTGGGGCATTCTTTTGGCGCGCTGGTGTTGCTGATGGCTTCTTATCAACGGCCAGATTTATTTAGCCAGCTGATTTTAATGGACCCGCCTTTTGTGATTGGTAAAACAGCGCCGATATTCGAGTTATTGCAAAAGCTGGGTTCAAAACAGATTGACCGTTTAACCCCGGCCGGGCTGAGTCTGAAACGTAAAGACGCCTGGTCTAGCCGTGAGCAGGCTTATCAGCAGTTACGTGGCAATGCCTTGTTTAAACAGTTTGATGAGCGCTGTTTTCAGGATTTTATCCGGCATGGTCTTAGAGAAGATGAGGCCGGCATCAGCTTACAGATTCCAAAACAGGTCGAGGCAGATATTTTTAGAACTGTACCAAGCTGGTGGTGGCGTTGGCCGCGTAAAGCCCCAAATTTACCGGTGCATTTAATCACGGCAGAGCAGAGTGCTTTTTATAAGCAAGGTTTCCCGCAGGGACTAAAAAAGATATATGGCATTGAGTTTAGTGTTGTAGCGGGTGGGCATATGTTCCCGCTGGAATCTCCTGAGCAGAGCGCACGCGATGTGCAGCAGCGGATTCGATCAACACTTTAAATAAGCAGTTTAAAATCCAGTTAACGGATTTGTGCTTCATCTAAATGGCGTGCGCCTTCGAGCAGCATGCGGATCATGATCATGGTTTGCTCGGCAATGATTTTACGTTCATTGGCGGGCATATCAATCACTTTGGCACCCATATTAAACACCAGCTGGGTAATGGCTGAAGAAACAATCTCCGGATGGGACAGTTTGCTGTTATTCAAACGCTCCAGACGAATCAGGTCATCTTTCAGTTCCTGCTGGAAATAGTTCAGCTGACGTTCCACTGCCTGCTTATAAGACGTCGATCCGGTATAGCCTTCACGCAACAGCAGACTTAAATTACCTTCATCAGCATCTAGCTGTTCAATAAAGACTTCAACCGAGGTGCGGATAATGCTGTTCTGTTTGGATGCTTTTAAACGTGCCTGATTCAGAATCTGACGCAGCACATGGCCGGCCCGGTCAATCAGGGCAATGGCCAGCTCATCAATATCTTTAAAGTGACGATAAAAACTATTCGGTGCAATACCGGCTTCGCGCGCGACTTCACGCAGGCTTAAAGAGGCAATACTTTTTTGGGGTCCGATCAGATTCAGTGCAGCCTGAAACAGCTCTTCCTTGGTAATGGTCGCTTTCCTGCCGACCGTACGCACCGTCATGGGTTCACGGATGTTGGGAACATCTTGGGCAAGAACATCATTACTTATTTTCATGGCAGGCTGAGTCATAGGGTCCAGAGCTGAAAGGCTTTTCAGTAGTATAGCCGTTGTGTGTGAACTTGTGAAATGAATAGAAACAATACAAGCGTATATACAAATATATATACATGTGTATAATAATTGAGAATTCATCGCGTGGTGTAGGCTATGCACGTTATCGAAAAGTCGAAATCTCCCCTCAAATCTCTTGCGAGTGCGATTGTTGATCCGTATTCGGCAAACTTCTGGTTACAAAAAATCAATCCGTTGTGGTCTGTGAATCAGGCATTGGGCAAGATTGTGCAAAAGCAGCAGACCGCGCAGGACACGGTCAGCCTGATGGTGCAGTTCAATCAGAAATTCCAGCTTGGACAGGCGGGCCAACATCACCCGGTCTTTGTCACCATTGAAGGAATTCGCTATGAGCGTACCTACAGCCTGACGCAACTGGATACTCAGCATGTGCTGTTAACCGTTAAAAAAGTCGATCAGGGTAAAGTCAGCAGCTGGTTGGTCAATCAGGCCAATGTGGGCGATATTCTGGAATTTGGCCAGCCTTATGGCGATATGTTGTTGCCTGAAGCGACACAGCCACTCATTTTGCTGGCTGCCGGTAGTGGTATTACCCCAATGTATAGCCTGGTCGATGCTTTGGCCAAATCGGGTCAATTAAAGCAGACCCCGGTTAAACTGATGTACTGGGTAAAAACCTTTGCCGATGTTGCTTTTAAAACCCAGTTTGAACAATGGGCGACACAATATCCACACTTTCGCTTTGACGTGTTTTATACCCAGGCAGGGGAAACACCGGCACAGCGTCTGAATGAAAGCCATCTGCAAGCCCTTGAGCAGATTGAACAGAGCGCAGTCTATGCCTGTGGTCCATCGGGTTTTGCTGCACGGGTAGAAGAACTGTTTGCGCATGCACAGCAATTAAAAACTGAAGCCTTTAGCATGAGCCCAATGCTCAATGAAGAAGCTGGTTTTGTGCAGGTGACCTTAACCCAATCGAATAAAACCGTGACCATTCCCAAAGGCCAATCTATTTTGACCAGCCTGGAGCAGCAGAATATTCAACCGAAGCATGGCTGCCGTATGGGAATTTGTAATAAATGTGCCTGCAACAAAGTCGAAGGCTCGACCAAAAATCTGGTGAATGGTGCGCAAAACACCGAACCGGGTAATTTGCTCATGCTTTGCGTGAATTCGGCACAAACAGACTTAGTTATTGACTTATAAGCGGGTACACTCACTATGAATATGCCAGTCAAATTTGAATATTTTAAAAATCCTAAAAACCGCGAATTAACCCAATTAGAACTGGATGAATTGGCGCGTGAATTAGACGCCATCAAGCAGGAAGTGCTGGATGATTTAGGCGAAAAAGATGCCAAATACATCCGCCGTGTATACTCAACCATCCGTTATGCTTCTATTGCGGGTCGTGCCTGCCTGTTTGCTGGCTGGTTCCCGCCAGCCTGGATTTTGGGTACTGGTCTGCTCGGCTTTGCCAAAATCATGGAAAATATGGAACTTGGCCATAACGTCATGCACGGTCAATATGACTGGATGAACGATCCAAAATTCAACGGTCAGACCTATGAGTGGGATATTGTCGGTACCTCTGAAAACTGGCGTCAAACCCACAACTACAAGCATCATACCTATACCAATATTAAAGGTATGGATGATGATATCGGCTATGGTCTGGTACGTCTGTTCCCAGAACAACGCTGGAAACCGGGTCATCTGCTACAACCGATTTACAGTATTCCATTCTGTTTACTGTTCCAGTGGGGTGTTGCGATTCAAAACCTGGAACTTGGTAAAGTGTGGATGGGCCGTAAAACCAAGGCTGAGCTGAAAGAAGAGTGGAAACCTTTACAGAGCAAAATCTCTAAACAGCTGTTTAAAGACTATGTGTTCTTCCCGCTGATTGCTGGTCCTGCTGCGTTACCGGTATTCACTGGCAACCTGGTGGCCAACGGGATTCGTAACATCTGGACCTTCAGTATTATTTTCTGTGGTCACTTCACCAAAGATGTTGAGGTATTCCCAAAATCGGTATTGAAAAATGAAAGCCGTGGTCACTGGTATATGCGCCAGATTCGCGGTTCTTCTAACCTGACCGGTTCAGAAGCGTTCCATATTCTGACTGGCCATTTAAGCCATCAGATTGAACACCATTTATATCCGGATGTACCGGCACGCCGTTACCGTCAGATGGCACCAAAAGTACAGGCAGTATGTGAAAAATATGGTTTGCACTACAACAATGCCAGCCTGTTTAAACAATATGGCAGTGTACTGAAACGGATTGCCAAGTATGCGTTTCCGTTTAAAAAATAAGCATAAAATGCGTTAAGACAAAAAAGGCAATTTTCATAGGAAATTGCCTTTTTTATTGAATAGAAGAGTTACAAAAACTAAAACCAAGCCGCTAACTCGGAAATCTGGAGAAAAAGGTTATTTGGTATGATTTTTGTTAATTCTTTATGAAATAATTCACATAAATGATTAAATTTGAGCATTTATGCCAATTACTTGATAAGTACAATGATATCCAAGCTTATATACTCTATGTGAGTATAAGTATATGGTTTTGATGAAAATTCAAAGCACAACAAGATTGATCACACTCAGTTAAATATGTATATGAAAAACATATTAATTATTTACACATTTTAACAGTTGGTAAAAATATTTAGAATTAAACATTTTTTAATTGAAAATCATAATCATAATCATAATCATAATCATAATCATAATTAAAATCAAAATGCAGTGAATTATTGCTAAACAATTTGGAGGTTTATACAACAAATCCAACAACAACTACTGCTCAAACTCAAAATCATGCAAAAGGCTGGCAACCCGCGGCAGCAGATACCTTTAAATATACAGTAGAAATTAAAGATATTGATTCAAAACCTGGTTATGAGTTGATTGCTACGGGAGAGGGGAGGAATGCCGGATGTGTACTGACCTTCAGAAGTAATAATTATAAAAATATTGCTGAAACTAGTAATGGCTGTGGCGGGTTAAGCTCATGGTAAGGCAACGTGGCGTGACCCTCATCGAATTGATGATTGGGATTGCTTTGCTTGCAATTCTTGCTGTGGCTATTTTCCCATTGGGCCGGGCTTGGGTGGCGAATGCGCAAATTACCAAAACTGAAAAAGAACTATTGGAAGCATATGCGCGTGCTAAAAATGAAGCGTTAAGAAACCCGAATGCTGTCAAGGAAGGAGCTAAGGCTGCCAGTCTGGAAGTGACTTCTACTACAGTGGTGGTAAAAGACAGTAACAATGCGACTATTTGGAGTTTCAATATTACTCCAACGGTGACAATTCAGTTGTCAACTTTACCAGCCTCAGCAACCTGTGACTCAGCAACTCAAAAGGTTGAATTAAATAATAATGCGTCTTTACAGACAAACACATGTACCCAGTATTTGATTCAAGCATTAGGAGGTCAAGATGAAGCAGGTTACTTCTAACGATCTTGGAATACCAAAGTATCAGCAGGGCGCGACTTTAATCGAAGTATTGGTTTCAATGGTGCTGATGGCTGTGATTGGCTTGGGTGCTGCTTATATTTCTGGTCGAACAGCAGTGGTGCACCGTGATCAGAATATTCATTTGCATACCATTAATCAAATGCGACAGCAGTTGGAAAACTCCAATGAATGTGGTGGGAAAGCTCTAGGCACACATACTGTTCAGGTACAGGTAGCGGGCAACAATGTAAACCTGGACTGTATTGTGAGCGAGGGTGCTTATACGGTGGTCGCCAATGACTCCACTGGAGGTGGGGTTGCTTCCTCTACGGTGGGCGGAATTAAAGTGAGTGCAGCAACTCTTGAAGTTGACGAAGCTGATACTTTTGTACCGGTTAAAGTGCAAATTGCACCGTGAAAAGGAGAGGAAGATGAATAGCCTAAAATTTTCACAGCGTGGTGTGACTTTAATTGAAATTCTAATCGCCCTGGCATTGTCTATTATTATTATTCTGGCCATGCTACGTGCTTTTGTGACTACAGGAAAAGTGACAGCAGAAGCTTCATTAGGTGCAAAAGTAGATAGCCATATTATGCTTGGTCTAATTGCCACAGACCGGATTTTGCAAGGAATGGGTTATGGTTTAACCAGTCCAACTCAGGCCGATTTTAAAGTATTAGATGCGGCCGGAGATGCAGTTGCCTTAAATACGATAGGTAAATATCTGGTCTGGAAAGTTTCCGATACTCATTGCCGAGCCTTATATAGCCATGAGAATGGCTTGTATTTATATGGCCCAACAGCAGCGGGGTATACATGCTCAGGCCTTGTCAAACCTGTTGATACGATTGCAAAAGAATTACTTATTCAAATTGATCAGGCTGCTTTAACTGATTCTGGTCTTGGCAATGATACGAATAAAATTGGTGCAATTAATATTAAAGTTCAACCTGTAACCGGTGGCTGTAGTCCTTTTGGGATTAAAGGAGGAGCTGGTATTGACTTAGGGAAATATCAGGTAGTGCTTGAGGCGAATACTTATGCGGCAAGTAGTGATAGCACAGCAAGAACAATTCAAAATATTACATGCCTATTTAATTTTAAATAGGGGAGGATAAAGTCATGCATAATGCGGCAGAACATCAAAGAAATTCTAAAAAATCGATTTCTTTTGCTAAGCAGGCAGGTATTTCCTCGCTTTTATTTATTGTATTGGTTGGTTTCTCGCTAACTGTTTTAACTGCTGGCTATATGTCTTCTATGCGCAATTTGCAGTCGAGTGCGACAACTGCACATGCACAGACTCAAGCACAAATGAAAGCAATGATGGGATATCAGGCGCTCAGTGATTTTTTATTGAATCAGCCACAAGGTTATTTAGATCGAATTACGACAGGTGAAATTAGAAATGGTGGAACTGTTACTAGTAGTTATGTGAAGTCTAATACTTGCCGTATCTACAAATCCAGATGAGGTGCATTATTGTTTTGATATTACAGGGCAAAGTGGTGGTGCATCAGCAATCGTACGTGCTATCTATGCTTATCAAAAACAAATTCAACAAAGTACTGTTGCAGGTACAATTTTTGCTGGTGGATTGGTAGTTGGAGGAAATGCAACATTTGTAGGTGAAACAGGAGAAAATGTCACAATTTTCGTAGGTGGAGAAAATGCAGGTAAGGTTGTTGATACTTCTGGTGCTGTGGTCACTTTAGATCGTATTACAGTACAAGCCTATACCAATCCTATTGAAGTTGCAGATGCAATGACTCTGAAAGGGTATGCCAACTATCTTTTTACTAGAAATAATGCTGGTGTAATGGAGTGTTTTCAAAATAATTTACATACTACAGGTACGACAACTATTACTACTCCAGTAAAAATTACATGTCCATCAGGAGTAACACTTAATAATAAGGCGGAATGGACTTTCAACTCAGCAACAGCAAATCTGGCAGGTATCGTTTGGTTTGATAATAATCTTATTGTTGAATTAAATAAAGAACCAAATGATATGGTAAATACGATATTAACAACAGGTTCCCTAACTACAGACTTAGGTACAGGAAATACAGCTGGTACTTATAATGCTTATGCGCCATTGCACTACCTGTTAACAGCAGATGATAGTAATATTAAGACACGTCTAAATAAGGTATGCCCTGCTGAAAATTATCCAACGCAGTATTGTCAGCCTTATGATGCTACTCAAAGAAACCTCATTAGCAATGTGGCATATTTTAGAGATAATAAGGATAAATTTTTAAAAAATACTAATTTATTTCCAGCAAATTTATCCAATATTCTATTTTTAACAGATACAGAGTTTGCTATTGATGCTGAGAATAATACTGTACTTAACTTGTATGGTAACATAGTGGGTACAAAAGGTGCAGGGGGTACGGGTAAAGCATCAGGGAAAATAACAGGTACTGGTGATATTAATGTAAAAGGTAACTTAGTGGTAACAGGTGACCTGAAAACTGAAGTACAAGGTAATATGACGGTTACTTTGGGTCGTAGTAATACAGATGGTAATAATATTCCCATCCTTATTTATTCGACGAAATCAAAAACAATCCGCTACATGTAACCCCAATCCACTAAAAACCCACAATAAATTGTGGGTTTTTTATTGCTTATTTAAAATCAAGCTAATTTCTTATAGAGCGTCACTTCAGGTAAAACTTGATCTGTGCCGACCATATAAGGATAAGTTGCCAGATTCAGCATTGGCTCATCTTCATAACTATTGCCATAAGCATAAATAGCATTGTACTGCTCTAAATCATAACGCATTATAATTTGTTGTTTCTTTTCATATAAACTGCAATCTGCCGTTAAATATTCACCGCTAAAGATAGAGTTCTCTAAAGCCACCTGAGAGCAGATTAAATCAATATTTAATAACTCACATACCGCTTCCAAATAAATATTAATAGAAGCAGAGACCAACACAATATCATCTCCATGGGCTTGATGTTTTTGAAGTTGGTTGAGTAATTCCGGATTTAAAGCTTGAACCAATTGTGCTGCATAGCTTTCTGCTTTTTCCTTAATTTGATGCTGCGGTACCGACTTAAACATTCCCTTAAATAGTCGGGGCCGCATTTTATGCGCCGGATAGAGCTTTAAATAATAAGCCATAATCCAGGGGAGGGTGATCAGTCCACGCTTGAGAATATGCCGTTTGCTCAGACTATAAAAAATAAACCCGGTAAAACTGTCATGCTCATACAGGGTTCCATCAAAATCGAATAAGGCTAGATTTTTATATTTTTGGCTTTTTGCATGCATGTGGTATATCGCCCGTTGACCCGAGTAGCAAACCAGTTGGTATTATAATCACGGCTGAGTTTTGGCCCGGAAATTACCACCTCTGGCATTATCGCATAAAATGGTGCTTTGCCAGTTTGTTCCTGATACAGTTTTAATAAGGCGCGATACGAGGCGGTATCTTCAAAATCCTGCTCTTTTTCTTTTTTCAGATCGGAGCGGATCTGGCGTGGGGTGAGCACAATATTATGTTTGGCAAAAACACTAATCAGCTCGCGTTCAGATTGACTCTTGGCACTGCGAACGTCGCCATCTTTGCTATAGAGCAGTAAATCACCATCTAGAGATAATTCGGCTTCGGTTAAATCATTCAGCATGCTCTGAAAAGCGGCATTACGGCTGGAATACATACCCGAGTTATAATCGGCAAAGCGATATAGCGGTTTATCATAGTCGGCCGGATACATCATCAGGCGGTGAATACCATAATACAGGCCACCATATTGGCTGTATAAATCGGTGCGTAATTCTGCAATATTGCCGCCTTGGCGTTTATGTTCCTTGGCATAGCTGATATGCACCTGCATCGAACCTAAGGTGGTAATCGGATTCAGCTTTTCTCCGATATTTTGACCAAACAGCTTGGCGGCGCCGGTCAGGGCCGACACATGATAATGCTTGGCCATATAGTCAAAAATTTCACGATAAAGTTCATCCAGTTCCCGTTCGGTTTTGACCCGGCGCATCTGGCTTAAATAGTTATCTTCCGGGCTTGGATGGTTTTTCAGTACATCCTGAAAATAGCCGGCAATGGTGCCTCCAATGGCTTCACCGAGTTTATCTTTAAACTTCTCGTCTAAGCGTTCCTGGACTTCTTTAACCGCTTTTTCACCTAAACCATAAACCTGCGGATCGGCAACAAAGTTGGATTCCTGATCGACCACGGCGACAATGGTACACATATTTTCCTTGGTCTGCGGAATACCCAATTGTTCACTAATATCGTAAATATCTTTGGCCCATGAATCACGATCTTTCACGCGGGAAGGAATTAGTCGTTTGATCTGATCTGCATCTAGACTTGGCTCATCGCCTTTATTCCACCAGGCGCTGTCGCCACAGGCAGCTAAACTTAAAGATAACGCAATCAGGCTTAAAGGTTTGATTACAGATGACAGGAAGGTGTGTTTCATAAACAGGAAAACTCGGTCCAGACGGGTCAGCCTACAGGGCAGATGAAGTATACAGAAATTCGGCTATACAGGTGTGAATATATATGTATACGGCCTACGTTGCACTGTCAATTTTTATCTGCAAACAGTCAGAGAATTGAGTAGCTCAAAAAAGTGAATAAGTGTGGAATTAGATACTGAATTCTATTTCAAAATAAAGCGCTGATTTTAACTTGATGATCTTCTGTTATTTTAAGAAAATATTTAAATAAATAAGGGAGATGCTGTATAAAATCATCTGAATTATTTTTTAAAATATTATCTGTTATTTTTTAATGATTGCAAAATTTTCTAATCAAAATAAAGGGAATTATTTTAGCGTAGAACTGTGGTTATTTTAGTGTGTATTTTAAATAAACCTTGTGTTTAGCAAATATAGGGCGTATAAAGCTAACTCTCCTTTGCGGGGTGGAGCAGTCTGGTAGCTCGTCGGGCTCATAACCCGAAGGTCGTTGGTTCAAATCCGGCCCCCGCATCCAACTTTTAATGCTTATAGTGATTGAATATTTGTCCATAATTGTGAGAATTGGGACAGTGAAAAGTTTAAAATAATCAAATTTGATTGTGTTTTTCTCCGATTTTTGAAAGATGAAATTTTAATAAAATTGAACAGCTTTCTTAAATGATCACCTAAGCTCATATAATGAGTCAGTTATGTTGAATAATGTAGAAAATTGGCAGTTGGCCACTGCAGTCAATGGTCAGGAAATTTTTGTAAAAGTAATGCCGCTGAAAAAGAAGCAGCGCTCGAGCCAGGGTTTTATCTGGGTGGAAGTCGGTAAAATGATTGAGCTTCAGTCCGGACAGCAGGTAGAATTTAACCTGGATGGTAAAAGTTTTTATATTGCTTTAAATCAGTTATATAAATTGAATTAATTTATTTTTATTGCATTCAGAACAGAAGTCTGTATAGTGGTCGTTAACTAGAAGAATTACTATTGTTTCAGCAAATCTTTTCCCTCCGTCGTTTTTTAATATCCTTCGTAGTATCAGATTTTTAGTTTCAAAGTCATTTTCCAGTTAATTATTGGTTTATCTATGACCAATTTAAAAGTTTTTTAATACAGGATTATCTTATGTCAAATACAGTTACTGGTACTGTGAAATGGTTTAATGAAACTAAAGGTTTTGGTTTTATTCAGGCAGATTCAGGTCAGGACGTTTTTGCTCATTACAGCGAAATTACCAACCAGGGCTTCAAAACTTTACATGAAGGCCAGCGCGTTGAATTTACCATCGTAGCGGGTAAAAAAGGCGACCAGGCCAGCGGTATTACTGCAATCTAATTGCCGGTTTCGCTGCAAAAAGCTCATCTTCTGATGGGCTTTTGTTTTTTTAGCATCTGCTAAAAACAGATGTGCTGTGGTCGGTACAGATGCATAGAAATTTTAGTCAGAAGGCTTTAAACTAGCCCGGTTTTCAGCGCCGTATCCAGTTTTCTCCCAGGTCAGGATAAGCTGCGCATTTTCTGTTTCCCGAGGTTCCTACATTGAGTTCACATCCTGTCATTCAAGAACTGTTTGATCGTCCTATTGAGCGAAAGCTGTGGGTGGCACCAATGGCAGGCGTCACGGATCGGCCGTTTAGAACGCTGTGCAAATATTTTGGCGCAGGCCATGCAGTCAGTGAAATGATGACCTCGGACAAGACTTTGCGCATGAGCAAAAAAAGTCTGTATCGGGCCAATTTTGATGGCGAAATCGCGCCGATTTCTGCACAAATTGCTGGCTCCGATCCGGCTGATCTGGCTGAAGCTGCGCGTTATCAGGTGGCCAATGGTGCACAGATTGTCGATATTAATATGGGCTGTCCTGCCAAAAAAGTATGTAATAAGCTGGCCGGTTCGGCATTATTGCAGGATGAAGATCTGGTCGCCCGGATTTTAGATGCAGTCGTAGAAGCAGTCGATGTGCCGGTAACTTTAAAAACCCGACTCGGTTTTTTAAACGGTCAGGAAAATATTCTGCGTGTGGCCAAGCGTGCGGAGCAGGCCGGTATTGCAGCGCTGGCCCTGCATGGTCGTACCCGCGAAGATATGTACCTGAACACGGCGCGTTATGAGTTAATCAAGCAGGTTAAGGCCGAGCTGAATATTCCCCTCATTGCCAATGGCGACATCGACAGTCCGGAAAAAGCTAAAATGGTGCTGGATTATACCGGTGCAGATGCGATTATGATTGGCCGTGCGGCACAAGGCCGTCCCTGGATTTTCCGTGAAATTGCCCATTATCTGACGACCGGTGAACATTTGGATGCACCGAGTATTGAAGAAGTCAAACAGGTATTGCTTGGGCATTTATCTGAGCTTTATAGCTTTTATGGAGAATATTCAGGCTGCCGTATTTCACGTAAACATATTGCCTGGTACACCAAAGGACTGCGTTCTAGCAATGAATTCCGCCAGAATATGTACCGTGTGGAAAGCACGGCCGAGCAGTATCAGGTGGTGGAAAACTACTTTAATCAACTGTTAGAACATGGCAACATCATGAGTGATGTGCAGGTTGAGCAGGTGAATCTGTTAGAAACCAAATGATTAAATATCTATCATAATTATGGCGCATTAGAGCGCCATTTTTTATCCCCGATTTTATCCGTTTACAATCTCTACAGACCTGAACACAGGGCAACATACGCTCACTGAATACGGACAGGACTTGGACATTGCAGGGCTTGGCTTGCTCTATGCTAGGTAAGTCTTCACTTGGCAAGATGATATTCCAGTCTTGTTAATAACAATGATCCAGGGAGTTTCAACATGACCAATACTAATCGTCCTGTGACTGAATTTAGCCATAAGACCTCAACAGAATTACCACAAGAACGAAGCCAGGGTTTAAATGTCGACCCGACCGATGTCAATGCACGTCCAGATTTGGACACCAATCGTGTCCCGGATATGAATGAAGCAGGCGATCATCCTGTGGGTACTAGTGTCGGTGTATTAGGGGGCGCGGCAACCGGTGCGGCCGTGGGTGCTGCAGCTGGACCGGTCGGTGCCGTAGTGGGCGGTATTGCCGGTGGTGTGGTCGGTGGATTGGCCGGTAATGAAATTGCCGATGCGATTGATCCGACTGCAGAAGATGTGTACTGGCGTGATCAGTACCAGAACCGTCCATATTATAATGAAACCCGCAGTGTCTATGCCGATGTCGACTATGATCGTGATTATCGAGGGGCCTATCGTCTGGGCTATGAAAACCGTCCTTTATATGAACAAAATGTCGATTTTGACCGGGCCGAGCCAGAACTGCGCACCAAATGGGAACAGATGAAAGGCGATTCCCGTCTAAACTGGGAAGAAGCTAAATTTGCAGCCAAAGATGCCTGGCAACGTGTCACCCGTTAAAGTATTCAAGCCATTATTAAGCCAATAAAAAAACATCTCCGCGGAGATGTTTTTTTATTGTTCTCGCTTAGTGACTGGTCATTTCCAGCACCAGTTGATTAATTAAATCACCGGCTTCCATGTCACGAATCAGACCGACATTGGCACCGGCCCAGAATGCACCGAATCCCTGTTCGCCTTGCTGGCTGGCTGCGGCATGTAACTGCTTGCCAATATCATAGGTATAGGGATAGGTTGGTACCGCCGGACGGTTTGGTGTATCCACCAAACGGTGCCATTGATTGACCAGACCACGTGCCGGACGGCCGGAAATTGAATCGGTAATTTGTGTACAGCTCTGGCTAAATAAAGCCTTGCGATACGCCTCATTGGCATTGGAAGATTTACATTGCACAAAGGCGGTCCCGAGCTGCACCGCAACTGCGCCCAGGTTCATGACACGCTGTGCATGTTGACCATTCATAATTCCACCAGCCGCAACCACCGGAATCTGACAGTGCTGGGTCAACAAGGTGACTAAGTCTACCGTGCGGATACCGCCATCAATAGCGGCATTAAACAGGCCACGATGACCGCCAGCCTCTACGCCTTGGGCAATAATAATATCAATACCCGCCGCTTCAATGGCTTGTGCTTCGGCCAGATTGGTGGCAGACACCATGGTGATAATTCCGGCCTGTTTTAGCGTCTGAATTTGATGCGCGTGTGGAATACCAAAATGAAAACTCACCGCCTGAGGACGGGTTTCCAGCACCAGATTCAGATAATCATCATTGCTTAAAAAACTAGGATACAGATTTTTGAGCTGGGTCGGCAGCGCTACGCCATAATGGACAAAATGCGGACTTAAATAATCCAGCCAGACCTGAGCAGCAGCTTCATCCAGCGGCTCGGGTTGGTGACAGAAGAAATTGACCTGAAAAGGGCAGTCGGTCAGGCCTTGGGTTTTTAAAATCTGCTCTCGGGCAGACGCCACTGAACTGGCCCCTAAGCCCAGTGAACCCAAGCCGCCCTGGTTGGAAACTTCGGCAGCCAGTTCAGGTGTCGAAACACCGGCCATGGGCGCTAAAAAAATAGGATGTTTAATGCCGAGCTGTTCCAATATAGACATGCGATTTCTCCTTATTCTTCCTACACTTTGCCCAAGCTGAACAAAATTAGCAAATCATAATCATTATTTATTTTTTAAATAATCTGCTCCATCTTACACAGCAGTTACATTCGTTGCGACAAGCTGGGTCGTGCTAACGCATCGGCTTGCTAGGCGCAACATTTTCGCTTTTTTATAATCAGCTTATCTCCTGATTTCTGCTGAAACGCATGTCTGAACGTATCCGTGAAAAACTGCAAATTTTAGCCGATGCTGCCAAATATGATGTGTCCTGCTCATCGAGTGGCAGTCGGCGCAAAAATAAAGACCAAGGGCTGGGCAATACCGGTAATGGCATCTGTCACAGCTATACCGAAGATGGGCGCTGTGTTTCGCTGCTTAAAATCCTGTTCTCCAATGTTTGCATTTATGACTGTGCCTATTGCGTGTCGCGGCGTTCCAATGATGTGAAACGCGCAGCCTTTACCGTACAGGAAGTGGTCGATCTGACCATAAATTTTTACCGGCGCAATTATATTGAAGGGCTGTTTTTAAGTTCCGGTATTTTTAAATCGGCCGATTACACCATGGAACGAATGCTACAGGTGGTGAAAAAGCTGCGGCTGGAAGAAAACTTTAATGGATATATTCATTTAAAAACCATCCCGGGCGCATCTCAGGAAATTATTACCGAAGCCGGTTTATATGTTGACCGGATGAGTATTAATCTGGAAATGCCGACCGAAGCCGGACTACAGCAGTTTGCCCCGGAAAAAAGTCATGCCGAAGTGCAGAAGGATTTGGGTATTGTCCGCGATCGCCTGATTCAACTGAAAGATGAATCGAAAATCATCAAATCGGTACCGAAGTTTGTTCCGGCCGGACAAACCACGCAGATGGTGGTGGGTGCACATAATGAAACCGACCAAGACATTATTATGATGGCCGATCGGCACTACAAAGAATTCAAGCTAAAACGGGTTTATTTTTCTGGTTATATTCCAATTAATACACAGGAAAAGGCCTTGCCCGCTGTCGGTTCAGCGCCGCCGTTGCTGCGTGAAAACCGGCTCTATCAAAGTGACTGGTTAATGCGTTTTTATGGTTTTGCTGCGCATGAACTGGTGGATGATCAACATCCCAATTTAGACCTGGATGTCGACCCGAAATTGGGCTGGGCACTGCGTCATCCAGAGGCTTTTCCGGTAGATATCAACCGTGCCGACTACCAGTTGATTTTACGGGTGCCGGGTATAGGCGTGCGTTCGGCGCAGAAAATTGTGCAGGCGCGCCGGTTTGGGCACATTCATATAGATCAGCTAAAACGCATGGGCGTGGCCTATAACCGTGCCCAGCATTTTATTCGCTGTGCCGACAGCCCGAAATTTAAAAAAGAGCCGCCAGCGCAGCAGATTCGCCAGCAGATTTTACAGTCGGGGCAATCCAAATATCAGCAGCAGCTCTCGCCACAACTGGGCTTTGCTTTTTAATGGCCACCTACTGCTTTGATGGCACGCTCACCGGCTTGCTTTGCTGTGTGTTTCGGGCATTTCGCTTTCAAGAGTTTGATGTACACATTACCGCCAATCCGCAGTCCCAGCATGGCCTGTTTGATGAGTTTATTGTCGTGTCTTCACAGGATGAGCAGGGACAGCGGGTCTGGCAGGGCTTGAAACAGAAAATCCAGCCCGGCAGCTTGCGTCAGTTTTATCTGTGCTTTTTGTCGGAGCAGGAACAGGCCTTTCAGCATCTGTTTGATTTTTGCATTTATGTTTTTCAACACGGCCATGCGGTGGATGGTAATTATGGCCATCCGGCGGTGTTGGGCATGGCACAGTGGGCCAAGCAGGTGGGCCGGGAAAAACATCGCATGGAAGCTTTTGTACGCTTTAAAAAATGTCAGGATGGTCTGTTCTTAAGTCTGGTGCGGCCAGATTTTAATGTATTACCGCTGATCGAGCGGCATTTTAAGGCGCGTTACCAAGATCAGCGCTGGCTGATTTATGACGAACAGCGTGATTACGGCATTTATTATGATCTGGATGATGTGCATCAGGTGCAGATGAATGCCCGGCAGCTGGATCTCCAGCTGGGCAGTGGCCACAGTCAGGCCTTTAGTATCGAGCTGGATGCTGAAGAATTTTTATATGACCAGCTGTGGAAAGATTATTTTCACAGCGTCAATATTCAGGCACGGCAGAACATGAAGCTGCATATTCAGTATGTACCGAAACGTTACTGGCGCTATATGAATGAAAAGTCGCTCTAACTTTCATCCCGGCCGGTTTCATCAGTATAATGCCCGGGTTGTATCGTGGAAAAGGTAAAGGCATGAAGGGGTATGTAGGGGCTGTTTTGCTCACAATAACAGGTTTGACAGCATGTGGACCACATGAGGCAGAGCAGGTACAGGTCCAGCCTGAACAGTACCAGGTGGCCAGTGCAGAGCAGCTACAGCAGCGCTTTAGTGCCTTAAACCGTCAACTGGAAGCCGATTTTCAGCAGTTTAAGCAGCTGGAAAGTATTGCCTTTGCCCAGCAGTTTCCTTTAGATGCCGATAATCTGATGACCTTGAACCAGCATCTGGTCAGCAGTACCGCCTTAAAGCCGACCAAAGCCGGCTATTGCGATATGATGAATGGCTATTTTGCCGAGATGTATCGTCTCGGACATTATAATCTGGAACTGCTTGATCAGATCCAGCTGCCCCAGGCTCAACAGGAAAATTTAAAGCAGAATTTTGCCAATGCCGACAATTTTTATGATTTTATTTTAAACCGCTATACCAGCTATCGTCAGGTGCAGCAAACCATGAATTATGGCTGTAACCTGAAAGCGGCTTTACAGTAAACACAGCCCTAAGGTAAAAAAACCGCCCGATTTGCTGGGCGGTTTTTTTATAAAGGTGTGACATGGAACAACGAGCCAATCCAGTGTGCGAATAGCATGGCCACCACGCCCCAGACCGTGACCCGCAAGCTGCCTCTGAGCATGGAGGTGCCGGCAAAATAGCTGGACAGGGCACCGAGTAAGGCCAGCGATAAGACACCTACAATCACAATGCTTCGGTCCAGATATTCCACCGGACTAAAGACAATGGTCAGTAAAGGCAACAGCGCCCCTAAAGAAAATGCAATCGCCGAGGATGCCGCCGCCTGTACCGCATTGGCGGCAGTATTTTCATGAATGCCGATTTCATCGCGGGCGTGGGCGGCTAGGGCATCTTTGGCGGTCAGCTGTACCGCCACTTCATGCGCTAGCTCAGGCGTCAGGCCGCGCAAGGTATAAATATGGGTCAGTTCTTTTAGTTCTAGATCGGGGTTTTTACGCAGTTCTCTGGATTCCATGTGCAGATCAGCCTGCTCGATATCTTCCTGGGATTTGACCGAAATATATTCGCCGGCAGCCATGGAACTGGCGCCTGAAATCAGGCCGGCAATACAGGTAATCAGCAGGGTCTGGCTGGAAGCACCACTGGCCGCCATCCCGATCACCAGACTGGTCACTGAGATAATCCCATCATTGGCCCCCAACACCGCAGCACGTAACCAGCCCGTTCTTAAAATATAATGTTTTTCATGATGATGTGAATAACTCATAGCCCGCCTGATTTCTTATTGTATGCGGCTATCTTAACCCAGAGATGCAAAAATCCTCAACTTTTGGGGCTTTTTGAACGGCAAGTCAGGAATTAACAGCCGGTCAGCTTTTCCGGTTGTGGGCGTTCTTCCGGGAAGAAGAATGGACGCAGTTTGACCCCAATGCCATTGCCAATAAAGGCAAATACCAGCCACAGCCAGCCATGTAAACTGCCAGAGGCAATACCACTGAAATAGGCGCCAATATTACAGCCATAAGCCAGGCGTGCGCCATAACCTAACAGCAAACCGCCAACAATCGCTGCCATCAGCGAGCGTTTTGGAATATTAAAGTTCGGTACGAATTTACCGGCCAGACTGGCTGCCAGCAGGGCGCCGAGCATAATCCCGAAGTTCATCATCGAGGTAATATCAAACCATAACGACTCTGTCAGTGCTTTGGCATTGGCTGGTTGCTGCCAGTAGCTCCAGGAGGCCACATCAACGCCAACAAAACTGGCCGATTTGGCGGCCCAGACGGCCAGCGCAGAGGTTACGCCCCAAGGACGTCCAGCCAACGCAAGAGTAGCGAAGTTCAGCAGGGTCAGGATGATACCGCCCCACACTAACGGCCACGGGCCACGTAAGAAGCGTTTCCAGCCCTGATACTGTGCAGCCGGTTCAACCTCCAGACTGCCATGACGTTTCTTTTCATACCATACGGTAACCAAGGCAATCAGGGCAAACAGCACAAAGTTCAGCAATAACGCCGGCATCACACCTAAGCTGGTGACCAGTGAAATAGGTGCCAGATGCGGCAGGTTAAACCACCAGTCTAAATGCGTGGTGGCAATCAGTGAGCCTAAGCAGAAGAATACCAGTGTTACCAGCATGCGTGCGCTACCACCACCCACGGTATACAGCGTACCAGAAGCACAGCCGCCGCCGAGCTGCATGCCAATACCAAAAATAAAGGCACCAATCATCACCGACATTGACACTGGGCTAACAAAACCATTGACCGGATTGCCAAACAGTTCACCTGCACCTAAGGCTGGGAAAAACAGCAGTACTGCCAGACCAAGCATGATCATTTGTGCACGCAGACCGCGACCACGACCTTGCTTGATAAACACCCGCCAGCTTGAGGTAAAACCAAAAGAAGCATGGTACAGGGTCATCCCCAGTGCACCACCAATCAGGAATAATAGTGCCTGGTTAATGCCCACCACCTGATAGGCGCCAATACAGCCAATAAACAATAACACCAGCGCGACCCAGATCGAGCGATTCGACCGGTCGGCTTTTGCAGCAATAATAGACATAGACAATAACAGGGAGAGAAATCAGAATCCTGAGTATTTTAGTGGAAATTTAAACTTTTAACCTGACAGAAACAGTCATTTAAGCTATTTTTAATTTGAAATTTATAATTTCAAATATTAGTAAAAGGAATAATAAAAAAGCTCCCGGAAGGGTAATGCCAGTCAGTTAAGAGATTGACTGGCTTTTTCTTGGGTATTTTTGAGGTTTTCCTTTTACAACTCTTGGGTAACTCCTCATCCGTCTCTCAGGTAAAACATATCTATCAGATTTCTCCATTAA
>NZ_VPBT01000014.1:0-85164 GCF_013418555.1 Acinetobacter sp. YH12134 | reverse complement strand
CACCGAATTTCTTCGCACATACAGTTGCAATTGCAGCTGTTAAAGTTGTTTTACCATGGTCAACGTGACCGATTGTGCCCACGTTAACGTGTGGCTTATTACGTTCAAACTTAGCCTTAGCCATGTTTATTTTCCTCGTTTACGTCGAACACAATCTGAGTAATACCCAGCCTCGACATATCGCCTAAAAAACTAGACATCTAATACTTAAAAAGCAGACTAAATAGCCTGCTTTCTTTAAATCTCATGCAACTAAGTTGCTAAACTGTATCTGGAGCTCTTATCGAGATTTGAACTCGAGACCTCTCCCTTACCAAGGGAGTGCTCTACCACTGAGCTATAAGAGCGATCATCTTCGATGATGGAGCGGGAGACGAGGATCGAACTCGCGACATGCAGCTTGGAAGGCTGCCGCTCTACCAACTGAGCTACTCCCGCACATTGTTGGTAATGTACCACTTCATTCGAAGTTAATGGTGGTGGGAGAAGGATTCGAACCTTCGAAGCTTACGCGGCAGAGTTACAGTCTGCTCCCTTTGACCGCTCGGGAATCCCACCAATATCACACTTATTGCAGTGCTCGTTCTTTACTTCACATCTCGAATTCTCTAAGATGGTGCCGGCACACGGATTCGAACTGTGGACCTACTGATTACAAGTCAGTTGCTCTACCAACTGAGCTATGCCGGCGTTTCTTAGTGTTTCGTACGTTTCGTATCGGAACGGTGTGCAGTTTAGCAAAACTTGAAATCCGTGCAAGTGTTTTTTTTAAAAAAACCGTCAAAAACTCACAAAATCAATCCGTTTGACGATAATTCAACCGCTTTGATCACTGCGCGAGCTTTTATTTGGGTTTCATTCCACTCAGATTCAGGATTTGAGTCGGCAACAAGGCCTGCGCCAGCCTGCACATAGACCTTATTTTCACGAATAACACAGGTCCGAATCGCAATCGACATGTCCATTTCGCCATGCCAGCCTAAATAACCAACAGCACCACCAAAAATTCCACGTTTTACTGGCTCAACTTCGTCAATAATTTCCATGGCACGGATTTTTGGTGCCCCAGAAAGTGTGCCTGCCGGGAAAGTTGCCTTAAAAACATCCAAGGCATCAACATCATCACGCACTTCACCCTGCACATTGGACACAATATGCATGACATGCGAATAACGTTCGATCACCATTTGATCAGTCACCTGCACTTTGCCAATTTTTGAGACGCGACCAACATCATTACGACCCAAGTCAATCAGCATTAAATGCTCAGCAATCTCTTTTTCATCAGAAAGTAAATCTTTTTCCAAGGCCAGATCTTCTTCTTTGGTTTTACCACGTGGACGTGTGCCAGCGAGTGGACGCACGGTGGCAATACCATTTTCCAGACGTGACAGAATTTCCGGCGATGACCCAACAATATGGAATGGGGTGTCATTGTCCAAGGTGCGCCCTTGCACCAGGAACAGATATGGTGATGGATTAAGGTGACGTAAAGCGCGATAGACCTGTAACGGCTCACCATCAAAGTCAGACACCATACGATGCCCCGGCACCACTTGCATGACATCACCAGCACGGATGTATTCTTTAACCTTCTCAACCGAGGCAATAAAGTTGTCGTGACCGGTTAAAGATTCAAAATGCGGTGCCGTATGGGTTTGCGCCTGCAAGTTCACCGGTGTCGCCAGCAACTGCTCCAGCGCATCCAGTTGCGCCTGCGCTTTCTGATAGGCATCAGCATCCTTGCTATCGGCATGCACAATCAGGAATAAGGTATCTTTTAAGTTGTCAAATACGATTACGGTTTTAGACAGCATCATCCAGATATCCGGCAGGCCCACCGGATCAGCATCTGGAATATTGTTCAGGCGCGGTTCGATATAACGCACCGCGTCATAGCCAAAGTAACCGACCAGTCCACCAGTAAAGCTTGGCAACGCCGGTAAATCGGCCTGTGTTGGCACTTTAAACTGGGCCTGGAAATCACGGATAAACTGGAAAGGATCACTACACGGCTGCTGTAGCAGTTCGCCATTGGTCTGCTGAATGGTCAACTGCCCTTCATTGCAAGAAAATACGGTCGACTCGCCCAGACCAATAATCGAATAGCGCGCCCAGTTTTCACCGCCTTCGACAGATTCAAACAGATAGGCCTGTTCATGCTCTTTTAAACGCGCAAACACAGACAATGGGGTTTCGGTATCGGCCAGACGCTGACGGTAGACAGGAATCAGGTTATAGCCGGCAGCTTGCAGTTGTTGATATTGGGCTTGAGTGGTCATGTTGAATCTCTTTCATTTTCGCGGGGTCATAGGAAGGTTGCTGGTAGGTGCTGACTTAGTGACGCCATCGAAAAACTACACAATCACTCATTGCGGTGTCCTTTTACATCTATTCTTACATTAGGAAGCTAATAATTCTGTCAGATTATCCACCACTTGCTGCGGCTGACAATCATAAATACTCTCGCCATGATTATAGCCATAGCTGACTACAATACAATCAATACCGGCACGACGTGCGGCTTCCACATCATTGGAAGAGTCGCCAATCATCAACACTTGGGATTTTTCTACCCCAAAGGTCTCAACACAGTGCAATAACTGGCGTGGATGCGGTTTACGTTCGCTAAACCGATCACCACCAATCACATCAACAAAATAATGGCTCATGTCCAGTGCATCTAAAATGGCGCGTGATGGCAGCTCGGGCTTGTTGGTGACACAGATCATTTTTTTCTGCTGCTGTTTGCCCCATTCCAGAAACTCCAGAATTCCGGCAAAAGGCTGGGTATCCAGACAAGGATCGGCATTGTAAATTCCTAGGAAAGTTTCCAGCAGCTGCTGATGCTGATCGGGATGCACCTCTCCGGTTAAATGCAGCAAGGTGCTGTGACAAAATACCGAGGTGCCTTTGCCAATCCAGGTGCGTACCTGTGCTTCGGTGACCATGGGCAGCTGCAAGGCATTCAGGCTCATATTCATGGCACGATACAGATCGGTGGCTGAATCGACCAGCGTGCCGTCCAGGTCAAATAAAATCAGCTCACGGGTGTCAAGTTTGGCCACAGACATTTTGGTCCTCTCAAAAAATAAAGGCATGCCAAAGCATGCCTCGATTGTATGCTGTGTCGCGGTTTATTTAAACAACAGCCAGGCAATAATTGCCAGGATCACCAGCACAATAATGGTCATCAGGCCAACAGAGGCATTTTTCTGCTGCTCTTTTTCCTGCTCAACGCGTGATACAGGCTGCTCAACCGGTACCGGTTGTGGCTCTGGGGTGGCCGCGCTTAAATCGGTCCCTTCAGGAATTGGGGCCGGTTTTGGTACACCGACATTGGTTGGCATGCCATCACGTGTCAATTGTACCGATGCATCACGCTCTTTCAGCTCAGGCATACCCTGATCATTCATCTGCTGTGCCGGCGTTTTCACTGCTACAGTTTCTGTCGGCTCGGCTGCAGTAGCGGTTTCCACCACATCCAGCTCAGGAATCTGTTCTACTTCGGTGCCTGCAGGCGCAAGCGGCTCATCTGCCAACAGTTCCGGTTTGGCTGGTGCCAGGACTGAAAATTTAAAGCTGGCGAACTGGACAATATCACCCTCATGCAACGGAGTTTCCTGCTCAATCCGCAGGTCATTTACAAAGGTGCCATTGGATGAATTTAAGTCCTGGACCCACAAGTCTTCAGCCTTCAGTAACAACGCAGCATGTTTGCGTGATACTTCAGCCGACTGCAGCACCACATCAGCTTCCTGATGACGCCCCACCAGCATGTCACGATCAACACTAATTTCCTGCCCGGTAAATTCACCCGTAATTGCTTGTAATTTCCAAGTCATAGCGAACTTCTCTTTAAATTTTTGCCCATCATAACATGCTCAAAACCAGATTCCATGTCCGCTCTGTTAAGAGCGCGGTCTTAAGGTAGTCGTGGTGGTGGTATTGGTGGTTTTGTTGACTTGCGGGCTTAAGGTCTGACGCTGCAGCGCCGGCTCTACCGCAACGGGTGTGGTTACTACAGCCGCCCCCGACTGTGCTGCAGGGGTCGCGGATGGCACCTGCTGATAACGGGTTTGATTTAGGGGAGTTTTAGACACTGGCACCCGCTGCTGATAGATATCTTCCACCCGTTCCGGCAGTTTGGCAAAATTACCATCCTGATCTAGTGCCAGTTGCAGGCTATACAGCTGACTATAACGCTGCTGCGAAATCCGGCGGATATCATTCTGATCCCCAACAATGGTTGGGTGAATAAAAATCAGCAGATTACGCTTCTGATTAGACTTGCCATCGGAACGGAATAAACGCCCCAGCCCTGGAATTGCACCTAACCCTGGCACGGCCTGGCGCGAATAGGCAGTGTTATCTGAAATGAGGCCACCCAAAACAATGGTCTGACCATGCTCGGCCAGAATCGAGGTTTTAATCGCTCGTTTGCTGGTGACCAAGTCCTGCGCCTGACCTTTGCTGGATTTGACCCCAGAGACTTCCTGTTCCACTTCCAGACGCACTGTGCCATTTTCGCCAATATGCGGCACCACTTTCAGGGTAACCCCGACGTCTTTACGTTCAATGGTGGTATAGGGATTGACGGTACCATTTCCTGTACTGACCGAACCGGTGACAAACGGCACGTTCTCACCAACCACGATATAGGCTTCTTCATTGTCCATGGTGACAATGGATGGGGTCGACAACAGATTGGATTTGGTGGTTTCTTTTAAGGCTTGAATCAGCGCACCATACAAACGGCGTGAACCATCACTGCCTTCCTGATAATCCCCCAGCACCAGTGAGGTACCCGCACCAATCGCACCACCTGCACCCGCTGCACCTCCAGTTAAATAACCAGCGGCAATATTTTTCAGGCTGGAACCCAAGTTATCAAAATTGATCAGGCCAATGCCGCTGCTTAAATCACCCAAGGCCCATTGCACGCCAAGCTGATCAGCATCAGTGCCTTCTACTTCAATAATCGCGGCTTCAATGAGAACCTGTTGACGGCGTGTATCCAGCTGTTGAATCGCAGATTCAATTTCGCGCATCAGCTGTGGATCAGCTTTGACCACCAAGGCGTTCTGGCTACTATCGGCAATAATACTGACGCCATTACCATTAAAGCTGGTGATCTGGCTCTGCTGATCAAAACCGTTATTCAAAGTGATGCTTGGCGAGGTACTGCCCGAGTTATTGCTGGACGTGCTGTTACTGCTGTTATTGACCAGACTGCTAACGCTATTGTTACTGCTGTTTTTCGTATTGGAAGATGAGCTGCTGACCGCCTGTCCCGACACCAGTCCTTGCAGAATTTCCGCCAAGCTTTGAGCACTGGCATATTTTAAGCGAAAGACTTTTAAGCCACCGAGACGGTCAGCCGCCGGCACATCCATCATTTCAATCATCTGGCGGATACGCTTGCGGGTGGCGGTATCGCCTTTAATGATAATACGATTGGTCCGGTTATCCGCCACAATTCGCACCCGCGAGCCTTTGAGATCTTTGGCATTGCCGGTCGAACTCATTGACTCCAATAGCCCAATCACTTCTTCGGCCTGACTGGACTGTAGCGAGATGGCTTCAATATCATTTTGGCCGGTGCCATCTAAATTACGGATGATATTTTCCAGCTGATAGATATTGCTGGCCCGGTCCGAAACAATCAGGGCATTGGTACCGGCCACCGCAGACAGGTGGGCAAATTGCGGCATTAAAGGCCGTAAAGCCGGAATCATGTCATTGGCATTGGTATTTTCCAGCCAGATGACCCGGGTCACAATCTGGTCACCGCGCGCATTCTGGCGTGCATCAAACGGAATTCCGGAGCTTTTGACATTGTTATCTGGCACCAGCTTGATGGTATTGCCCGATGGAATAGCCACTACCCCATTAACATTAAGCACGCCCAGAAACAGGTCATAGACTTCATTGCGGTTCAACGGCTTGTTGGAAATGACCGTAACATTGCCTCGCACCCGCGGATCAACGGCGAAGTTCTTGCCGGTAATATCGGCCACTTCATTAATAAATGCAGTCAGGTCAGCATCACGTAAATTAATTTTCCAGGTTTGTGCATAGCTCGCCGTACTTACCATAGCCACCAGAGGTGCGCCGACCACCAATGCCCAAAGCGGACGCTCATGATTTAATAAAGCCATAATCTACCGTGTTTCCTAACCCTATAAGGTGACAAATCCGTCACTTAAAATCTTGTTGTACCGTGATGACCTGGTCACCACGCTGAACTTCCAGTCTGACCTGACCGTCCTGTCTTGCCTGCTCCAGCAATTGGGCTTCATTTTGCCCTTGTCCGACAGTCTGACCATTTAAGGATAAAATCCGGTCGCCTGGTTGTAATCCCAATCTGCTTCTGAGTGCCGCCGGTGTCCGTGCGGTAATTTCATAGCCCTGACCATTGCCACTATTCACGCCCATATCCTGTAAATAGCGTTCCCGGTCTTGCTGAATCTTTTGCACTGCCTGACCAATCGCATTTTGCGCAGTTGTTGCCGGTGCCGGATTTCTGTTGGGTGCAGCTGGGCTTTGTGTCGGCACAATCGGCTGATTCAGCCCGTTTTCAATGCCTTTAAACTCTATCTCACGGGTGGCGCCACTGCTATGACGCAAAACCACCCGATCCCAGTACACTTCAGCCAACTGATAACCACTGCCTTCAATCACATCGCCGACGCGATAGCGCTCTGCCACCTCATTGACTTTGAGCACGGCAGAAGAAAACTGGTTGGGATAACCGACCATCACGCCTTGTAATTGAAGGTTCAGATTGTCTTCGGCCTGCGTACGCTGGCTCGCTTCATGAAACAAGGCAAAACTGCTGATATTCGGTACACGCAGCTGCTGCGAACCCAGTTCGACCCGGCCCAGTTGCATCGCTTGAGGTGGCGCCAGTAATAGCCAGAACAGACTGGCCAGCTTCCAGCATAAATACAGAATCAGCAGCGCCAGCAATACCGGTGCGACACGATCGGCCTGTTTCAACTGGAGAGTCTGCAACTGTTCCCAGATTTTCTGCATCAGAAGCCTCCCTTGAACAGCGGCTGGCGGGTACTGATTACATAGGTATCGGCACCAGCCTTGCCTTCATAAGAAGGAACATGCATCAATAAACGCTGGGTCAGCTGCACATCCAGCATCATCTCCTGATCCAGACTCAAGTTTATCATTTTCTGGTCACGTGCATCACGCACATCAATTTTCAGTTTACCGCTTTCATCCGACAGTGTGCCTTTCAGCGTGGGCACGGTCATGCGCTCTTGACGCTGGGCAAACTGATACACCAGCTCCCCGCCGGCCCAGTTCAGCTGGCCTTGTGCCTGGGCAAACCCTTGCTGCTTGTTATAGTTCAGATCGATATTTTGTAATTGAATCGGATTGGTCGGCCATTGCCAGTCGACCAGGGTTTTTAAAGTTTCTGGCGCAACACGGCCGTGTACAGCGTTCAGCATGAAGGTCCCAAAACGGTAACCCATCACGCCTTTTAGTTCGGTATGACCACTATGGATTTCAACATCGGCTGCCACTTTCAGCAATAACAGGTCTAAAGGACGCGTATTCCAGCTTAAGCTGCCACGCAACTGTCCCTTGTGCCAATCTGCCTGCCCCTGCCAGATGTTGCCACTGACATTATGTAAACTCTGATTGTTTTTATAAAACTTTGAAATTAACCAAGCTGCAGGAATCTGTAATAACACAAAAATTAAAAAAGCAATGATGGCGAAAATCCACCACGTGATGTATCTCGGTTTCTTTATCATTCCACCACGACCAACCTATCTAATGCATTCATGAACAAATTGTTATTTTCATGCACACATTATGCACACTTTTTTTACAACACCAACGGATACACATAAAAAAACCAAGCAGTTCTGCTTGGTTTCGACACTCTAGTGCGCTTAGATGACAATCTGATGAAGTTTAGATCAAGAAGTCTTCAAGCTTGGCACCTTTTTCCAGTTCTGCCACTAACCAGCGCGGTTGCTTACCACGACCTGTCCAGGTTTCATTGGCATTGGCTTTATTACGATAACGCGGCTCTACCGATTTACGTACATTCTTTTTACGTTTAGACGCACCAAACTCAAGAATCTGTTCAATGCTTAAACCCGCATTTTCAGCAATTGCCAAAATCTGATTATATGCATCTTCAACTGCTTGGTCCTTTTTCGATGCAATTAATGCTTCCGCTTCTTCCTGCAAGCGCTTTAATTGTTCTACAGACAAATTACTAATATCGGGCATCATATTTACTCCACAAGTATGCTTTTATATTAATTTACTTCAATTGCATTAATACATCATATTTTTATCTGAATTAAGTTTCAATCATTATTTGAAATGAAAAACAATTATTAACAGAGATAAATAATCTATTTATTCGGGATTAGAATTAATCCAGATAATGCCCCACACTATTTTCCAAAGCCAAAATATGCTGCCGAATCGACTCGGGTAATGGCATTTTCTGCATACTTTCAGAATTCACACAAACCATGATGGCTTCTGCACTCGCGACTACAGCCTGTTGCTGCTCGCTCCATAATATATAATGCATGCGAAAAGCACTATTTCGGATTTCCTCAACCCGTACACCTATTTTTAAGGTATCCGGATAAAATACCGGACGCATATATTTGCACTGATTTGATGCCACTACCGTCGAAAAGGATTGCTGCATCATTCTGATCTGATCCATATAATGAATGCGGGCACTTTCAATATAGCGGTAATACATCACATTATTGACATGACCGAGCGCATCCATATCGCCCCATGCCACCACTTGTTGATGAATTACTGGATAATCGGTTAATTGCATGCGACTTTACCTAGATTTTAATTTTCATGAAATGACTATTATTTTCAAACACCAGATTTAACTGCTGCTGTAAATGCGGTTGATCTTTTAATGCCGATTTAATTCTTAAATAGTTCATTAAAATATGTTCCGGATATAAATCCAGAAGCTGTGCTGCATCGTCATGACGACCGGTAGCTTCCAATATATGCCATTTGGCAAAACTCAATACCGGTAAAGCAGGATATTGCTGTTCCCACTGATTCAGATAATCTTCAATCTTGAGATAATCCGGTACCGGTTTTAACAGCTGCTGCTGGAACCATAAATAGAACACATCCTGATGAAACTGTTCAGACAGTAAATGCACCGCCAGATGCTCCTGCTGCTCTCCCATATCGCTTAAGCGTACCAGCACTTTCAACCACAGCACTTTAATCGCATACGGCTGGGTAAATATCTGCCCTGACAGATTGCAATAACGCTGTTTTAAATCCTGCAATGCTTCCGGTGTGGCCTGCTCAAAATGCTGCAAGATTTGCTCAAGCCATAACTGCTTGCTGTCCAGCCCTAAATGCCCATATTGGGTCGCACGCAGATATAACCATGGATACTGCAGCGCAAACTCTCCCCACAGTGCGGTTAAGCGCTGTTCATAGGCTTGTTTAACATCTTTGAGCCACGGCGACAGTTGATGGCCATTTAAAAATTCCAGATGGGTCAGGGCTTTTTCCGGTTGCTGCTGCGCCAGATAAATTTCAATACGCTGCAACTCGGCCAGCTCAAAGGCCATGGCCTTGCTCTGGTTTAACATCTGCAAAGCCACCGGATAATCCTGCTGCATCAGCGATAGGCGTGAATGAATCACGGCTTTTAATAAACCAGACTGGTTAAATACCTGACGGATAAAGGCGTCCTGCTCACGCGCGGCATCCAGCAGCCAGATTACTGCCATTTGCTCATAAGGATGTAAATGCTGGAAATCAAACACCGCTGCCTGCTTACGCTGTTCACGGCTTAAATAACGCTTTAGCATCGCCCAGATCAGCTGCACCACCAGACTGATCAGCATCAATAAAATTAAAAGCACCCAGATATTGGTCTGTAGCTGCCAGTCACGCCAATACAGGTAAACATAGCCCGCGCCATAGCCATAACTGAATACACTGAGCAAGGCCACCAGCACTAACGTGACCAAAACATAGGCCAGAACAATCTGCTTCATGATCATTCATCCAATAAGGTGCGGCTGGTCAGCACCGGCACAGGAATCACGGTCAGGCTCTGAATTTCCGCCAATTCAGCGCTTAACTGCTGCGCCCCCCGATCCGGCAGCAGCTGTAACAGATGAAAAATTTCAGTCAGCTCCTGCTGATAATTCAGATATTGGCCTTGTCCTAATAACTGACGTGCCAGTAATAAACGCAACTGCGCTTCTTTTAACAGCAATTGACGCTGACTAAGTACAGTCGCTGGCTGCTCGGCGGCTTCCAGTTTCAACCACTTATGCCAGAAGGCCGGATTGGCCTCTTGCGCCGGCTGCAGTTGTGGCTGCTGGATTTCCTGACGCAACAGCTGATCCAGCTGCTGTAGAGCCTGAGTGACCTGCTGCTGCTGGGCACTGCGCTGTGCCGCAAATTGCTGGATCAGCTGCCGGTCTTTGCTCAGGGTTTGATGCAGGCTTTCGGCCAAGGCCGGTGACAAAGCCCACTGATTCAGCTGAACATCCAGTACTGCCAACTTTTCCAGTGCATACGGATATTGCGCCTGCTTTAAGGCAAATTCGATCAGTTCCAGCTGCTGTTGAAGCATCTGCTGCGGCGTGATCGTGGTCTGGCTGATCTGCACTGTAGTATTAGTTGCAGGCGCACTTGAAGATGCTGACGGTGAAGGATTGCTACTCTGGCGCTGCAAAGCCACCAGCTGGTCATTGAGATTAGCACGGCTTTTTTCCGCCTGATGCATACTCTGAGACAATTCGGACTGCTGCGCCGTTATTTTAAATACGTCATAGCTCAGCTTTAACATCCAGGCCAAGCCGATGATCAATAATAAAATAAGTAGCTTCTTCATGCGTGTCCTGATTTAAGCTCAATCTGCTGCAGTATTGTTTCTGTTTTTAAATTCGTCAACTTGATCAGTTGAAAACGGGTGTGATGCTGTTGTTGATAATCCATCAACAGCGCTTCCAGGCGGTCACCCAACACCAGATAACGCCCCTGGTTCAATAGTTCTTTTTGCGCTTGACTCAGCCGCAACCAGTTTAACCAGCTGGCCTCACTGCTAATCAGCATCCAATAGTCCCGGTGCTGCTGCAGTTGTGGCAATAGCGCGGGCATCTGCTGAATCGACGCGGCCGGACACTGACGCTGATATAAAATAAAATTCAGAATCTGCATTCCGGCCTGTTGCAGGCTGTCCATCATAAACTGACGTCCACCTTCACCGCGCCAGAAGGCAATACACGAACCGGCCGCCAGGGATTTTAATAAAGGCAGTTCCAGCATGCCTTCCGAGGTTTCAACCTCCGGCACGGCGCTCGAAATTCCGTATTCTGCCAGTACCTGCGCCGTTTTTTCACCAACCGCAATCCACTGTAAATGTTGTAATTGATCGAGATGAATACCGCTTTTCGCCAGATACTCCATCCCGATGTGTACTGCGGTCGGGCTGACCACCACAATCCGCTGCGCCTGTGGTAATTGCTGGTACAGCTGTGCCAAGGCATCAGACCAGGGACAGGCCTGTAATTCCAGCAGAGGCAGTTCAATCACCGACCAGGCCTGTTGCCTTAAAGCCTGTGACAAGGCACAGGCTCGATCGGCCGGGCGGGTATTAATAAACAGCATCTTAATATAAAGCTTTTAGCAGCTCACCTGCCCCTTGTGCCAACAGGTTCTGTGCCAGTTGTTCACCCAGCTGTTCGGCCTGCTCGGGTGCGGCACTAAGCTGTGCGCTTAACAGGGTCTGGCCATCGACACTGCCCACCCGGCCTTCCATCGACAGCTGACCATCTTTTAAAGTGGCATAACCGGCGATCGGCACCTGACAGCCGCCTTCCAGATAAGCATTAAACGCACGTTCTGCGCGTACACAGACATTGGTTTCGTCATCCATCAACGGCAAAATCAACTCAAGTACGGCCTGATCATTAGTCCGGCATTCCAGCCCCAAAGCGCCCTGACCCACGGCCGGCAAACTCACTTCAGGCGTGAGCGTATGCCGAATCCGCTCACTGAGGCCCAAACGCTTCAAGCCGGCACTGGCCAGAATAATCGCATCATATTGACCTGCATCCAGCTTGGACAGACGGGTACCAACGTTACCGCGCAAATCAATAATCTCCAGGTCAGGGCGTGCTTTTAAAATCTGGCATTTACGGCGCAAACTGGACGTTCCGACTTTGGCACCCTGCGGCAAGTCCTGAAAGCTGGCATAAGTATTGGACACAAAGGCATCCAGCGGATCTTCACGCTCGCAAATCACCGCCAGGCTTAAGCCTTCTGGTAGCGCCATTGGCACATCTTTCATGGAATGCACAGCAAGGTCAGCACGACCATCTAGCAAAGCTGCTTCTAATTCTTTGACAAACAGTCCCTTGCCCCCAATTTTGGCTAAGGGGGTATCGAGAATTTTATCACCCTGGGTCACAAAGGTGACCAACTCCACGTTTAGACCGGCATGTAAGGCTTCTAAACGCGCACGAATGTGTTCCGCCTGCCATAATGCCAGCGGGCTTTGTCGAGTTGCAATTTTCAGGGTGTTCATCATGTCAGTGAAAGCAAATAAAAGGATTCCCTTAAACTTAACCTGATCGCTTGAAAATGCAAGTCAATTTGCACCCTGAGATGGCGAAAAAGCCATTTCAGCCGGTGCTTACAGTTTCTGAATACGTTCTCTTAAGGTCGGTAAATGACGACGGCTTACTGCCAGACGTTCTTCCAGTTCACGACAACGCACCTGATATTGACCGGTATTAATCACTTCCAGTCCTTCAAGATAATGAATCGAGACCAGTGCATTGCGATGAATCCGAATAAACTGATCGGCAAATTCATGCTCCAGGTCTTTTAAGGTTTCGTCAATCAGCACGCTGCCATTTTTATGGCGCACGGTGACATATTTTTGATCTGCTAAAAAATAATAAATATTTTCTACAGGCACCAGTTCAACACCACGATAAGTTTTCGCCGTGATCTGGTGGCGTTTTATATTCAATTCTTCCATATTTTCTTTTTGTTTTATGTGACTCAGCTGGGCTTGCGTGAGTTTGGTTAAGTGATCTAAAACCTGCTGCAATTCCTGTTGCATGACCGGTTTTAACAAATACCCTTCTGCCTGCGATTTAAATGCATCAAGTGCATGCTCATCATAGGCGGTACAAAAGACAATTGCCGGCATGGGATCAAGCTCGCGCAAATGCTGGGCGCAGCTTAGTCCATCCATTTCTGGCATCTGAATATCTAATAACACGACATCTGGCTGATGTTCATCTGCTAGCTCAATGGCCTGCTCACCATGACTGGCGGTTGCCACCACCTGATGTCCAAGTTGAGTCACCAAGCGGGCCAAACGCTCAGTTGCAAGAGGTTCATCATCACAGATCAGAACATCCATTTATCCCTCCTTTACGTTAAATCATTTATTTTTATAGCTTAACGTGAATTTTTTTTTATTTATATGGATACTGTACCACGGTGGTATACATGCCCTCCCCTGCATACGTTTGAAAGACCACCTTTCTTCCATAAAAGGCGCGTAGACGCTGTTGCACATTTTGAATTGCAATACCATGTCCTTGTCGTAAATTCATTTTAGCGTTTACGTAAGGGTTTGTAATGACGATATTGACTTGATTTTCCAAAATTTCTACCAATACGGTAATGGTACTCGGTCTGGATATTTTTTCAACACCATGAAAAATACTATTTTCCAGTAAAGGTTGTAAAGTTAATAAGGGAATTTGTACCTGACTGAGCAGTTGCGGCTGTTCAATTTTCCATTCCACCTGCAAGCGTTCACCCAGACGAATCTGCTCAATCTCCAGATAACGCTGGCATAATTCAACTTCTTCCTGCAGCTTGACCAGCTTGACTTCCTGTAAACTGGCACGAAACAGACGTGACAGATTGAGCAGCATCTGCTCGGCTTTTTCAGGATCAATCGCAATCAGGCTAATGACATTATTTAAACTGTTGAATAAAAAATGCGGATGGATACGCGCTTGCAAGGCGTGCACCTTGGCCTTTAGAGCACTTTGCTCGCGCAGATAATTCTGTTCGCGCAAATATAAATAGCGAAAACAGAATGCTCCCAGCAAGATGCCATAACTTAAATGCAAATCCAGCCCGGCCCCCAGCTCGGCTGCAGTCAAGTCACGCAGATGAAAATTCTGGCCAAAATGCGTCAGCAGATTCAGGCTTAAAGTAGTCACCAGTACAATCAGCTGTAGCAATAAAAAACCAAAACCGAGCGAAAAGCCCAGACTCATCCGACCCAAACGTCTTTGAAAATATTCAATAAAGGCAGTAAAGGCCAGTAACACCCAGTTAATGTACAGCACATATTGCAGCAGTCGTGAACCGGTTAATGTCTGCCAGCCTTGCGCTTCAGCCAGTGCCAGCACCATGGCCAATACATTGCTGGCAATAAATAATTCAATTAGATGTTGCCAACGCCCTATTTTCGTAAAAAAATAACTGTAATTTTTTTCATCAGCCGTATCTGCAAAAGATGATCTCACCTGCCCTTCGGCAAGTGATTCCGAATTTGTTATACTCGTTTTCAAATTATTGCTTTTTATTCTATTGAGCCGACATGACCACATCTTCTAATTCCTCAAATCCGTCACAAACCCAGACTTCGGGTATGTGGGGCGGTCGTTTCTCTGAAGCTACTGACGCATTTGTTGCTGAATTTACAGCATCTGTCCAATTTGACCAACGCTTTTATAAACAAGATATTGCCGGTTCAATCGCCCATGCAACCATGTTGGCCAAAGTTGGCGTGCTGACTGCACAGGAACGGGACGACATCATCAACGGCTTAAACACCATTAAAGCCGAAATTGAAGCGGGTCAGTTTGAATGGCGTATTGACCTTGAAGATGTGCACATGAACATCGAATCACGCCTGACCCAGCGCATTGGCATTACCGGTAAAAAACTGCATACCGGCCGTAGCCGTAATGACCAGGTGGCGACCGATATCCGTCTGTATGTGCGTGATGAAATTGATGCCATTTTAGAATTATTGAAAAAACTACAAATCGGTATTCTAAGCCTGGCGGCAAAAAACACTGACACGATTATGCCGGGCTTCACCCATTTACAAACTGCTCAACCTGTGACTTTTGGTCACCACCTTATGGCCTGGTTTGAAATGCTGGTACGTGACTCTGAGCGCTTAATTGACTGCCGTAAACGTGTGAACCGTATGCCACTCGGTTCAGCTGCACTGGCAGGTACAACCTATCCAATCGACCGCGCCTATACCGCAGAATTACTGGGCTTTGATGCCGTGGCTGAAAACTCTTTAGATGCAGTATCTGACCGTGATTTCGGGATTGAATTTAACGCTGCGGCATCGTTAATCATGATGCACCTGTCACGTATGTCGGAAGAACTGATTCTGTGGACCTCAGCCCAGTTTAAATTTGTGAATATTCCTGACCGTTTCTGTACCGGTTCATCGATCATGCCGCAAAAGAAAAACCCGGATGTCCCTGAACTGGTTCGCGGTAAAACCGGCCGTGTTTATGGCGACTTAATGAGCCTGTTGACCCTGATGAAAGGTCAACCACTGGCCTATAACAAAGACAACCAGGAAGACAAAGAGCCTCTGTTTGATGCAATTGATACTGTACGTGGTTCACTGATGGCGTTTGCTGACATGATTCCGGCATTGGTGCCTAACATTGCAGAAATGCGTGAAGCGGCGCTGCGTGGTTTCTCTACTGCAACCGACCTTGCGGATTACCTGGTGAAAAATGGCGTTGCTTTCCGTGATGCCCATGAAATTGTTGGTAAAGCGGTCGCACTGGGCGTACAGGAAGGCAAAGACCTGTCTGAACTGACCCTGGAACAGCTGCAGCAGTTCTCTGACCTGATTCAGGCCGATGTATTTGAAAAAGCCCTGACTCTGGAAGCTTCAGTGAATGCACGTAACCATATTGGGGGGACTGCTCCGGCACAAGTCGCTGCTGCGATTGAACGCGCCCACGCCCGTTTAGAGCAACTTTACGCTTAATCTTAAATTCGGAGTATGGATATGTCTCGACAAGTATTTTGCCGTAAGTATCAACAAGAAATGGAAGGCTTGGACTTTGCCCCGTTCCCGGGTGCCAAAGGTCAGGAATTATTTGATACCGTGTCTAAACAGGCCTGGAACGAATGGCTGAAACATCAGACCACGCTGATCAATGAAAAGCGTTTAAATGTGTTTGAAGCAGATGCGAAAAAGTTTCTGGAAGAACAGCGCGAAAAATTCTTCAATAATGACGAAACCTTAGAAAAAGCCGAAGGGCTAAAGCCTGAGTAAAACTTAAAGCGCTGCTTTAAGTTTTACGCAAGACAAGGACGAAGTCCGCGTAGGCTTTCATGCAAAAAGAATCTCCATTTTTTGGGGATTCTTTTTTATGCACGGTTGTAAAAATTACGTAAGACAAGCGAAGCGCGTAGTTTCAAATGTCTCAAAGGAGTCTGAAGAGGCTCCTTTTTTATACTCGATACTGCTCCGCCACGCCGCAAGACGAGAAGCTGTGCTTCGAGTAAAAAAGAAAGCGCTGCTTTAAGTTTTACGCAAGACAAGGGCGAAGTCCGCGTAGACTTTCATGCAAAAAGAATCTCCATTTTTTGGGGATTTTTTTATGCACGGTTGTAAAAATTACGTAAGACAAGCGAAGCGCGTAGGCTTAAATTTGAAAGGCTCCAGAAATGGAGCTTTTCTTTTACTCTATCCAAACCCAAGATCAACCACTGCACATAGGGTTTTATCTCGGAAGATGCTTTTAGCCTTTAATCCAAAAAAATTTCATCGATAAAAAATGAATTCCTCTTCATTCACCCATTTCAGGCTTGGCACAGAAA
Source organism: Acinetobacter sp. YH12134 (assembly GCF_013418555.1). Classification (NCBI taxonomy): domain Bacteria; kingdom Pseudomonadati; phylum Pseudomonadota; class Gammaproteobacteria; order Moraxellales; family Moraxellaceae; genus Acinetobacter; species Acinetobacter sp. YH12134. Next base: position 68,256 of record NZ_VPBT01000014.1, on the reverse strand, counting down.
AAGTAGATGAACTCTGTTGTTTTCCAGCCGCAAGCTCCCTATTTTTAGCGAGCGTTGAGGTGATCTGTTTTTGTTGAATTGAGAGGTGTATCTGGACAACTATAAAGTTTTACTTCACCAAAATCAGGGGTTTATAATTTAGATTAAAATTAACCTATTTAACCGATTGGTATTGTAACTGGCCGATACATTTGTTCATAAAACTCAACATTAGACTACAATAAGCTTAAAGATTTCCGCGCATCATCTTCCTATAATAACAATCAAGGAGATGGAAGCATCTCTTATAATAGATATAAATATCCCCGATTTCGATCTCAGATTTCCCCCAAAATCTGGGATTTTTTTTATCCATTTTATGCGTAATCCATAAAAAAAGCCTGAAATTATTTCAGGCTGTTTCTGGTATTCAAACTTAGCGTTCTTGAACTTTCTGTTCAATTTCTTCCATGCTGGTATGACGCACATCCAGACCTTTGACCATATAAATCACTTGCTCGGAAATATTACGCGCATGGTCACCAATCCGCTCTAGGGAACGCAGTACCCACATTACATTGATGACACGGGAAATATGACGCGGATCTTCAATCATATAGGTCATTAAGGTCCGGGTGGCCGACTGGTATTCACGGTCGATATCGGCATCGGCCAGCAGTACACGTAAAGCCTGATCGACATCTAAACGGGCAAAAGCATCCAGCGCATCATGAATCATGACTCGCACCTGGTTACCAATATGACGGGTCTCCATATAACCGCGCGGCGAGCCCCCTTCTTCACATAGGCTTTGTGCAATCCGGGCAATTTTGGCCGCTTCATCGCCAATACGTTCCAGGTCGGTATTGGCCTTGCTCATGGCAATCACCATGCGCAGGTCAATTGCAGCGGGATGACGGCGTGCCAAAATCAGGGTTAATGCTTCATCAATTTCAGTTTCCAGACGGTTCACTGCATTGTCCTGAAATTGCACCTCTATTGCCATCGCGGCATCTGTGTCCAGCAATGCATGAATCGCATTGGCCACCTGCTGCTCTACCAAGCCACCCATGGTCATGAATTTTGTATTGACATCCTGTAGATCTTCATTAAATTGAGAAGAAATATGGTGATTTAACACAGGATTATTTGGACTCAAGAGATGTACTCCAATGCAATAATAACGGACTTATTTGATCATTGATTATTAAATCACATTAAACATTAAGCTTTTATGACAATTTAAACAAGTGCCCGATTACATCATTTTATTTTATTGAAATTTAAGGTTTTTCTATTAACCACAAGTTCATCTCGGCCAGATCTTTTTCACTGAGTTGCCCCACCGATGCCCGGAGGCGCAGCACATTAATCAGATAATCATATTTGGCATTCAAATAGTCCTGCTTGGCCGAAAAAGCATTACGCTGGGCCAGCAGGACATCGACCATGGTTTTTAGGCCTTCATGATATTGGGCACGGGAGGCGCGCGATACCAGTTGCGCCGATTGCATGGCCGCCTGTCGTGCCTGTAACTTGGATTGATCGGTTTCCACCTGCAAATAGGCACTTTTTACATCGGTATTGGCTTTACGGATGGCCGCATCCAGCTCGGCTTCGGCTTTATCGACATTCACTGCTGCTTTCTGGATATTGCGCTGGGTACGGCCGCCGGTAAACACATTCCAGTTCATTTCAATGCCGACCTGATCAAACTGACCATCCTGAGAAATCAGGCTTTGTGGCGTCTGCTTGTTATAGCCATAAGTACCGACCGCTTCAATTTGCGGATAACGCGCGGCCTGCTCCACCCGTTTCTGGTCTTCGGCATAACGCTGCTGCAAGCGGGCCTGCAAAATGGACAGGTTCTGACTTTGTGCCAGCTCGGTCCATGCCTCTAAACTGGCCGGATAAGGCTTTTGGAACTGAAAGTCATCTCGCAGTACCGCCAGATTTTCACGATATGGCCCGATCAGCTGCGCCAGTTGTTCCTGTGCCAGCACCAGCTGCACATGGGTAGCAATCCGGTTGGCCTTGGCATTTTGATATTGCGCCTCGGCTTCGCTGACATCACTGCGCGCGACCAGTCCCTCGCGCAGCTTGGCATTCATCATGTTCAGCTGTTCCAGCAGTGCCTGCTCTTCCTGCAAATAGGCCGTCGTTAAAGACTGCTGGCGCAGCACATTAAAATAGGCTTCGGCCACATTTAAAATATGCTCCTGCTTTTGCAGTCTTAAGGTGACTTCACTGAGACTGAGTGAGGTTTTGACCTGTTTTAGGCCTTCCCAGGCATCCCAGCGGAATAAAGGCTGGCGTGCAGTGACACTCACCTGACGGGTGGTGGTTGCTGAAGGCGACAGGCTTTCAGAGCTGACTGGAAAACCTGGAATTGTCGCAGCATTGGCGTCCTGACTGCGCCGGGTGATATTGCCAGACACAGTCACGGTCGGCAGCAAATTGCCTTTGGCAATGCCTAAATTCAGTTGATCGGCTTCATATTGCAACAGATTGGCCTGCCAGTTCGGGTCGGTGGCTTTGGCACGCTCATAGGCCTCGACCAGATCCAAGGCTTGCGCCCAAGGGCTAAACAACAGCAGGCCCAATATACATATTTTTTTCTTCATTTTATTCGTTTAACTCATCTCGCCAAAATGGCCATGTCTCAGTCAAGCATTGACTCAATTTGCTCCATAGTAGCGATTTATCGCATTTTTTTCGTATGTTTTTGATTATTTTTTTATATTTTACCGCTTTAACTCAAGCAGCAAGCTGTCCAGTTGAGTTGAGCCAGGAGCGCACTCACAGCCATGTAACCAAACTTCAGCACAACGCTACAATTCACCGGCCCGAAGCTGGTTACAATAGCGCCATACATTCCGCACTTGTTATTTTTTTGCTGCTTTTTTAATTGGGTTATCGTGAAGCTTATTTCTCCCCGCTGGCGTACTTTACTGCTCAGTTTATGTTCTGCAATGGTTTTGACCGCGTGTCAAAGGCCAGAACCTCCTGTGGTCATTGAACAGAAGCCGAAGCAGGCTGTGGCTGAACAGGCGGTCGATTTAAAGTCGATCTGCCGCGGCATTGAACAGGAAATGCGCGAGATTAACCAGCAGCGCACCACCTTTGCCCTGGAACAGATTAACCAGGATTTAAAAGTCTGTTTGCCACTGATGGATTTCCCCGACCAGCAGCATCTGCTGGAACTGTCTGCCCAGATGTACCAGAATTTTCTGAAAGTCGAACGTACCGCCCAGCAACAGACCGCTTTTGATCAGTATGCCTTTGATCTGGCCCAGCATCCCACCATTCAGCAAAGCCATTTCGAACAGTTTGCCTTACGCGACCAGTATCTGCTGAAACACAAAGGTCAGGCCTATGTCGACCTGTATGATGCCGGTGAAGGGCAACTGGTCTATCGGCGTAATCCGCAGTACCTGGCTCGTATTTTTGCGCCTTATCTGCCCGATGCCGAACGGATTTTTATTGAAAATCTGGCCGAACAGAATATGCAGCGTCCGATTCGTGATGGCGGCCTGACCATTGATGCCCAGGAAGTGGTGCGTCGCGCCCTGTTCTGGGAAGATTATGTCAAAAACTATCCTGACAGCAGTTATATCCGCGATGCGCGTTATCTGGATCAGGTCTATCGTATGTTCCTGTTTAAAGGCACCTTAAATACCCCGGTTTCAGACAGCTATGAAGCAGAATATGCAATTCAGCCCAGTGTCTGGTATGAAATTGAAAAGCTGGCCAAGCTGGAGCAGTCACGACTGGCAGATCAGGCGCGTAAATTCCGCAGCTTTGTACAGATGTCGCCACAGGAACGGCGTAACCGTATTCCAGTCAGCCTGACCGCACAGGAACAAAACAATGAACGTGCCAACACCCTGGCGCTAAAGCAGCTGTCCCATTATCTGGATTTACCGCTAAACGGCTTAAGTCCGACCCGTGACTGTTTTAGCGATGCGGTCTGTATGCCTTATCAGAATAACTAAGCCACCCACCAATTTGGCAGTTTTATCACTGGCCTTTTTAAGCCAACCTGTTAAGATTTAAGCAGCTTGACGGAGCGCGAGTAAATCCTCGCTGAGATTGTGTAATTGTCTAACCGTATAGATGATTAAGCACAAGTACCGTTGAACCTGATCAGGTTAACACCTGCGTAGGAATCAAGCGCAACTAAACCTTAAGTTTCGATTTATTATTCAGGATAAATCCGTTTCGTTTTGGTCGTGCTTGATTCGTTGATGCTCTTCATAAGGATCATGGTATGAACCAATTAACGAATCTTTCTTCTGAGGCCATTTCTGCTCAACACGAGCAAGATGCCAAAGACCTCACCCGTATTTTACCCGCTTCGAGCAAAGTCTATATCCAGGGCTCACGTGAGGATATCCGTGTCCCGATGCGCCAGATTGAACTGACCGAGACCCCAACCAGTTTAGGCGGTGAACACAATCCGCCGGTAATGGTCTATGACACCTCTGGCGTTTACACCGACCCGGAAGTCAATATTGATCTGAACCAGGGTTTACCGAATGTGCGTGAACGCTGGATTGAAGAGCGTAACGATACAGAAATTCTGGATCAGCTCAGTTCTAAATTCGGTCAGGAACGCCTGCGTGACATCCGCACTGCCGACATCCGTTTTGCCCATATCCAGAAACCGCGCCGGGCCAAACGCGGGCATAACGTGACCCAAATGCACTATGCCAAACAGGGCATTATTACTCCGGAAATGGAATACATCGCTATCCGTGAAAACCTGCGCCAGCAGCAAGGCGTCGATATGCGCCAGCATCGGGGACAAAACTTTGGTGCACAAAACCTGCGTGAAATTACCCCGGAATTTGTACGTCAGGAAGTCGCTGCCGGCCGCGCCATTATTCCCGCCAACATTAACCACCCTGAAATTGAGCCAATGATTATTGGCCGTAATTTCCTGGTGAAAATTAATGCCAATATTGGTAACTCGGCACTGGGTTCCGACATTGCCGAAGAAGTGGCAAAAATGACCTGGGCCACCCGCTGGGGCGCCGACACCATCATGGACCTATCGACCGGGAAAAATATTCATGAAACCCGCGAATGGATTATCCGTAACTCACCCGTGCCAATTGGTACCGTGCCAATTTATCAGGCCCTGGAAAAAGTCAACGGCGTGGCAGAAGACCTGACCTGGGAAATCTTTAAAGACACCCTGATTGAACAGGCCGAACAAGGTGTGGATTACTTCACCATTCATGCCGGGGTACTGCTGCGTTATGTACCGCTGACCGCCAACCGTCTCACCGGTATTGTGTCACGTGGCGGTTCAATCATGGCGCAGTGGTGTCTGGCGCATCATGAAGAAAACTTCCTGTACACCCACTTCGATGAAATCTGTGAAATCATGAAAGCCTATGACGTGTCGTTCAGTCTGGGCGATGGCCTGCGTCCAGGCTGTATTCAGGATGCCAATGATGAAGCACAATTCAGCGAACTTCGCACCTTGGGCGAGTTAACGCATCGCGCATGGGAACATGATGTACAGGTGATGATTGAAGGCCCGGGCCATGTGCCAATGCATATGATCAAGGAAAATATGGATCTGCAACTGGAAGTCTGCAAAGAGGCGCCGTTCTATACCCTTGGTCCGCTAACCACCGATATTGCACCGGGCTATGACCATATTACCTCGGCCATTGGGGCCGCTATGATTGGCTGGTATGGCACGGCCATGCTGTGCTACGTGACGCCAAAAGAGCATTTAGGTCTGCCGAACAAGAAAGATGTTAAAGACGGTATTATCACCTACAAGATTGCTGCACATGCCGCCGATCTGGCCAAAGGTCATCCGGGTGCGCAGGCGCGTGACAATGCCCTGTCCAAAGCCCGCTTTGAATTCCGCTGGGAAGATCAGTTTAACCTGAGTCTGGACCCGGATACGGCGCGCAGTATGCATGATGAAACCTTGCCGAAAGAAGCACACAAATCAGCGCACTTCTGTTCGATGTGTGGACCGAAATTCTGCTCAATGAAAATCACCCAAAATGTGAGAGATTATGCGCAAAATCAGAATCTTGCTAAAGAAGCCATGCAAAGCGACACAGAGGTTGCGGAAGGTCTCAAAGCCATGAAGGAGACCTATCAGCAGACTGGTCAAAAATTGTACCACGACGTCTAAACTATCGAAAAAGAGTTTGTGTTCCATTTAATCTCAGTTAGGATGAAAACTGATGTTCTTCATCCGTATGATGTTTTATGGAAATACTTAAACAGGCGACCTATGGTCGAAATGAACTGCGCATTCAACAGCGTGAATTCTTGTTTCGTGGCTTTATTCAGGTTGAAAAAGTCAGTCTGAGCCATCGCCTGTTTAATCAAAACCACTATACACCGGTCATTCATCGGGAGTTGATTCAACGCCCGGAGGCAGCCGGTGTATTGTTATATGATGAAAAAAAACATAAATTTGCATTAATAGAACAATTTCGTATTGGGGCAATGGATGATCAGGATTCTCCCTGGCAACTCGAAGTCATTGCGGGCGTACTCGATGGTGATGAATCACCGGAAAGCTGCATTCGCCGTGAAACCCTAGAAGAATCAGGCTGCGAAGTTGAAGAACTGCAGCATCTGTTTACCTTCTATCCTTCTGCAGGAGCTTGTGCGGAAATCTTTCATTTATATAGTGCGAAAGTAAATTTGCCTGAACAAGGCGGTGTGTTTGGTCTTAGTGAGGAAGGCGAAAATATTCAATTGCATATTTTTGAGTATGAGCACTTACCGATCTTATTGGCCAATGGTCGGCTCAGGAATGCGCCACTGATCATCGCCCTGCAATGGTTACAACAACAAATTAAACCATAAGGAATGTCTAAGGGGTCAGGCATGACTTTTATAAGCAAAAATACACAAAGCTGGACCATCGTCCAGATTTCAGACACACATTTAATGGATCAGGAAGACCTTAAATTTGTGCAGATGAATCCGGAACACAGCTTTCATGGCATCATGCGTGATATTCAGCAACGTTATCCTGAGCTGGATGCCATTGTTCATACCGGGGATCTGGCACAGGTGCCAGTGCCGGCGACCTATGCGCGCTATCTGGCATTTATGCACCGCCTGAATATTCCGTTTTATCAGATTCCAGGCAATCATGATGAGGTGGAGTATTTTCCGTTTCACCAGCAGCAAAACCGGGTACATGCCATTCATTTGGGTCGCTGGACCATCATGCTGCTGAACAGTGCGGTCAAGAATCAGATTGATGGCCGGATTGAACCCTCCCAGCTCGCGCAACTGGACCAGCTGTTAACCGAACATGCCGGCCAGCATGTGATTCTGGCCTGTCATCATCATCCTTTTGCCATGCAGTCACATTGGGTCGATCAGCATAAACTGAAAAATACCGCAGATCTGACTGAAGTGATGGCCAAGCATCAGAATATTAAAGCGGTTTTATTTGGTCACGTGCATCAGGATTCGCTGAACATCTGGAACAATATTCCTTTTTATTCAACACCTTCGACTTCAGTGCAGTTTAAACCGCATAGTGATGATTTTGCCCTGGGACAGGAAGCACCGGGCTATCGGGTCTTGCATTTAAAGGACAATGGCGAGTTCGACACACAGGTACATCGTGTTGAAAATTTAGTCGGTCAAATAAATAATGAAATTTCAGGTTATTAACTTTTCATTTTAATCTTTTTGCTTTAAGTTATGGCTGCGAAGGAAAACGTGATACGACGAAATCCAAACATCAAAGACTATCAATATACATAAAAAGTCTATATGATGACGACCCCCGAAGGGATAATCTTCTCCTTGGGAGTGGATAAAAACACTTGCATATCACCATATTTTTTGCGTATAGATAATACGTATATGATGAGGAATGCCCTACATGGCGAATGACAACCAAAATCAAGTCTTGGACGAACAAACAGATGTTGTAGAGGAAAAATCTACAAAGCGCGTGCGTAAGACAAAGCCAAAGGCGTCAGAAGGTGGTTCTACTGCTAGCTTATTTGGTATTGAGCCTTATCAGCCGAAAAAAAATGAAGAATATATGTCTGAGGGCCAGCTTGAGCACTTCCGTCAGATTCTCTTGGCCTGGAAAGCCGAGCTGATGTCTGAAGTTGATCGTACGCTAAACACAATGCAAGATGAAAATACTGCATTGCCTGACGTAAACGACCGCGCCACTCAGGAAGAAGAGTTTGCTATCGAGTTACGTACCCGTGACCGTGAACGCAAACTGATCCGTAAAATTGAACAATCCATTGAAGCCATTAAAAACGATGACTACGGTTTCTGTGAAACCTGCGGAATCGAAATTGGTTTACGCCGTTTAGAAGCGCGTCCAACTGCGACTTTATGTATTGACTGCAAAACTTTGGCAGAAATCAAAGAGAAGCAAAATAACGGTTAAGCATGTCTATTCGTAATCCCTCCCTGCCCCTCCCCTTGATAAAGGGAGGGAAAGCTGAAGAGAATTACGTGGGCCGGTTTGCGCCATCGCCAACCGGCCCTTTGCATTTTGGTTCCCTCATTACCGCGGTGGCCAGTTATTGTGACGCCAAGGCCCAGCATGGGCGCTGGCTGGTCCGTATTGAAGACACCGACATTCCCCGTATTTATCCCGGCAGTGAAGCGCATATCCTACGTTCTTTAGATGCCTTTCAGTTCGAGCCGGATGGCGAGATTCTGTTTCAAAAAGACCGTTTGGCCATTTACGAAGACGTTCTTGAGCAACTCGCCGAGCAAGGCTGGGTCTATGCCTGTCAGTGCACGCGTAAAATGCTCGGTTCCAATCATATTTATGCTGGCACCTGTCGCAATCTGCAACTCCCCTTTGCACAGCAGGCCATCCGCCTGAAAGTGACCGATACAGACATCTGCTTTGAAGACCGCTTGCAGGGCCGGCATTGCTCCAACCTGCAACAAGATCTGGGGGATTTTGTCTTAAAACGCCGTGACGGGATTATTAACTATCAGCTGGCCGTGGTGGTCGATGACTATCTGCAAGGCATTACCGATGTCGTCCGCGGCGCAGACCTCTTGGACAATACCGAACGACAGATCTGGCTTGGGCGGGTGCTGGGCTATCCGGAACTGCGCTATCTGCATTTGCCGCTGGCCATGAATGATCAGGGACAGAAACTCTCCAAGCAGAACCTGGCCCAGCCACTGGATTTAAATCAGGCTCCTCTACTGTTACAACAGGCGCTCATGGCTTTGCACCAACCCCCGGTAGTTTTAGACACCCCGACGCGTATGCTGCAGCAAGCCATTGCCCAGTGGTCAATTGACGCCATTCCACATACAACTCAGCTACAGGGCAGCTACGCATAACTACACAATTTGCGCTAATCTAGAAAAAAATAACTGCAAGATGAGATTACTATGTTTTTTATTTTCGGGATTGGTCCAAAAACCAAAGTGCTGGAGAAAAACCAGTTTGTCTGTCCGGTCTGTCGCAGCCGCACCAGCTATGAACTGAAGCAGCAGCGCAATTATTTTTCCTTATTTTTTATTCCTTTAATTCCGCTGTCCAAAGCCAAAGGCAGCTTTGTCAAATGTCTGAACTGTAAAACGGAAATGCCAAGCACGGTGTTGCACCATGCTCAGCCAGATCCATTTCAGCAGAGCAATCTAGAAGCTTGATTCCTCACGGCTTGGATTGGTCTGCTGGGTAGTACTTTCAATCTTTAGAATCAGACTGACCATCACCGCACACATAATTAGTGATGAACCACCATAACTAATGAATGGCAGGGTCAACCCTTTGGTCGGCAACATGCCCATGTTCATGCCGGCATTCACCAGAATCTGTAACAGGAAGATGATGCTGATGCCATAGGCCAGATAACCGGCACGCAAGTACTGATGACGCAAGGCACGATGACCAATGCGAATACAGCAGACCAGCATAGTGAAAGACAGACTTAGCACCACCAGAATACCCAAAAAGCCAAATTCTTCGCCGAGTACCGCCAGCATAAAGTCAGTATGTGCTTCCGGCAGATAGGACATTTTCTGGATACTATGCCCCAACCCCACCCCGGCCCATTCACCCCGGCCAAAAGCCATTAAGGCATTTGACAGCTGATAACCGGCCCCGAGCGGATCATTCCACGGGTTAGAGAAAGACATCAAACGTTCAAAACGATAGGGTTCAAACACCACCAGGAAGGTAAACGCGCCCAGCATTGCACCCAAGGCAATCCCGAACTGAATCAGCGGTGCACCGGCCAGGAAGAACACGCCAAGCATGGTCAGCGCAATCACCACGGTCGCACCCAAATCCGGTTCTGCCATAATCAGGCCCACAGTCGCTGCCATAATTACCGCCAGCCGCACCAGACCTTTAATATTATTACGCACTTCTTCGGCACGACGTACCACGTAGTCGGCGGTAAAAATCGCCATCATCACCTTGGCCACTTCTGAAGCCTGCAAGGTAAACCCGGCCACCCGAATCCAGCGTTTGGAACCATTCACTTCGGTGCCAACCACCAGTACTGCAATCAGCAAGGCAATGGTAATAATCCATAAAAAGAAGGTGTTATTGAACCAGAGGTTTAAGGGAACTTTATACACGGTATAGGCGGCAATTAGCGCCACCGCAATTGAAATACCATGCCGCAGTACATAATGGAAGGCATTTTCATGCATACGCTCGGCATAGGGCATTGAGGCAGACGCCACCATAATCGAGCCGATACAGAGCAAGGCCAATACGCTAAAAATGAGCACATTGCGTACATTCACTTCGGCCGGTAACCGCGGCAACCAGCGCTCATAGACCTGATTGATTTTATTGATCGTTGTCTGAGCAAAGCCAGCCATATCCCAAATCCTTATTATTCTTGACCAAGTTCGTTGACATAAGTCACGAACTGACGACCACGTTCCGGATAGCCCGAGAACATATCAAAACTTGCACATGCAGGTGACAATAACACGACATCCTGCGGCTGGGTATGCTGCTGGCACAGTGTGACCGCCTGTTGCAGACTGTCGGCATGGAGCAGCGTGGTAGTGCCCTGTACTGCCGCTTCAATGAGTGCGGCATCTTCACCAATCAACACTGCCAGTTTGGCATATTGACTGAGCGCCTGACGCAGTGCCTTAAAGTCCTGGCCTTTGCCCTGCCCGCCTAAAATAATGGCCACCTGACCACCATACGGCTGAATTGCTGCACCCAAGCCTTCCAGTGCCGCAAGGGTGGCACCAATATTGGTGCCTTTGGAGTCGTTATAATAACGCACGCCTGCGACCTCTTTGACGAATTCACAGCGATGCTCCAGACCTTTAAAGCTTTTTAAAGTGTTCAGCATACTGTCCATCGGCAGGCCAATCGCTTCACCCAGCGCCAGACAGGCCAAGGCATTGGCAATATTATGCGTACCCTGAATATACATGTCGCTGCTTTTCAGCAGACGTTCACGGCCACGCGCCAGCCAAATGGTGCCATCTGTTTCTTTTAAAATACCGAACTGGTTGATATCTGGTGCGTTCAGGCCAAAGCTCTGCATAGGGGTGGTATCTGGCACCAGCGGACGGGTCAGTGCATCATCACGGTTATACACCACCTGTTTCACGCCCTGGAAAATACGGTGTTTGGCGGTGTGATAACCGAGCATGTCACCATGACGGTCCAGATGGTCTTCACTCATGTTCAGCACCACCGCCACTTCAGCATTCAGGTTTGAGGTGGTTTCTAACTGAAAGCTGGAAAGTTCCAGAATATACAGCTCCGGATCATCTTTGGTTAAATCCAGCGCCGGACGGCCCAGATTGCCTCCAACCGCGACCTTCTTGCCAGCATCGGCAGCCATCAGGCCAATTAGCGTGGTTACAGTACTTTTGGCATTGGAGCCGGTAATGGCCACAATTGGCTTGTCGGTAGCACGGCGCAAAATCTGGATTTCACTGACCACCGGAATGCCCTGTGCCATTGCCGCCTGAATTTCTGGCAGTTTTGGATCAAGCCCCGGACTGATGATAATTTCTTCAGCAGACAACAGCAGTTCCTGGTCAAACTGGCCAAAACTGGTCTGAACCTCGGCCGGAATCTGGTCATAGCCGGGGGGTGTCGCTCGAGAGTCTGTTACGGCAACGCGGTAGCCCTGATCATGCAAGAAGTTGACTGCTGCAACACCTGAAATGCCAAGACCTGCCACAACTTTTAATCCACCGCGTTGTATTAACATTTGAGCTCCATCAATGATTTGGATTTTAAACTGCGGAAATGTTAGCACTTTGGGGTTTTGAATGCTTTTTCTGTTTGCAGTTTCTGGAAAAAATTTTGTGTCAGTGCGTAAAAAAGCCGTCATAGAGATGACGGCTTTTTTGATGCTCAAGGGCTTACTTCCACTTGACCCCTTGTACTTCAGTTTTCTTGCTGGCCTGCTCCGACACCGGACAATCACAGCCACCGCCACAACCGGCAGCCATTTTCGGTCTGAACCATTTGCCCAGCGTGTGCCAGCCTTTTGCCGTACAGGCATCCGACAACTTCAGAAAGACTGAATTTGAAGTCTTCGGGAATACCTTTTTGAAGACCACCAGCGTGCTCCACATCACCAATACCGCCACAATCAATACTTCAATCATTTCAGTCTCCTTTTTTTGTTTCGGCTTAAGCCAACAGGTTGGATGCAATCTGATAGGTCAGGAATGACATCAAATAGGCCAGACCAAACAGATACACGGTCATAAAGCCCACTATTTTCCACGATGCCGTTTCACGGCGTACCGTGGCCAGCGTCGCCAGACAGTGCGGCGCATAAATAAACCAGACCAGTAGCGATAAACCGGTCGCCAATGACCAGCCCAAGTCACCACCGCTGCTGATGATGCTGGCCAGACCATCGGCCATGGCATCTTCATCCCCTGACAGGGCGTAAATGGTACCCAGTGCTGCCACCACCACTTCACGGGCTGCCATTGCTGGAATCAAGGCAATACAGATCTGCCAGTTAAAGCCCAGTGGGGCAAAAATTGGCTGCATGATATGGCCCAGCATCCCGGCAAAGGTATAATCAATCGCCGGCATGGTCGCGCCTTCTGGCGGCTGCGGGAAGGTACACAGGAACCAGAGCAGAATCGACAGGGCAAAGATGATGCCACCAACCCGTTTCAGGAAGATTCGGGCGCGATCCAGCAACCCAATCCAGACGTTTTTGATGTCCGGGAAACGGTAACTTGGCAGTTCCATCAACAGCATGTGATCGGACTTGTCTTTCTGGAAAAACTTCAGCACAAAAGACACGCCTAGCGCACTTAAAATACCAGCCATATACAGCGCAAACAGCACCAGACCCTGCAGGTTAAACAGGCCCCATACCGTTTGTTCCGGAATAAAGGCGGCAATTAACAGTGCATACACCGGTAAACGCGCGGAACAGGTCATCAGCGGTGCCACAAAAATAGTGGTTAAACGGTCACGCGGGTCGCTGATACTGCGCGTTGCCATAATCCCCGGAATCGCGCAGGCAAAGCTGGACAATAACGGAATAAAGGCACGGCCACTTAAACCGGCTTTAAACATCAGTTTATCCAGCAAGAATGCGGCACGCGGTAAATAACCCGATTCTTCCAGAACCAGAATAAAGAAGAACAGAATCAGAATTTGCGGCAGGAACACCACCACACCACCGGCGCCGGCAATAATCCCGTCCACCACCAGACTGTTCAGTAAAGGATGAGCAATACTGCCACCAATCACTTCACCCAGCCAGCCAAAGAAGGTTTCAATCCCGTCCATAAACGGGGCTGCCCAGGCAAAGACCGCCTGGAAAATGATAAACATCATGACTGCCAGACTGACCAGACCCAGCACCGGATGCAGGAACACCTTATCCAGGAAATCGGAACGTTTATCTTCCTGATCGACGTATTGCACCACATCATTCAGCAGGGTTTCGACCTTCTGATGGGCATCGCCTTTCAGACCGGTCAATTCGGTATGTGGCAGCGCATATTTACCCTGATCCAGCGCATTCATCAGGTTTTCAATCCCGGAACGGCGCACGGCCACGGTTTCTACCACCGGCACACCGAGGCGCTCAGACAGTTTCTGGGTGTTGATCTGCATGCCACGACGACGCGCTTCGTCCATCATGTTCAGCACCAGCAACATTGGACGACCCAGTTCAATCATTTCCAGTACCAGACCCAGATGCAGCTTCAGATTGGTGGCATCAACCACACACAGGAAAGCATCCTGCTGGCCTTCTTCTGCCAGTTTGCCCTGTACCACATCACGGGTAATGGCTTCGTCCGGGCTGGCAGCATTCAAACTATAAGTGCCAGGTAAATCCAGCACCCGTACCGGCTTGCCTGAAGGTAAATTAAAATGACCGACTTTACGTTCGACTGTTACGCCGGCATAGTTGGCAACTTTCTGGCGTGTACCAGTTAAATGGTTGAATAATGAGGTTTTACCGCAGTTAGGATTCCCTACAAGGGCAATACGTAAGGCATCACTCATGTAGTGACTCCATCTTCAATTTCAATTTTCTCTGCTTCATTTTTGCGTAAGGCAAAACGGGTAAAACCGACCTGAATCAGAATCGGGTCCCCGCCAAAAACACCTTTGGTAATGACCTGAACGCGCGTGCCCGGCACAAACCCCAATGTTTCCAGACGGCTGGCCACCAAGTCATTGTGTGACTCGCCCCCCTCATCCTGCCGGATAATCTGGCGGATAATGGCCGTCTGCTTTACCTTTAACTCTGATAAACGCACTGTGAAATTCCTAAGCTCTTTTAAATAGTATACAAACAAATGAGAATAATTAACAAATAAGGATTGATTACGTTTCCGTTCTTATATCACATCGACAGCCCGGAAAAATTACTCTACATTGGAGAATTCCAATGATCTTGATCGAATTCTTAAATTAAAGTGATCCACATGCTCAATAAAAAGCCCCGCATTCCTGCACCTGTCACCATTCCGGAACATTTAAGCTATTTGCAGGGCTTTCGCGATCATCTAGTAGCACAAACCGTCAGTCCACATACCCGCAATGCCTATCTGTCCGACTTAATGTTATGCAGTGCCTGCGTGCCCAGTTCGATGCTGGACTGGAGTCATGATGATATTTCCGATGTCCTGATTGAATTGACCAAACAGCAAAAAAGCCCACGTTCGATTGCCCGCTGCCTATCGGCCTTAAGGGCTTTTTATAAATTTCTGCGTGAACAGAAACTGCGCGCCGACAATCCGGTCGCCGCACATAAAACCCCAAAACTGGGCCGGGCCTTGCCCAAAGATCTGTCCGAAGCCGATGTTGAAGCGCTAATTCAGATACCGGATGTCAATACAGCGCTGGGCCTGCGTGACCGGGCCATGTTTGAAGTGCTGTATGCCTGTGGGTTACGGGTGTCTGAATTGCTGAATTTACGTCTGGAGCTGATTAACCTGAAACAGGGTTATTTGCGCATTGTCGGCAAAGGCAATAAAGAACGTCTGGTACCTTTAGGCCAGGTCGCCTGTGAATGGGTAGAACACTATCTGCAAGAGGCGCGGCCGCAGCTATATAAAACCAGCACCGATTATTTATTTCTGACCCAGCATGGCGGCATCATGAGCCGGCAGAACTTCTGGTATGCAATTAAACGCTATGCACTACAGGCCGGGATTCAGGCCGAATTATCGCCGCATACCTTACGCCATGCCTTTGCCACGCATCTGCTCAATCATGGCGCGGACCTGCGCGTGGTGCAAATGCTGCTGGGGCATAGCGACCTGTCGACCACACAAATTTATACCCATGTCGCGCAGATTCGCATGCAGAAGCTGCACGCGACCCATCATCCTCGCGCTTAAGCGCACTGCCGAAATACGACCAAGAAGTTTTCGATCGGTCATTTTTTTTTGTTATGCTAGCCTCCTTGTTTTTATATCGATAAGAAAAGGGTTAGCAATGACATTTACCCGCGCGAAAATTGTAATGGCCATGACACTTGCTGCAGGCTTGGGCCTGACGGCATGCTCGAGCAATAATGATGAGAAAAAACAAACCACGCTTACGGCCAGTGCACCGGCAACCGGGGAAGCCTCTACCCTTTCTGAACGTAATGCCCAGCAGCGTCTGGTCAAAACCCTGGAACAGCATTTTAAAACTGCTGGCATTCAGGCCAAAATCACTGAAGTTAAAACCACGGAAGTCCCGAATCTATACTGGGTCAGCCTGGAAGGCATGTCTGCGGTCTATGCCACCAGCGATGGCAAATACATTTTCCAGGGTGATGTGATCCGTTTAGGCGACAAACAGCTACATAACGTCGGTGAGAGCCTGCAAGCCGGCACCAATAAACAGATTTTTGCCAGCCTGAAAGAGCAGGATCTGCTGATCTATAAAGCCAAGGGCGAAACCAAACACGTCATTTATGTGTTTACCGATGTCAGCTGTCCATACTGCCACAAGCTGCATGAACATATGGATGAGCTGAACAGCAAAGGCATTGAAGTGCGCTATATTGCCTGGCCACGTGGTGAACAGTTTATTCCGGCCATGGAAAGCGTCTGGTGTAGCCAAGACCGCCATGCGGCCTTTGATCAGGCCATTGCCGGTGCTGAACTGCCTGCCGCCAGCTGCAAAACGCCAGTACGTGAACACTATCAGCTGGGTCTGAATATCGGGGTGAACGGTACCCCGGCAATCTATAGTGCAGACGGGGTTTACCTCGGTGGTTATCTGTCGCCAAGCGAATTGCTGAAGCGTTTAAATAACTAATTCTAATGGGTTAAATTACTGTTTTTTATAGATCAAGAGAAAGTGATTTCTACGCTAGAGTCTTCAGCTTTTTTTAGCTATGATCTAAGCTCGCTTAAAATTGATTAAATATGGAGTGTGACGTGAAACCAGTTCGTCTGGCAATCCTCGGTCTTGGTACTGTGGGTGGTGGTGCCCTTAAACTATTAAAAGAAAATGCTGCTGAGATTAAACGTCGCACCGGTCGTGAAATTGAAATTACCTATGTCGGCACCCGTCGTCCGCGTCCAGACCTGAACCTGCCAGAAACGGTCAAACAAAGCTCGGATCTGCTGGATATCGTGCGTCAACCGGATGTAGATGTCGTGGTTGAAGTCATGGGTGGGATTCATCCTGCATATGAAGTCATTATGGAAGCGATGAAACACGGCAAACATATTGTCACCGCAAACAAGGCCTTGCTGGCTGAACACGGCAACGAACTATTTAAAGCCGCGGATGATCATGCCGTTCAGATCGCTTATGAAGCTGCGGTAGCTGGTGGTATTCCAATCATCAAGGTGATTCGTGAAGGTCTGGCCGCGAACAAGATTGAATGGCTGGCGGGTATCATTAACGGTACCGGTAACTTCATCTTAAGCGAAATGCGTGAAAAAGGCCGTGCCTTTGCCGATGTGCTGAAAGAAGCGCAAGAGCTGGGTTATGCCGAAGCCGATCCAACCTTCGACGTTGAAGGTATTGATGCAGCACACAAGCTGACTATCTTAGCCTCATGTGCATTTGGTATTCCGCTACAATTTGACAAGGTGTATACCGAAGGCATTAGCAAAATTACCGCGCAAGATGTCAAATATGCCGAAGATTTAGGTTTCCGCATCAAGCATTTAGGGATTGCACGCCGTACCGATGCCGGTATTGAATTGCGTGTGCATCCAACCCTGATTCCTGAAGAAGAACTGATTGCCAATGTGAATGGCGTGAAAAATGCGGTGCTGGTGCAGGCCAATGCAGTCGGTCCAACCCTGTATTATGGCGCCGGTGCCGGTGCAGGCCCAACCGCTTCAGCAGTGGTTGCTGACGTGGTCGATATTGTCCGTGACATCTCCTATACCGAAGACGGTGCAGGAACAATTCCGCAACTGGCCTTCGAAGCCTTAACCGACTTGCCAATTTTAAGCCGTGAACAGATGACCACGGGTTACTATATTCGCATTAATGCCGAAGACCAGACCGGTGTACTGGCCGATGTCACCACTATTTTAAGCCGTGCCGGTATCAGTATTGATGCCATCATGCAGCAATCTCGCTTAAAAGACCTTATTCCTATCGTGATTCTGACTGACCCAGTTCAGGAATCAAAAATGGATGAAGCGTTACAACAAATTCAAGCTTTGCCTGTGATTCATGGCGAAATTGTACGAATTCGTTTAGAATCGCTTGATAATTAATCGGGTCAAGGGGAATATTTCCCCTTGCCAAGCTCTACACACAATTGGAACATCATCATGTCGAATGCCAATCGTTATACTGGTTTAGTTGACCGTTATCGTGACCGTTTACCAGTGTCTGCAACTACACGTGCAATCTCTCTCGGTGAAGGGAATACCCCGCTAATCAAGCTTGAGAACATTCCACGTATTATTGGCAAGAACGTTGAAATTTATGTGAAGTATGAAGGCTTAAACCCGACAGGTTCATTTAAAGACCGTGGTATGACCATGGCCGTAACCAAAGCGGTTGAAGAAGGTTCAAAAGCCATTATCTGTGCCTCCACCGGTAACACTTCTGCAGCGGCAGCAGCCTATGCAGCGCGTGCTGGTATCAAAGCGTTTGTGCTGATTCCTGAAGGCAAAATTGCCATGGGTAAAATGGCACAGGCCATGATGTACGGTGCCATCACCATGCAGATTCGCGGTAACTTTGACGATGGTATGCGTCTGGTGAAAGAAGTGGCCGATCAGGCTCCGGTAACCATCGTAAACTCGATCAACCCGTACCGTCTGCAAGGTCAAAAGACCATTGCCTACGAAATCGTGGATGAACTCGGCCGTGCACCAGACTACCACTGCCTGCCAGTTGGTAACGCGGGCAACATCACTGCACACTGGATGGGTTATACCGAAGCTGTGGCTAACCAGCCTGCAGACCAGTTTGAACAAGTGGTTTATGATGCGGCAACGGATGCCTTTACTGGTCCAAAACCGGAAGGTTTACCAGTTATGGTCGGTTATCAAGCCTCTGGCGCTGCGCCATTCTTACGTGGTGCACCAGTTGAAAACCCGGAAACTGTAGCCACTGCAATCCGTATTGGTAACCCGCAAAGCTGGAACCATGCCAAAGCTGTAGTTCGTGATTCACAAGGCTGGTTCGATGAACTGACCGATGCGGAAATTCTGGAAGCTCAGCGCATGCTGTCCATGTACGAAGGCGTATTTGTTGAGCCTGCATCTGCAGCATCCATTGGCGGCGCGATGCGTGACATTAAAGCCGGTAAAATTGCAGAAGGTTCAGTAATTGTATGTACTGTTACTGGTAACGGTCTGAAAGACCCAGACACTGCAATGAAACAGTGCCAGGATGCGGTGATGCTGTCGATTGACGCTACCATGGATCAGGTTCGTGATTCTATCCTTTCAAACATGGATCAATAATTCCGGTTTGAAACAAAAATCCCTGCTCATGCAGGGATTTTTTTATGGCTGAGGTTTTAAGTTCTGCACGATTTCGCACAGAACAGTTCAGCTTAAATCCGTTTTGGTAACTGGCTGGTCCAGGACATTAAACGGGTGGCATCGTTATTACGCGCCTGGGTATTGCTGGCCCCTAAAATAATCACCACCGCCGGACGTGAATTTAAAGTGGTGTGCATCACCAGACAACGCCCTGCTTCATTAATAAAGCCGGTTTTAGACAGGTTAATATTCCAGCCACCATTACGCACCAGCGAATTGGTATTGTTCGATTTCAGCACCCGATAACCTAGGTTAAAGTCATAGCTTGGCGTGGTCGAAAACTGGCGAATCAGGCCATATTGTGACGCGGTACTGACCAGAATACCTAAATCACGCGCCGATGATACATTGCGTGGGTCCAAACCGGTCGATTCGGTAAAGCGAGTCGAATGCATGCCCAGCTCACGCGCTTTGTTGTTCATGGCAGCCACGAACGCGCTGCGTCCACCTGGATAGGTACGCGCCAGCGCTGCTGCGGCCGGGTTTTCTGATTTCATTAAGGCAAATAATAAGGCTTCAGCACGGTTCATCTTGTCGCCCACACGCAGGGTCGAACTCGAGTTCTTGCCTGCTGCACCGGCAAAATCAATCTGCTGCAAGGTAATTTGCTCAGACATATTTAAACGCGCATCCGCCGTCACTACCGCAGTCATCACTTTGGTAATTGAAGCAATCGGCAACGCGGTATTGGTATTTTTACTGTACAGCACTTCACCGGTATTGGCATCCATCACCAGTGCGGCACGTGCGTTCACAGTGGGCTGGTTGCTATAGGATGCAGTATCCAGAATCGGGCTGGTTCTACTGACCGTGCTGGCGGGCGCCAGTGTGCTGGAACTGCGTACCGTGGTGGTAATTTTGGTTGAGCCTTGTGGTGACGGTTCCACCACCTGCTCGGTCACAGAAGTCGTGGCGGTGGTCATCACATCGCCATTCAGCAGCTGGTTGGCTTCTTCAGATGACCAGCTTAGCGTTGCCTGGGCGTTACTCCCCGAGGAAGGGTTCATGACGATTTCAGCAGTACTGACTGAACTCATGCCGAGCAGAACCGATGCTCCCAGCACATGCATTAATAACTTCTTAGAATTTTTCACTATTGCTTACTCAACTCAGGGAGGTAAGATACATTTGCGTATTACCTCAAATATGCCTTACATTTACAACACAGCACGGAACCAATTTTAGCCTCCGACATTGTGCAGAATTTTTCACTTTAGGTTAAGAATAGGATGGCCAATTTTGTCAGTTGATTGCAAGCTAATTTTGCTATATGTAACAAAAAAGATGATTTTAGTGAGAGGGAGAGTCTAGGTGATCACAGTTTTAGTGGTAGATGATCATGAATTGGTTCGTACCGGCATCTGCCGTATGCTCGAAGACCACACCGATGTTCAGGTCATTGGACAAGCTGAATCTGGGGAAGAAGCCATTAATCTGGTGCGCCAGCATCATCCCAATGTGGTCCTGCTTGACGTGAACATGCCGGGCATTGGCGGGGTGGAAACCACGCGCCGTTTATTACAGACTGCCCCGGAAACCAAGGTATTGGCGGTCAGTGGTCTGGCCGAAGAACCCTATCCTTCTTTATTACTCAAAGCCGGTGCCAAAGGCTATATCACCAAAGGTGCACCTGTCTCGGAAATGGTGCGTGCCATTAAAAAAGTCATGCAGGGCGGTAAATATTTTAGTGCCGATATTGCCGAGCAACTGGCCAGTTCCTACCTGTCAGACACCCAACAATCACCGTTCGACAGCCTGTCGGAACGTGAAATGCAGGTGGCAATGATGGTGGTGAACTGTATTAGCGCGCAGGAAATTGCTGACAAGCTGTTCGTCAGCGTGAAAACCGTAAACACCTATCGCTACCGTATTTTTGAAAAACTGAATATCGACAGTGATGTCAAACTGACCCATCTGGCCATTCGCTACGGATTAATTAAACCTTAAGCGGTTTAAGCCTCATGGATATCCGCCGTACGCAAGCTGAACTGAACCAGTACCATCTCGGGCTATGGTACGGGGCGTATCGGCTGATAATTGCCTTCTGTTTGCTGCTGATTTATTTACTCACCACTCAAACTCTCAATCATGATTATCAGCATCCACGGCTGTATGCCGCCAGTCTGGTGCTGTATTTTATTTTTAGCTGTGCCCAGCTGCTGTATTTTCGCTATGTCCGGCACAGGATTCCGCTACAACTCACGCTGATTTTCAGTGTTGATGTACTGGTGCTCAGCAGCCTGACCTTTGCGCTGGATGGACCGAGCCTGCATTTAAGCCTGCTGTTTGTGATTGCGATTTTCGCCGCGACGTTATTGCTGGAAAAAAGCAAGGCGCTGTTCATTACCCTGGTGGCAATGATTTGTGTCACCTATCAGCATTTTGTTGGCACATTACTGGATTTTTCCTCTCTGGATCGCATCGGGCAAAGTGCCCTGCTCTCGTTCCTGTTTTTTATTATTTACCGTTTTGGCCAGATTGCCGTCCGCCGTTTCCAGATTCTGGAGCACCTGAACTTTTCCCAATCACTGGAACTGAACCGGCTAAAGAATATTAACCGCTATATTCTGGAACAGACCGATATGGGCTATCTGGTGCTGGATGAAAACTGCCATATTATGGTCAGTAATCCGGCCGCCTGCCATTTGCTGGGTATTAATCCGCTGTATGCTTTCGACAAATATCCACTGTATAAAGTACAGCCCGACCTATTTCAATTATTGCAGTTTGACCAGCTCTCTAACGGCGAAAAATTCCAGTTTGAATCGCAGCTCAGTCATTTCCTGATCCAGATTCAGGTACAAAAGCTGGTGGTGCCGCAGCAGACCTTAACCTTGCTGGTGCTGCAGGATGCACGGCAAATCAACCAGCGTGTGCAGCAACTGAAACTGGCAGCACTGGGCCAGCTTTCGGCCAGTATTGCCCATGAAATCCGTAATCCGCTGGCGGCCATTGTCCAGGCCAATCGCTTGCTGGCCGGCAGCGATCCCGATCAGCAGCAGATGCTGAGCCAGATGATTGACAAGCAGTCGCAGCGCATTGACAAGATCATTGATGACACCCTGAGCATGGTGAAAAATAAGGAAACCACACCGGTGCAGATTGATCTGGCGCGTTTTATTCCGCAGCTGATCCAGGATGATCTGGCCGATCTGGCCAGCCAGATTCAGGTCAGCCAGCCCGAACCTCTGCAGATTCTGTTTGATGAATCCCAGCTGCGTCAGGTGCTGATTAACCTGATCCGTAATGCCCAGCGCCACAATGCGCCGGATCATCCGATTGAACTGCAACTTTATCGCCAGCAGGACACGGTCTATATGGATGTCAAAGATTATGGCAGCGGCGTGGCTTCACATGATATTCGCTACCTGTTTCAACCATTTTTTAGTACCGAAATTAGTGGAACTGGTTTAGGATTATACTTATCACATAGTTTCTGCGAGGCCAATCGGGCCAAGTTGCGCTATGTAGAACAAAAACAAGGAGCATGTTTCAGGATTGAATGCTCACCTGTTGACGTAAATAAATAGTTTTTTGGGGAAGTTTAGTGGAACAACCACTCGTTCTCTTCGTCGATGACGAGGAAGATTTATGCACGCTCATGCAAATGACATTGGCGCGCATGGGGATTCAAACACACGTGGCACACCGGCTGGAGCAAGCACGTCAGCTGCTGTCCAGTCATCACTATGACGCCTGCATCACCGATCTGAATTTACCTGATGGCAATGGCCTGCAACTGGTCGAGCTGATTGCCCAGCATTTTCCGCAGCTGCCGGTTGCGGTGCTGACGGCCTATGGCAATATGGAAATTGCCATTGCCGCACTCAAAGCCGGGGCCTTTGATTTTGTCAGCAAACCGATTAACCAGAAACACCTCGAACAATTGCTGGAAAAAGCACTGAATCAGCCG
Organism: Acinetobacter sp. YH12134; assembly: GCF_013418555.1. Classification (NCBI taxonomy): domain Bacteria; kingdom Pseudomonadati; phylum Pseudomonadota; class Gammaproteobacteria; order Moraxellales; family Moraxellaceae; genus Acinetobacter; species Acinetobacter sp. YH12134. The sequence goes on along the minus strand of NZ_VPBT01000014.1, from coordinate 44,912 downwards.
CTGTTTAAAGCACATAGTCAGGAAGCGGACCAGCTGGAACAGCGGATGCTGATCGGGCAATCTCTACCGATTCAGCAACTGCGCACCACCCTGAAAAAAATTGCCCGCTCGCAGGCACCGGTGTTTATTAGCGGTGAATCAGGCACCGGGAAAGAAGTGGTGGCCAATCTGGTGCATCGCCTCAGCAACCGCAGTGACGGGCCTTTTATTGCCATCAACTGTGGCGCGATTCCGGGCGATTTGATGGAAAGCGAATTCTTCGGCCATAAAAAAGGCAGCTTTACCGGTGCAGCGCAGGACAAACAGGGCCTGATTCAGTCAGCACACGGCGGTAGCCTGTTTCTGGATGAAATTGCCGAACTGCCGCTCAATATGCAGGTAAAACTGCTGCGCGCGGTGCAGGAAAAACGGATTCGTCCGGTCGGTTCCGATACGGAAATTGATGTTGATTTCCGGATTATCAGCGCCAGCCATCAGGACCTGGAAGCATTAGTCCAGCAAGGCCGGTTCCGTCAGGATCTGTTCTTCCGGATTCATGTGATGGATATTGTGCTGCCGCCACTGCGTGAGCGCGGTCAAGATATTTTATTGCTGGCCCAGCATTTTATTCAGAAAATTGCCCAGGAATGGGATATACACAGCAAAACCCTGTCAGAACGTGCCCAGCAGTTTTTGCTGGAACAGTATTATCCGGGTAATGTGCGTGAGCTGCGCAATATCATCGAACGTGCCATGACCTTGAGTGATGATGATGTGATTGATCTGCCACATCTGCAAACTGCACCCTTACGCAAGATGGCACCGCTGGCCGAGCCAGAAGCTGACCCAGCAACACCGGTTACAGCCGATGCCCTGCCTGCTGCTCCGCGTAAACTGCCGGAAGAAGGACTGGAGCTGTTTCTGGAGAAAATTGAAAAAGAGATTTTGCTGAATGCGCTGAATCTGACCCATTGGAACCGGACTTTGGCTGCGAAAAAACTGGGGATGTCGTTTCGTTCCCTGCGTTATCGGCTAAAGAAGTTCGGGCTGGATACCGATGAATAAGGTGCGAACCCTGCGCCTATTTATGACTTAACAGCAGCTCTGCAACATGGTCCAGATAATTGTCTTCTTTCATATCCTGTTGCAGTGCATAACGCTGGTTCGGTTCAATCCCGACCCCTTCAATCATTTTGCCTTGCGGGGTGTAATAGTGGGAAACGGTCATTTGCAGGGCGGTGCCATCTGACAGCGGAAACAGCTTCTGTACCACCCCTTTGCCATAACTTTTTTCACCAATCACCCAGGCACGGCCATGATCTTTTAAGGCCGCAGTAAATACTTCTGCAGCCGAGGCCGAACGCTGGTTAATCAGCACACCGACCTTTAGATTCTGGAATTCAAAACTCGGTAAAGCCTGAAATTGCTGGTCGCCTTCAGCGCGGCTTTTGGTAGAAACAATCACGCCCTGATTCAAGAACAGATCGGCCGATTCAACCGCCGAGGACAGCAAACCGCCCGGATTATTGCGCAGGTCAAACAGCACTGCCTTTAACCGAGGCGTACTGTACTGTTCGATCAGTTCCTTGATTTCATTGGCAGTATCTTGCTGGAAGACTTTGACTTTAATCAGTAACACCTGATTACTCAGCATCTGCGCCTGAATATCGGTTTCGACTTTTCTGTTGCGTACCAGACGAATCGGCTGCGCGCTTGCGGTCAGTTGCAAGGTGATATTGGAGCCAACCGCGCCCATCAACAAGGCATTGACCTGATCCTGATTGAGCTTTTGCAGTTCCTGATTGTCGATTTTAAAAACCGAAATACCATTACGCAGGCCTTGTTTGGCCGAGTCGGCATCGGGTCTTAAATTATGAATCTGCCATTGATGCTGCTGGGCATCGTAACGTAAATTAAAATCGACCGAGGCCAGATCGCCTTCGGTATATTGCACCAAGGCACGGTAATCTTCGGCATTCAGATAACGCGAATACTGGTCCAGTCCGGAAACCAGACCTTGAATGGCTTGAGCAAACAAAGCTTCGTCACTTTTTTCCGTGACATAATTGGCTTTGACCAGCCCATAAATTTTGACAAACTGCTGGATCGATTCGACCGGCACTTCAACATAGTCCTGCTCGGTAGTTTCTTCCAGTGCAAGCGGATCTTGATCTTCTGCCGCCCAGACAGGCAGGTTCACACACATCATCAATGTTGTTGCAACAAGCATGCGTTTCCAGTGTGGAACCATCCTTTCACCTATCTGTTGGCAGTTTATGGAGTCAGGGTAATTAAATTACGCCCTTGCATTTCTGCAGGAATTGGCAGTTGCATCAGACTCAGTAAAGTCGGTGCCACATCGGCCAGAACACCACCCTCTGCAATCACCGCCTGGGTCGGGCCGGCATAAATAAACGGCACCAGCTCGGTAGTATGCTGGGTATGGACCTGACCACTGTCATAGTCCTGCATCTGCTCGACATTACCATGGTCGGCAGTAATCAGCATATGACCCTGCTTGGCCATTACAGCTTCATACACACGGCCCAGACAGGTATCCACTGCTTCTACCGCTTTCACCGCTGCATCAAACACACCGGTATGACCCACCATATCGCCATTGGCATAGTTGACCACCAACAAGTCATATTCACCTGAATTGATCGCTGCCACCAGCTCATCTGTCACTTCATACGCGCTCATTTCTGGCTTGAGATCATAAGTTGCTACATTTGGTGATGGAATCAGAATGCGCTTTTCGCCCGGATATTCATCTTCACGGCCGCCACTAAAGAAGAAGGTCACGTGTGCATATTTTTCGGTTTCGGCAATACGCAGCTGGGTTTTACCCAGGTCTGACAGGTATTCACCGAGCGAGTTTTTTAATGCTTCTGGCATATAAGCCACAGGTGCATCAATGGTGGCCTGGTAACGGGTCAGCATCACAAACTTGGCCAGCTGCGGCACCACTTTACGCTCAAAACCGGCAAAGTCGGTTTCCATAAAGGCTTTGGTCAGTTCACGGGCACGGTCTGCACGGAAGTTCATGAACACCACGCTGTCGCCATCCTGAATTGCCGCAACCTCACCAATACGGGTAGCTTTAACAAATTCATCGCTTTCATCGGCTGCATAAGCTGCGTCCAGACCAGCTACGGCGGTTGCTGCAGTACGGACTGCTTCACCTTCTGTTAACAGACGATAAGCCTGTTCTACACGATCCCAACGATTGTCGCGGTCCATGGCAAAATAACGGCCGATCATGCTGGCAATCCGGCCTTGGCCTGGATATTGGGCAAACAGGGCATCCAGTTTTTGCAAAGAGGGCTGCGCACTTTTTGGCGGAGTATCACGGCCATCCAGAAATGCGTGTAAATAAACAGTTGCACCACGTTTCAGCGCCAGCTCCGCCATTGCCACAATATGGTCTTCATGTGAGTGCACGCCACCTTCCGACAGCAGGCCCATTAAGTGCACGGCACCGCCCGCAGCTTTGGCTTTCTCGACTGCATCGACCAGCACTTCATGTTCAAAGAAAGCACCGGTACGGATATCTTTGGTAATACGGGTAAAGTCCTGATATAGCACACGGCCGGCACCCAGGTTCATATGGCCCACTTCGGAGTTACCCATCTGACCATCTGGCAGGCCCACATCTTCACCTGAACCTGAAATCAACCCATGCGGATGCTTTTCCTGCATAGCGGTCAAATTTGGACGTTGTGCCGCCAGGAACGCATTGTCCTCAACAGCTTCACGATGCCCAATACCATCCATAATGACCAGTACGTGAGGGATTTTGCCTGCAGTTGCATCCGTCATAGTTCACACTCTTTTAGTCTACAAATTAATCGCATATCTTACCGAATTTTCAGTTCGGACACCATGCACGGCTGATGGTTTCAACCGTGCCACACTATCGTTTTGTTCAATTGCCGGCTTATCGGGCGCGTTGCAGCAGATAACCACCCACCACAAACATCAGAATAATCGGGATAAACACAAACCAGGCCGGAGATGGCGCATAAATCAGGCTGGCATAACCGAGGAAATCCTGTAAATAGAAGAAGCCCAGGCCGACAAACAAGGCAATCACCAGACGGAAACCCATCGACTGCTGGCGCAGCGGTCCAAAAATAAAGGAACAGGCAATCAGCACCAGCGCAATCAGGGCAAATGGAGAACCAACTTTTTGCCAGAAAGCCAGCTGATAGCTTTTCGGCACCTGACTGTACTCATGCATATAGCTCATGAAACTGACCAGCTGACTGGGTGATAAATCTTCCGGGTCGATGGTGACCATGTGTACATATTTTGGTTGCAAGGCCAGCGATAAAGGCTGCGTGGCCTGCTGATCAGCAATAGCATTGCCCTCTGGCAGAATGTCCATTTGGCGGCTGTTTTGCAGTGACCAGGCGCCATCTTCGACAAACTGGCCCTGTTCGGCATTTAAGGTACCGCGTAAGCGGAAGTTATCATCGAAGTCGATGACCTGAATATTCTTCAGTGTGCCCTGCGAGTTGGCATAGTCAATATAAATAAAGCGCTGCCCTTCGCGGGTCCAGTAGCCTTTGACTTCACCGAGTTCAGCCACGCTGCGATATTTCTTGACGCTTTCTGCGCGCTCGTTGGTATAGGGAATCACCCATTCACTTAAGGCAAAAGACAGCACCACCAGAATAAGCGCCGAACGCACCACCCAGCCGACAATCCGCCACAGGCTGATACCAGCGGCACGCATCACAATCAACTCACTGTTTGAAGCCAGCGTGCCCAGGCCCAGCACCGCGCCAATTAATGCGGCAATCGGGAGAATTTCATACAGATAACCGGGCGCACCCCAGAGCACATGCCATAAGGCATCCAGCGCGCCATAGCCTTCTTTTAGGGAACCGAGTTCACCCAGATAGGTAAATAATACCTGTAAGCCGGACAACACCGCGGTTGCCCCCAACATCGCCAGTGCGGTCGTTTTGGTCACATGCTTGGCTACTATACGACGTGCGAACATATTAAGACCTCACTCGCTGAATCTGTTTCTTGATTTTGGGTGCCAGTTTCTGTTTACGCGAGAACAGCGCCGCCGCAATGGCATAGACCATCAGCACCAGCGGATAGGCCCAGATACCCATTTCTTCTTTACTGATCCGGGTTTTGACCGCCATTAGCGCCACAATCAGGCTGGCAAAAATCAGCAGGGCCGGAAACAGTTTTAAATAACGTCCCTGACGCGGACTGACTTCTGATAAAGCCACCGCCAGCAGCAGCGCCACCAGAATTGAAAACGGTACGAAGATGCGCCAGCCCAGCTCACTGGCCACCACCGGGTCCTGACGGTTATCCCACAATTGCCCGATTGGCAGGGCTTCCACTTCGGTGCTCTGGAATTTGGCTTCCTGATCACTTTCCAGACGCAAACGATAGCTGGCAAATTCAGCCTGAGAATACTGCGGACGATCCGGATAAATTTCATAACGGCGCCCTTCGACCAGATCGACCACATTGGCCGGATCATTGGACAGTTCAATCCGGGTCGCCTCTTTGGCCAGAATCATGATATCCGGTTTGCCCGGACGGTCAGCACGCTGGTAGAAGAAAATATCTTTCAGATTACGCCGGTCTTCTGACAGGTCGCCGGCATAAATGGTATAGGGCCCCGAAGAAATAAACTCTTTTGGCCGCACCAGATCGAAACCGGTACGGACCGCCTGATTGGTGGTCAATTCTTCAAACTGGCGAATCCCCCACGGTGCTGCCCAAACCATCAGCATGGCCTGCACCGCCAGAAATACCACCGTCATCGGGACTAATAAACGTGCCAGTTGGTTACGACTGACACCGCTGCCATTTAACACTGCCATTTCATGATCGACATAAAGCCGGCCAAACACCAGCATCAGGCCAATAAAAAAGCCCAGTGGCAAAATCAGGGTTAAAAATTCCGGCAGACGGTAGCCAATAATGCTAAACAGAATCCCCGCATCCAGACGCCCCTGCGCGGCGACGCCAAAATACTTGATCAGCCGGCCACCCATCATGATCAAGGTCAATAAGGCAATCACAACCAAGGATGTCGACACAACTTGCTTGACCAGATAACGCCGAATAATCAAATTAATGCTTCCAGAAAACGAGGGAATAAAACTAGCGATAGTTTACCCGAATGTTGAAAATATAAAACCTATACTGTTGTTTCACATTGAAACTCTATTCATGAAAATGTTTCAATGGTTTAATGGTTTTAAAATTTTAAAAGGCCTATATAACGCATATGAAACTGACGATTCATCCGACATACCAAGACAATGTCACCGCAGCTGCTTTATTTATTCTGGTCGATGCCGATACCCTTCGTACAACCGCAGATCACTATAAAATCAAAAATTTAGATAACATCACCCAGACCGTACAATTTAAATCCGGCTTTAATGAAAGCTTAAGCCTGACGGCACAGGACAGCTTGCCAGCCTTCAGCCAGCTGATTGGCCTTGGTTCAAGCAGCGAATTACAGCCGGCTAAACTGGCCAAACTGGCGCAAACCATTGTAAAAACTGCACAGAAAAAATTTAGCAGCATTGCGGTAGATCTGTCAGTGCTGCCACAAGAACTGCATTATATTTTTGCCTTGAGCCTGACCCAGGCTGCCTACGGTTTTGATGAATTTAAAACCAAAAAAAATGAATTTGTATTAGAGCAGATTCAATTGATTGCCACACAAAGCCCGTTAACTGCCCATCAGCTGAAATTTATTGAAGCAGTACATACTGGCCAGAATTTTGCCCGTGATTTAGGCAACCGTCCGGGGAACATCTGCTTCCCGGAATATCTGGCTGATCAGGCACTGGCACTGGCAGAAGAATTCCCGGATTTACTCAAAGTAACTGTGCTGAATGAACAGCATATGGCTGACTTGGGCATGGGTGCCTTCCTTGCAGTCAGCAAAGGTTCCGAGCGTCCGGGCCGCATGATTACCCTGGAATACAAGGCCAATCTTGAGCAGGCACCTATTGTACTGGTCGGTAAGGGTATTACCTTTGATACCGGCGGTATTTCATTAAAACCAGGCGCTGGCATGGACGAAATGAAATACGATATGTGCGGTGCGGCTTCAGTTCTAGGCACGCTTCGTGCACTATGCGAATCTCGTTTACCAATTCATGTGGTGGGTGCGATTGCTGCAGCGGAAAATATGCCTTCTGGTAAAGCCACCCGTCCAGGTGACATCGTAACGACTATGAGCGGTCAAACCGTTGAAATTCTAAACACTGATGCTGAAGGCCGTCTGGTACTCTGCGATGCATTAACTTATGTAAAACGCTTTAATCCTGCTCTGGTGATTGATATTGCAACTCTAACTGGTGCTTGTGTAGTGGCGTTAGGTTCAGTATTGACCGGTCTGTTCACACCAGATGATGAACTGGCACAGGAACTGACTCAGGCAGGCCAGCAGAGTTTTGACCGCGTATGGCGTATGCCGGTGATTGATGACTATCAGGAACAGTTAGATTCACCTTTTGCCGATATTGGCAACATTGGTGGTCCAAAAGCCGGTTCTGTCACTGCAGCCTGCTTCCTGCAACGCTTTACCCGTGACTATCGCTGGGCACATCTGGATATTGCCGGGACTGCCTGGAATTCAGGAGCCCATAAAGGTGCCACAGGCCGTCCGGTACCGCTACTGATGCAATTCCTGGCCAACCGTGCAGAGCAGCATGGCTAAAGTCAGCTTTTATCTGTTTGAAAAAAGTCCTGAACGGCAAGTGGACAGCACTTGCCGTTTATGCCGGAAAATCCTGCGTGAACCACAGCGCATCTGGCTGTATAGCGCAGACCCGGCATTGCAACGGGCGCTGGATGAACGGCTGTGGAGCTTTGATGCCGGCAGTTTTATTCCGCATGGTATTGATGAGCCTACGGCACAGGTCTGTATTTCAGCACAGTTGCCAACTGAAAATGATTGGATTGTGTTTAATTTTAACGAACAGGCTCTTGAACAGTTCGCCAAATTTAGTCACATTATCGAAATCATTGAAAATCATGAAACCGCCAAACAGCTTGGCCGGGAAAAATATAAACAATATCGTCGTTTAGGCATTGAGCCGCAAACCCACAAATTATAGAACCACCCCAAAGGAGATGCAGCGTGGCATTAAATGTTGGTCCAGATTTTAAACAGCGCTGGTTAACTGCGCCTGAAGCTGTGCGTCAGACCTTTATTGATGACCTGCATCGGATTAGTGAGGTGCTGCAACCAGACAGCGACCTCAAACGCTGGGTAGAGTACGATCAGCAGCAACAGCAACAGTCCTTTCAGAAAATTGATCAGGCCTATGCTGAACTGAAAATCCAGTTAATTGAAGAAGCACGTATTCGCCGCCAGCAGATGCTGGAGCAACGTCTGGCCCAACAACGTGCCGATCAGGCCGCTTATGTACAGGCCCTGTATCAGGATGAACTGCAGCAGTTTGCTGCACAGACCGAAACTCTGGCCAGTTTACGCACCCAGCTGGACCAGGAGATTCTGGATTACACTGCACGTTATCAAAAAAATCCGGAAAATGGCAGTTTCAATTTTGCCAAAGGCGTGGGTATAACCGACGAGCAGCTTCTGTCGGAACTCGACAGTGTCCGAGTACGTCTGGAACTGGAAGCCGAAACCCGGATTGAAGAAGCAGTACAACAGTTCCGCAGCCAGTTACAGGCCGCTGCCCAGGAAGAAATTGAATATATTTTAAAACATTCCCAATTTTCCAAAGAGACCTAAATGTCGGCCTTCTGGCGTGAAAAACCCGGCACGGTGTCAGTAAATGCAGATTTAAACCGGCCCATCTGAAGGATAAATCGGGCTGTGGGGCAGAATTTCTCGCCAAATGTCATGAAAGTGAAATATTTTTGTCACAAGATAGTCATACTTTGAACAGCAGTACTGCTGCCTTTTAAAGTAAAAATTATTTTTATAATTAGGGTTTAAAATGGGTATCTTGACACAAATATCGAGCAAAATTGACCATCTGCATAGTGGTGAACAATGGCATATTACTGCTCAGGATTTATTAATCAGCCGTGCAGATTTCCAGTCGCTTTATATTTACCTGACCAAAGAAGCTGAAAAGGGTACATTTTCTTTGGCACCGGTTGCAGAAGCCAGTCCACGTTTAGGCGGCACTTCCGTCACAGTGATCAAGCACTAAGGTCAGCGAATTTCTCCCCGCAAGATAAAAGTCCACCCCGCGTGGGCTTTTTTGTACGTGCGGTTTTTCAGCACTGTTTATATTAAAAAATATGACCCAGCCACGACAGGATATTGCCCAGACCGTAACCGATGGCCAATAAAGACACAATCCAGATAATGCCACCGGCAATGTTATAGGCCGTAAAGCTGGCGATGGGCATATGTCCGGAACCGGCAGCAAACGGTGCAAAAGAACGGACAAAAGGAATAAACCGTGCAATGAGAATGGTTTTACCGCCATGCTTCATAAAATAGCGGTTGGTTTTGACGATATATTCCGGTTTGAAATAACGCGAATGGTCATTAAAAAACTTCAGCCCCAAGACCTTGCCGGTATAGTAATTCACGCTATAGCCAAGAATAGAGGCCAGGCACAGTAAAATCGCCATATAGTGTAAATGCACCACATCGGTGGTTGAACATAAGGCGCCAATGGCAATCAGCAGACTGTCTCCCGGCAGGAAAAACATAAATACCGAACCGGTTTCCGCAAAGATAATTAAAAATAAAATTGCATAAATCCAGACCCCATAGTTGTTGAGCAACACAGGCAGCCACTGTTCAAAATTTAGCAAAAAATCAATCATCTACACTTAACCAACGTAAGTTACTCTGTTTCGCGCAGCCTGAATTATCGCTAAAAATAAAAAAACAGTCTAATTTTTTCAATCAGACTGTTCTGTACAGCAGCGTCAGGACTTATTTTAAGAAGCCATTTTCGGCCAGAAAGTCCATGCTGATTTTTGACTGTGCCGTGGTTTCTGCGGCTTTTTCACCGAGCAGTAAACGCTCGATATAACGCGCCAAAACATCCACTTCCAGATTGACTTTGCTGCCCGTTTTCCAGGTACCAATATTGGTACGCTCTGCGGTATGCGGAATCAGGTTCAGGCTGATTACACTGCCACGCAAATGGTTAATGGTCAGGCTAATGCCATCTACAGTCACCGAACCTTTTTCGGCCAGATATTTGGCAATTTCAGCCGGTGCAGTCACTTCGAAATATAAAGAACGCGCATCTTCACGCACCAAGGTAATTTCACCGACCGCATCGACATGGCCACTGACAATATGCCCGCCAAAACGGGTGGTCGGTAACATGGCTTTTTCCACATTCACCGGCTGGCCAACTTTCCAGTTACCTAAGGTAGTCCGGTTTAAACTTTCCCGTGACACATCGGCCGCGTACCAGTTATCGCCCCACTCAATCACGGTCAGGCAGATGCCGTTGGTGGCAATCGAATCCCCCAGATGCACATCGGACATATCCAGATCGGTTTGAATACGCAGGCGGACATCACCACCGACACTTTGCAGGCTGTCCACTTTGCCCACGCTTTCAATAATTCCTGTAAACATAGTCTTTTCTCTTATTGTCTCTAGTGCTTACCACAAGGCCAGTTGGGTGCTGACACCACTGGTATCGACCCCGCCCAGCTCGGCAAAGTGATGCAACTGCCCCAGCAACTGCCGGATTGGCGGGCCAGATTTGGCGTGAGTATCGGTAATCACAATAAATTCCAGTACCCGTGCGCGTTCAGACTGACGCTGCTTGCTGACCCGGTAACGTGGTACATCCTGGGTTAACAGGCTGACCCGGCCACGTTTTAAATTGGCCTGCAACAAATCCACTGCACTGATATTGCCATCGGTGGAGTAACTGGTCAGGATATACCGTGCATTAATGGTCTCTAACAGCTTCTCATACGCTTCTTTGGCGTGCTTGGACGAGTTATACGGACTCGGACGCTCTTTACGCCAGGCACGGTCAATGCCGCTCTTAAAGCCTTTGGTATCCGGGGTTGGTAAATCGACCTGATCCCACAAGGTTAAGGCATTTAACACATGATAGTTGCTGCTATAGGCATGCTGATTATACGGCGGATCTAAATACGCCACATCCACTTCAAAACCGCTCATCTGGTTGGCCAGATGCTGGGCATCAACACACCACATTTCGGCAGCCGGACGTTTCGGATCACCAATTTCACAGAAGCGGCTTGGGGTTAACCACAGTAAAGATTCAATCCGTTCCAGTGCAGTCTGGGTTTTACCGCCCCAGCCATGGTGGAAACTTTTAAAGACCCCGGAGGTGTTGCTGACAAAACTGGCCGAATACAACAAAGGCGCCAGCAGCGCGCTCATCTCGACATCATCAATCGCGCCTTGCGCCTGCCAGGTGGCAATCTGCTGGCGGATGGCATCAATACGCATCCCGTTACGGCGTTTAAAGAATAAACGGTCGCGGGTCGGATCATAAATTTCATCATTGCGTGGGCACAGGTTATGCGTGACCCAGCCTTTGACTTCTGGCAAACGGTTTAAATAATCAATCGCTTTCTGATAACCGCCCAGCTCTTTAAACGCCGGCGCTTCCACACAAGCCAAAATCGCATGATTCAGCGCATGGCTATACGGTTCCCAGTCATTGGCAATTACCCGATAGCCATTTTGTCGGGCCAGACGTGAAACCACGCCTGAACCGGCAAAAAAGTCAGCGAAGATCGGGGCGCGGCCGCCTTTGTTCAGGGTGCCGGTCTGCTCCAGCGCTTCCAGAATCAGATGTAACAGACGACGTTTATTCCCCAGATAAGGAACCAGCTGATGGAAAAGATATTCATCTGTCGTACGTGCGGCGTGACGACGTTTGTGATAAACCGTAGACTCTGAATTCATAACGTCTCTTGAGAAGGGGTTAACCTTAAGCGCACATCATCACCGAATTGAGTGACGTCGCAAAGTTTAAATCGAAGTTGTTGTGCCATACGCTCAAATTCTGCCTGAAACATGGCACGTGCAGACCGGCCTAACAGGGTCGGAGCCACATAACTGATCACTTCGTCGACCAGTTGCTGCTGTAAAAAGGCGGTCGCTAATGTTGCACCGGCTTCAATCAGCACATCATACAGCTGATACTGCTGCACCAAAGTTCGAAGTAGTTGATCCAAAGGCTGAACCTCGAGCTGGATCACGCCCAGCGCCTCAAGCTCGGCCCGATACGGACCCATCACCATCACACTGTCCGGCTGCTCGAGCAGTTTGGCGGTTAAGGGTAAGCGTCCCTGACGGTCCAGCACCAGCCGTTTCGGCTGGGCAATGCTGCTGATGTCCTGATGTATCGCCAGCTGGCGGACATTGAGCTGACAGTCATCGGCCAGTACGGTTTCAATCCCGGTAATCACCACTGCTGAAATTGCGCGCCAGTGCTGCACATCCAGACGGGCCGGATTGCCGGTAATCCATTTCGATTCACCGGAGGCCATGGCAGTACGGCCATCCAGACTTGACGCCACTTTTAAGCGGACATAAGGCTGACCCGTGGCCATGGCTTTTAAAAAGCCCAGATTCAGCTGATGCGCCTGCTGTTCCAGCACGCCTACCTCAATCTGAATTCCGGCATCGCGCAGAATCTGCACGCCTTTACCAGCCACCAGCGGATTCGGATCAGGACAAGCCACCACCACTCTGGCCACACCGGCTTCGACCAGACCTTTGGCACAGGGCGGGGTACGTCCATAATGCGCACAAGGTTCCAGAGTCACGTAAGCGGTTGCACCGCGGGCAGCATCGCCAGCATCGCGTAAGGCAAATACTTCGGCATGCGGCTGTCCGGCACGCGGATGATAGCCCTCACCCACCAGCTGTCCGTCTTTAACCAGCACACAGCCCACATTCGGATTCGGTTTGGTCGAGTACTGTCCGAGTCGTGCCAGTTCAATGGCACGCTGCATCCAGATTTGGTCTTGAGTTAACTCGGACATGTCACCACTCTTGCGCGTTGAGCTTAATATTCACGTTGCTGCATTTGTTCAATTTGACGGCGGAAGGCTTCCACATCCTGAAAGTCCTGATACACCGAAGCAAAACGCACATAGGCCACATGATCCAGCGAGAATAAAGACTGCATGACAATTTCCCCGATGGTGCGTGATTTAACATCACGTTCGCCCAGACGGCGGATTTGCAGCTGGATATCACTGAGTACCGTTTCAATCTGTTCCTGAGTCACGGGACGTTTTTGCAAGGCATGCATCAATGAACGGCGCAGTTTGGCTTCATCAAAGGGCTCATTTTTACCGTCCGATTTAATGACGCGTGGCATCACCACTTCATAACTTTCAAAGGTGGTAAAACGTTCACCACAGCTAATACATTCACGACGTCGGCGAATTTGACAGCCTTCAGCTGCCAGCCGTGAATCAATCACTTTACTGTCTGCGGCGTTGCAAAATGGACAATGCATAGTGGTTTAATTGAACAAATCCAGTTGATTTGAGAGTGTAGCAAAAAAACAGGATTTTGTAGAGTTTTACGCAATATATAGAAAAAAAACAGCCCTTTTGGGCTGTTTTACACAATATATTGATTATGCTGCTGAAAGATTATTCAACCCGTTCACCATGCTGGCTTAAATCCAGACCCATGCGTTCATCATCAGATTCAACACGGATACCAATTACCAGATCAATCACTTTCAGGATGATGAAGGTTAATACTGCAGAGTACACAATGGTGGCAATCACACCTTCCACTTGCACCCACAGCTGACCCATCAGGCTGGCGGGTGCCGCATCGCCCATAATGAATTCGCTGGCAAAGAAGGCGGTTAAAATTGCACCTACAATACCACCCACGCCGTGCAGGCCAAAGGCATCTAAAGAGTCATCGGCTTTCAGGGCACGTTTCAGTGCAGTAATCCCCCAGAAGCAGACCACGCCACCAATCAGCCCCATGGCTAAGGCACCACCGACGGTGACAAAACCTGCTGCCGGGGTAATGACCACCAGACCGGCCACAGCACCTGAAGCACCGCCTAATACAGAGGCTTTACCACGGACCACTTTTTCAGTCACTAACCAGGCCAGTGCGGCTGCAGCTGCGGCAACTTGAGTCACCACTAAAGCATAACCTGCTGAACCATTGGCGCCCAGCGCAGAACCACCATTGAAACCAAACCAGCCTACCCACAGCAAGCTTGCACCCACCACAGTTAAGGTCAGGTTGTGCGGTGCCATCGATTCACGGCCCAAGCCCATACGTTTGCCCAGCATATAGGCAGCCACCAGACCAGCCACACCAGAGTTAATGTGTACCACGGTACCACCAGCGAAATCCAGCGCGCCATCATTGCCTAACCAGCCGCCACCCCAGACCCAGTGGGTAATAGGTGCATAGACCACCACCACCCAGATGGCAATGAACGCAACAAAGGCCCCAAATTTCATCCGCTCTGCAATCGAACCGCTAATAATGGCCACGGTAATAATCGCAAAGGTCATCTGGAAGATCACGAACAGGATTTCAGGAATGGTGCCACTTAAGGCATCGGTGGTAATACCGGCCAGCATGAACTTGTCCAGGCTGCCAATAAAGGCATTACCTTCACCAAAGGCCAGGGTATAGCCAATAATTACCCAGACCAGACTGACCACTGCGGCCGCAACAAAACTGTGCGCCATGGTGCTGAGGACGTTTTTCTTGCGCACCATACCGCCATAGAACAGGGCCAAGCCCGGAATGGTCATGAGTAGGACAAGTGCTGTTGAGACCAGAATCCAAGCGGTATCACCAGTGTCTAACACGGCTTCTTCTTCAGCCGCTGCCACTTCAGGTAAAGCAGTTTCTGTAGTGATGATATCGCTTGATTCAATAAGCGCAGGTTCCACAGTATCATTTACTGTGATTTGTTCTGAAGGAGTTGGCGCTGTTACGGCTTCTTCAGCCCAAGTAACAGAACCACCCAAAAGCGCGCCGGACAAGCCGAGCGCAAGTAGCATTTTTTTCATTCGTATCCCCCAACCTAGTTTTTGTGAGTTATTAGGTACTCAGCAAACTTCGTGCCAATTACTTAAACAGCATCTGCACCTGTTTCACCTGTACGAATACGGATGACCTGTTCTAGATTCGTCACAAAAATTTTACCGTCACCGATTTTGCCGGTGCTTGCTACACGGGTGATTGATTCAATCACTGAATCCACCATCTCATCACTAATGGCGATTTCGATTTTCACTTTTGGTAGAAAATCAACAACATATTCTGCGCCACGATACAGTTCAGTGTGACCTTTCTGACGACCGAAGCCTTTGACTTCAGTGACAGTGATCCCTTGAACACCAATTTCTGACAGTGCTTCACGCACGTCATCTAATTTAAAGGGTTTTACAATTGCAGTTACGAGCTTCATGTGTGTTTTCCTTCGGCTTATTTCACCAGTAAGGTTTTATGTTCAAATTTCATGCCAAAACTCCTAAGGTCGGGGGAAATTAGAAGTTACGGCATGTGATTTATTTATATCCTATTTTATACCTTTCTCATGCACCAATCTTCAAAAAATAAACATTTTTCTGTAGAGATTTACGATCTCCGGCATCGAATAAAACCATATTTCATCTGAAACACTATAGTCTGGGCCAGAGCAATGCTACACTGCGCTTTTCAGTCCACTGGAATGGAATTTATGATGATAGAAACCTTATTACAGGCCATCTTAGAACAGGTCGATCAACCGAAAAAAGATTTAGAACATAATCTGCGTGCCCTGCTAAACGAAGCCGTCAGCAAAATGGATCTAGTGTCCAAAGAAGAGCTGGACCGTCAGCGCACTGCACTGAATAATGCCAATCTTCGTTTAAATGAACTGCTACAGCAGGTAGAAGTACTCGAACAAAAGCTTTTGAACAAAGAATAAGCACCTTCTTAGTGCAACAAAAGACGCATAACGACCAAAAATAACGCACCAAAACGGAACATAAAAACAATGTCTTTTGCCAAAATTTATACGCGGGGTCTGCTTGGACTGAATGCCCCGTCCATTGAAGTTGAAGTCCATTTAAGTCAGGGTCTGCCCTCCTTAACCATTGTCGGTCTGGCCGAAGCCGCGGTCCGTGAAAGTAAAGACCGGGTTCGCTCGGCCATTATTAACAGTGGTTTTCAGTTTCCCACCAAACGTTTGACCATTAATCTGGCCCCGGCCGATTTACCCAAAGATGGCTCACGTCTGGATTTACCGATTGCCTTAGGCATTCTGATTGCTTCCGGACAATTGCCCGAACAGGCCGCAGAAAACCTGGAATTTATTGGTGAACTGGCGCTGGATGGCCAATTGCGTCCGGTCACCGGCACTTTAAGTATTGCCATTGCCTGTCAGGCGGCCGGCCATCAACTGGTATTACCCGAACCCAATGCACAGGAAGCCGCACAATTGCCCGACTTTCAGGTGTTTGCGGCCAGTCATCTGAAACAGGTCTGTGAGCATCTGGCGCAGGCTGCGCCCCTACAGCCTTTTGCAGCAAGCTCGGAAACCCGCTTGGAACGCTATGCTTTTGACCTGGCGGATGTCAAAGGACAGCTGCGACCTCGGCGTGCCCTGGAAATTGCCGCTGCCGGTGGCCATTCCCTGCTTTTTAAAGGACCGCCCGGCACAGGCAAAACCCTCTTGGCCTCACGTCTGGCCAGTATTTTGCCGCCCCTGAATATGCAGGAAAATCTTGAAGTTGCCAGTATTTATTCAATTGCCAATACCCCGCATCGCTTTGGACAGCGGCCATTTCGCGCCCCGCATCATACCGCTTCAGCGATTGCGCTGGTCGGTGGTGGCTCACATCCGAAACCGGGCGAGATTACCCTGGCTCATTTAGGTGTGTTGTTTTTAGATGAACTGCCGGAGTTTGACCGTAAAGTGCTGGAAGTATTACGGCAGCCCTTGGAGTCCAAAGAAATTGTGATTTCCCGGGCATCGCGGCAGATTACCTTTCCGGCCAGTTTCCAGCTGATTGCGGCGATGAACCCCTGCCCGTGTGGCTATGCGTTTAATCAGGATATTCGCTGCCAATGTTCCGCAGAAAGTATTAAACGCTACCAGAACCGGATTTCTGGCCCACTCCTGGACCGGATTGATTTGCATATTGATGTACCACCATTACAGGCCCATGAGTTACATGATAAAACTGCGGTGGAAAACTCAGATACGGTTCGCCAGCGGGTGATTCAGGCCTATGAACGGCAAATGCAACGCCAAGGTATGCTGAATATGAACTTAAGTCCAAAACAGCTGGAACAGTTTGCTGCCTTAGCCACTCCAGCACAGAACATGATGGATCTGGCTCAGCAACGTTTAAACCTGTCGGCTCGCGCCTATCATCGGGTCTTAAGGGTGGCGCGCAGTATTGCCGATTTGGCCGAAAGTAGCGAAATTCAGACCGCTCATTTATCGGAAGCGCTGTCTTATCGGGCGCAGCCCAGCCCATAAAACGCGTCATTAAAAACGAGTATAAAAAAATAGCCCATTTCAAATGGGCTATTTTTTTATGTGAAGTCTTAAATTAGAATGTCTTGGTCAATGTCACGACTGCGCCTGTTTCTACGCCACGTTCAACCACATCTGGTGTGCCTGGACCATAGTCAATATCTGAACCCACCGCAGCCAGTTCTGCAGTTAAGCCTTCAACACCGGCAAAGGCATAAGTTACGCCCAATTTCCAGTCCACATAGCTGTCATCATCACCAAAAATCTCTTCATCTGCCACGGTATAGCCTAAAGCCGCCACTCCACCAAAACCGGTCGCACCAAAAGGCACGCTATAGGTAGCATTGAAATACCAGGCATCTAAATCTGCGCCTAAAAAGTCATTGCTGTAGTTCACTGCGGTGAGCAAGCTGGCATCTTTGACCAGCACATCATTAAAGCCAAGTTTTGCATAGGCTTCTAACCAGTTTAAATCGCTTTCACTTGGATAAGCGTAGTACCATAAGCCCACATCCAGTAATGGCTTGCTCGCAAATCCATCTAAGGTTGTGGCATAACCGATATATGGGTCCAGCTCTAAATGGGCCGTACCGCCGAAATCGACATTCGAGCCCCACACCCCGGCATATACACCAGACGCATGTGACAGTGCGAAACCGGCTTGTACCGCAGGATCATTAAAGGTTTGGGTCAGACCACGATAACGGTAATCTGAAGTCAGCGCTGCAGTACCGCTAAACGATAAACCAGATGCCGAAGTATCTTCTGCTGCAGCCACGCTGAGGCTGGCAGTTGCGGCAACGAAAGCCAGTGAAAGTGTTTTGATAGAAAATTTCATTGTTTGATCCCCTGCTGCATATTTCAATGCTTTTGTGTACTTGTTTCATTCACACAGGAGATAGCAATCCCTATGCCAACACTGGCATTTGCTCAAAAAGAATGATTTCAATTTTTCTTTAATTAGTTTCAACCTGTTATTTTATATAAACTTTTAATATCAGATAAAAATTTAAAAACAGCATGATACTTTTTCAATCCTGCTGATGTGCTAATCCTTTCGCTGTATTGTGAGATAAACCAGAGCATTTATATTTGCTTACATCATGCGCTATTTTGAGTCGCTTAATCATTCAAAAGCCTTTTTACTGCTTAAAAAAAGTGCAATCTTGCATTCCACTAGAATGCACTGATGCATGAGATAGTTCTAATCATAGCTTCAACGAAATGCATAAAAAATTCAGCGAGATAAATCTTTTATGTACGTTTTACTCCCCTGTAAAGTGCCAAATTTTCTGTATCTTCACACTGTCTAAAACCGCAAAATCAAAAATTTTTTGAATAAAAAGTATAAACACAGTACATTAAAGCGCGAAAATTGCCTTCCTGTTTTGAGAAGCAAATTTTCTGCAATATGACCCAGGAAGGGTGTTTTACAAGAGCAAGGATTGAAACTGTATACGCCAGCGTTTGCATTTTTCTCAAAGAAAAATGGATAAAACGGTATCTTTTTTACAAATTCCCTATAAAATTCTTCCGGTTTCTGGGTTCTTTTTAAACAAATTGAAACATAACATTCTGGATGAGGCTCTCTCCCAATGCTAAACGCGAAAAAATTAACATTAGCAGTCCTGGTACAAGCTGCTTTAATTTCTACAGCTGTTGCTAGCGAACAAAGTGAATCTAAAGGCTTTGTAGAAGACGCAAACGGTTCGGTTTTATTCCGTACAGGTTATTTGAATCGTGATAAAAAAGATGGATTAACAAACGACACAAGCTCTGCAGCTCAAACAGCAATTATCAATCTAGATTCTGGCTTTACTAAAGGTATTGTTGGTTTTGGTGCAGGTATCATTGGTGATGCTTCATTCAAACTAGGTGAAAACAAAAATACTGGCAACCAAATGATTCCAGTCCACAACGATGGTTCTGCTTATGACCACTGGGCACGTGGTGGTGCTTATGTCAAAGCACGCGTATCAAATACAACAGCTAAATATGGTACGCAAGTATCTGAAATACCAGTAATTGCAAGCAATACAGCACGCTTAACACCTGAATACTACACTGGTCTTTATATTGAAAGTAACGAAATTAAAGACTTGACGTTAATTGGTGGTAAATTTACTAAAAACCAATGGTCAAATGACATCAGCTCAGACCAACAAGGTTTGGATAGTGCTATTTTCTGGGGTGTAAAATACAAATTTAACGACCAAGTTAATGCCTCTTATTATGGGGTAGACGTTAAAGATAAATTAGATCGTCACTATGGGAATGTAAATTACAGCTTTCCTACAGCAAATGGTGCGACCGTAACTTTAGATGCAATGGGTTACAATACTAAATGGAAAGTTGGAGCAGCAACCACTGATCCACGCAGTGCGACTGAAGAATTGACTAACTCAATTTGGGGTGTATCTGCAAGCTATAACAGAGATGCACACAATTTGATGCTTGCATACCAAGATAATGCGGGCAACATAGGTTACGACTATGCTTACAACGCAGATGGTCTACAAAGCATTTATGTACCAAACTCATACTTATCCGACTTTAATGGTAACGATGAAAAATCTGTTGGCTTACAGTACAACTATAATTTTAAAAACCATGGTCTTCCAGGTCTAAACTGGACAACAGCATTCGTTTATGGTTGGGATATTGATGTAGCCGAAATAAATAATCCAGCACAAATTATCGACCAAGCTGAAGAACATGAATTCTTTAACCAAGTGAAATATACGGTTCAATCTGGTGCATTCAAAGATGCAAGCTTACGCTTACGTCACTCATACTTGCGCGCAAGTGATACTTACAATAATGCTTCTGGCAACTATGTAAGTAATGCTATCGGCTCAACCAACGAATGGCGTATCTGGTTAGACATCCCGGTGAAATTATTCTAATGTCCTGACGATGGTTTAAATCAAAAAAACCTGCACACTGTGCAGGTTTTTTTATGGCGTCCTCACTAAACAAAACAGCTCAGTGAGGGGGGAAAAGCCGTATTATTTTGCAGCTTCAATCGCTTTTAATACTTCAGCTTTGGCAACGTCTGCGCCTTCCCAACCGGTCAATTTCACCCATTTGCCTGGCTCTAAATCTTTATAGTGGGCAAAGAAGTGTTCAACCTGTTGAATCAGTAACGGTGGAAGATCGGTATATTCTTTCACATCTTTGTAAATTGGAGTCAATTTGTCGTGCGGTACCGCGATCAGTTTCGCATCAATACCACCGTCATCTTCCATGTTCAATTTACCGACCGGGCGGCAACGAATTACTGAACCTGGTTCAACCGGATGTGGTGTTACCACCAATACGTCTAATGGGTCACCATCTTCAGACAAGGTATTTGGCACATAACCGTAGTTTGCTGGGTAGAACATTGCAGTACCCATGAAACGGTCGACAAATAACGCATCAGAATCTTTATCAATTTCGTATTTGATTGGCGCTGCATTGGCAGGAATTTCAATGATTACATAGATATCATTTGGCGCATCTTTACCCGCTGGGATATTGCTGTAGCTCATGGCATCACTCTTTCACAAATTAAATTTTTTAAACCGCGTCAATTATAACGGGTTTCGGCTATTAATGACTTCGCGATTATACATTCATGACATAAAAATAGATATTTTGCTGTGCAATCACGCGGTCAGTTTAATCACCAGCAGCAATAAACAGATCGGGCAAAGTAACGATAATAACCAGATAATCGAGCGCAACGTCGCCCAGTTGGCCAGATAACACAGCCCGTACAGCAGACGAAACACCAGATAGGCAATGCCAAAGGTCATAATAATAAACTGCGGAATCACCATATATTCGGCCAGTAAAATGGCGGCAATAAACAGCGGCAGACTTTCAAAGCTGTTTTGCTGGGCAGCATTGGCACGCGCCGCCAGACCGGTAGTATTGGCTAAAAAAGAACGTGGATTTTGATTATCTTCAGATTTAAAGCCGCCAGCCATTTTTGCAATTACTGCAAATAAATAAGGCAACAGGCAGGCGATTAGAATCAGATAGACGATTCCACTAATACTTTGCATCTATTTTTTCTCGTCGGAATTCTTCAAAACTTTATCATAGCATGGTGTTTTAAGCATAAATTTTGTTAAATAGGGTGTTTTTATTCATTGTGTAGGATTCATGATGGTCAATCCTGATCAAAAAGAAATGTTCGATGTACTTGAAAAACAGCGCCAGCATCAGCTGCAAGTCGATCGGGCCTTAAAAATTGTGATTCCCATTGTGGCCTTTTTATTAACGGTCATCTGTTCCAACCTGAATATCTGGTCGACCCTGTTTACCTTTGTGGTGCTGTGGGTGGCCCTGTATGCTGTGGGAATTAAACGTCTACCTTTATGGCACTGGGTGACCATAATTCTGGTGTATTGCCTGATTGATAATATTTTAAGTTATGGCAGCTTCCATTCCTCCGGTTTTAGCCGTCAGTTTGGCTCAATGTTTATTTTCCTCGGGGTGATGGGGGTTGGACGTCCCTACTTCGACCGCTGGCTAATGAAAAAAGAGAATTAAAAAAAGCGCCCTTAGGCGCTTTTTTTATTGCAGAATTTATGCAGTCTTACGTAGGTCTTTACGCAGGATTTTACCTACGTTAGATTTCGGTAATTCATCCATAAATTCAACATAACGTGGGCGTTTATAACCGGTCAGGTTTTCTTTGGCAAAGGCCAGAACTTCTTCAGTCGTCAATGAAGGATCTTTCTTCACAACGAACAGTTTTGGCACTTCACCTGATTTTTCATCTGGTACACCAATTGCAGCCACTTCCAGCACTTTTGGATGCTTCGCTACAACTTCTTCAATTTCAGATGGATAAACGTTAAAGCCAGACACCAGAATCATGTCTTTCTTACGGTCAACAATCTTCACATAACCACGGCTGTCCATCACCCCGATATCACCGGTACGGAAGAAACCATTGAACATGACTTTGTCGGTTTCATCTGGACGGTTCCAGTAACCCTTCATGACCTGTGGACCACGAATTGAAATTTCACCCTGCTCGCCCAGTGCCACTTCATTGCCGGCATCATCCAGAATCGCCACTTCAGTTAATGGCAATGGAATACCAATAGTACCACTGAAGGCTTCAGACGCTGGCGGGTTCGCAGTAGCCACCGGTGAAGTTTCAGATAAACCGTAACCTTCAATGATGTTGGTACCGGTTACTTTTTTCCAGGCTTCCGCTGTAGATGGTAATACAGCCATACCGCCGCCCATCGCCATCTTCAGTTTGCTGTGATCCAGCTGTTTGAATTCTTCATTGTTGACCAGCGCATTAAACAGCGTGTTCACAGCCGGGAAGAACGATGGCTGGTATTTACGCAATTCTTTAATTACCGCCGGTAAATCACGCGGGTTTGGAATCAGGATGTTGGCCTGACCTTTGTACATGCCGTACAGTGCACACACCATGAAAGCAAAGATGTGATACAGCGGTAAGGCACAGAAAATACGGTCATCTGGCGCGCCATCTTGAGCACCAAATTTACTTTGGAAAATGCCATCACACTGCATCAGGTTGGCCACCAGGTTACGGTGGGTCAGTTCTGCACCTTTAGATACCCCTGTCGTACCACCGGTATATTGCAGTACTGCCGTATCACTTAGGGTCAGGCTTGGACGCTTGTAGTTGCTGATATTGGCTTTCGACATGGCCGCATTAAACTTGACATGACCCGGAAGGTCCCACGCCGGAATCTGTTTACGCACTGAACGTAAGACAAAGTTCACCAACGTACCTTTTAAGGTGCCCAGCATGTCACCCACAGAGGCAACCACGACGTGCTTGACTGGGGTTTTACCCAGAATCGCCTGATATACAGAAGCGAAGTTTTCAATAATCACCAGCACTTCTGCGCCAGAGTCATTTAACTGATGCTCAAGTTCACGTGAGGTATACAGCGGGTTTACATTCACCAGCACCAGACCGGCACGGAATACACCCAACGCCACCACTGGATATTGAAGAACGTTTGGCATCATCACTGCAACACGTGTGCCTTTGGCCAAGCCCAGACCTTGCAAATAGCTTGCAAATTTGCGGCTTGCTTCTTCCAGTTCAGCAAAGGTCAGCACTTTATCCATAAAGATAAAGGCATCACGTGAACCAAACTTCTGGAAATTACGTTCAAAGATATCAACCAGTGACGTATTCTCCGGTGGCAACTCTACAGTTTCTGGAATCCCTGTCTTTCGGTATTCTTCAAACCAAATTTTTTCCATAATGCCAATCTCTCCAATCAGTAATCCTTAGTATTCAACTGTTTTATACACTGCCGCACTTCATTTTTTGGCTTGTTTATGTACAGCAGTGGATCCATTTTCACGAATTCGATTCATATATAACGTATTTTATGTAAACAACGCTAGTCTTATCTCTGAATCAACAGTTTATTTGCTTTTTGATATCCCCGTGGTAAAAGCTGTCCCTTGGTTCCTCTCTTACCGATATACTTCTGCAAGTCATCACCTTTTAATTTTAACTGCTGTTGTCCTGCAAACACTTGAATTATTTCATCTAAATTTAGCATTGTCATGGATACAATCTGATCTTTCGGTTCAAGTTGTATCAATTTATTACCTTTACCTTTGTTCAGCACCGGTAATTCTGCCAGATCAACAATCAGTAAACGGCCGGCAGAACTGAGTAGCGCAACATGACTGAACTGCTCAATAGTTTGCAGATTCATCACGCTGGCACCTTCAGACAGGCTCAGGAAAGCCTTACCGGCTTTGGCATTGGTATCCAGCTGTTTGGCTTGGGTTTTAAAGCCATAACCTTTGCTGCTCATGACCAGAATTTCAGCCTGATCTTCTGCCACAAACACCTGTTTAAAGCCGACCCCGCTGGCCGGTGATAAACGTGAACTGAGCGGTTCACCCAAACCACGCGCCGATGGCAGGCTGTTAATGGCCACACCATAACTGCGTCCAGTGTCATCCAGCACATAGGCACGCTGGTTGGATTTGCCTTGGGCGTGACTTAAATACTGGTCACCCGCGCGGAAATTCAGGTTTTCGGCATCGACATCATGGCCTTTGGCACAGCGAATCCAGCCAGCTTCAGACAGCACCACGGTTACCGGATCAGCCGGCAGCATGTCCTGTTCATTAATGGCAGTGGCTTCAGCGCGCTGCACGATTGGTGAACGGCGGTCATCACCAAACTTTTTGGCGTCGTCTTTTAACTCCGTAATAATCAGGTTTTTTAATGATTCCGGATTGGCCAACTGTTCACGAATTGTGGCAGCTTTGGCCTCGAGTTCTTCCTGTTCGCGACGGATTTCCATTTCTTCCAGTCGGGCCAGATGGCGCAACTTGAGTTCCAAAATGGCTTCAGCCTGAATCTCATCAATACCAAAGTGCGCCATCAGCTCTGCTTTGGGATGATCTTCTTCGCGGATAATGCGGATCACGGTATCAATGTCTAAATAGGCAATCAGCAAGCCGGCCAGAATATGCAGGCGTTTTTCAATCTTGTTCAGATGATATTGCAGGCGGCGTGTGACGGTATGTTTACGAATCTCGATCCATTCCAATAAAATCTGGCGAATCGATTTCACCTGTGGACGACCATCGGCACCAATCATGTTCATGTTGACCCGATAGCTTGATTCCAGATCGGTGGTTGCAAACAGATGGCTCATCACCGCATCGGCATCAATCCGGTTGGAACGCAGCACAATCACCAGACGGGTCGGATTTTTATGGTCCGACTCATCCCGTACATCGGTCACCAGTGGTAGCTTTTTGGCCTGCATCTGGTCAGCAATCTGGGTAATGACTTTTGAGCCAGAGACCTGATACGGTAAATCACTGATAACAATTTCATTTTTTTCAATGGTATACACCGCACGCATGCGATAACTGCCGCGTCCAGTGGTCTGAATCTTTAACAGTTCATCTGGCGGGGTAATTACTTCAGCCCGGGTCGGTAAATCCGGGCCAGGAATATATTCTGCAACCTTGCTATCGCTTAAATTCGAATTACGGATCAGGGCGATGGTGCCTTTAATGATTTCACGCAAGTTGTGCGGCGGAATATCGGTGGCCATACCCACGGCAATGCCGGTGGTGCCATTGAGCAGGATATTTGGAACCCGTGCCGGCAAGGTCACTGGCTCTTTTAGGGAACCATCAAAGTTGTCCTGCCAGTCGCAGGTGCCCTGACCGAGTTCAGACAGTAACAGGTCACTATATGCGGATAATTTGGCTTCGGTATAACGCATTGCGGCAAAGGATTTTGGATCATCCGGTGAACCCCAGTTGCCCTGCCCTTCAATAAATGGATAACGATAGCTAAACGGCTGCGCCATTAACACCATGGCTTCATAACAGGCCAAGTCACCATGCGGATGGTACTTACCCAGCACATCACCGACCGTACGTGCAGATTTTTTTGGTTTACTGCTTGGCTTGAGACCCAGCTCGCTCATGGCATAGACGATACGGCGCTGTACCGGTTTCAGGCCATCGCTGATATGAGGCAATGCACGGTCCATAATCACGTACATGGCATAGCTGAGATATGCTTGTTCAGTAAATTCTGCTACGGAACGGTTTTCTGTCGCATGATGCGCGAGGCTTGTCATAACAACCTGTAATCCTAAATTAATGCGTTATAGTTTTGACGTTCTTATGCTATGCCGCAGCCGCGGCCAGCACAAGGGTAGCCGATCACACTCTGCGACAATTTATGTCTTATGGCGTAAAAATATCCATTTTAGGCGCGTCAATCAACTGAAAAATGCACAAGCCTGACTGCACGTTGAAAAACATATTCCAGAAATAAAAAAGATGCGCCGGCACAATAGCCAGCGCATCTTGAATTATCTGTATAAGCGGCTGCTTATAAACCAATCGACTCCAGGGTCTTGCCGCGAGTTTCTTCACCCAGCAACACAATCACCAGTGCCACGGCCAGCAGCACCGCGGTAAACATCATAAATACATAGCTAAAGCCGTTGTGCATCACCATCATCTGGGTCACCACCAAAGGCGCAACAATGCCGCCCATACGGCCCACCGCCGAAGCCCAGCCGGAACCAAAGGCACGGATATTGGTTGGATACTGTTCCGGTGTATAGGTATACAGCACACCCCAGGCGCCTAAATTAAAGAACGACATCAGACACCCCCAGAACACAATCATGCCGACGCTGCTGGCCTGTCCAAAGAAGTAGGCCGATACCGCACACAGCCCAATAAAGCCGGCCAGTGTGGCTTTGCGGCCAAGTTTTTCTACCAGCCAGGCCGCCGCAATATAACCCGGCAACTGCGCCAGAATCATGATCAGCACATATTCAAAGGACTGCACAATGGTATAGCCTTCCTTGACCAGCAGACTTGGCAGCCAGGTAAAAATGCCATAATAGGAATAGACAATGCCGAACCAGATCAGCCACAGCATGAGGGTACGACGCGCAAATGGCCCCGACCACAGCTGGGCAAAAGAAATATTCTGTTTGGCGGCCACCGGTTTCACTTCCAGCTGTTCAATCACCTCGACACCGCAGCGGCGTTCCAGACTTTGTACTAGTTTGTGCGCTTCTTCGACCCGGCCGCGGTTAATCAAATACGGCACCGATTCCGGTACTTTTTTCCAGATGACCCAGGCATAGAGCGCCGGCAAACCACCAATTAAAAAGGCCATATGCCAGTCAAAGGTCGGAATCACAAAATAAGACACCAGCGCCGCACAGAGCCAGCCCAGCCCCCAGAAGCTTTCCAGCAGCACAATAAAACGGCCCCGCACATGCGCCGGAATATATTCACTGACCAAAGTCACCGCAACCGGCAACTGCCCGCCCAGCCCTAAACCGACAATAAAGCGGAAAAACAGTAACCAGCTTAAATTTGGGGCAAAGGCACAGGCCGCTGTGGCCAGGCTATAAATCACCAGGGTCGTGGCAAATACGGTTTTACGCCCAATCCGGTCGGCCAACCCGCCGGAGAACACCGCACCAATGGCCATGCCAACAAAACCAATTGACACCACCCAGCCTTTTTCTGCCGGGCTCATTTGCCAGTCTTCCGCCATTTTGGCCAGAATAAAGGAAATTAAACCGGTATCCATGGCATCAAACATCCAGCCCAGTCCGATGACCCATAGCAAGGTATAGTGGAACTTACCAATCGGTAAGCGTTGTACACGAGAAACTAGATCCATAATAAACGCTCTGACAGGGTGGAGAGGAAAACGCGGATGGCGCGCCTGGTTATTGTTATGACAACAGCAATCAGCTTTGATTTTAAAGACAATGACCGCTATCTGGATAGCGGTCATGCCGTTTAATTTATAGGAGATTTGTGGCTAGGAGGCATCTTTGGATGAGGCCGACTGCTCATCATCATCCTTATAAATGAATTTTGGCATTTCCAGACCAAAATAGATCGCAATTAAACGTAAGGTAAAACCAAAAATCAGCGTGGCGATAACGGTTAGTTCTAGCGACAGGCCAATTTCAATACAGACCCAATAGCAGATCACCGACACAAAAGAGATACTGGCATACAGCTCACGGCGGAACACCAGCGGCACATCATTACACAGAATATCACGCAGAATCCCGCCCGAGACGCCGGTCAGCACACCGGCCACCGCCGACACCACAAAACCGTGGCCCATTTCCAGCGCAATCTGGCAGCCAATAATGGTAAAGCCAATCAGGCCCAAGGCATCCAGCACCAGGAAGATGGAACGCAGATGGCGCATCCATTTGGCAATTAAAATGGTGACAAAGGCTGCCGCGCAGGTCAGGACCAGATATTCCGGATGCTTGACCCAGGTTAAAGGATAATGGCCCAGCAATACATCACGTACCGAGCCGCCGCCCAGTGCGGTGACACAGGCAATCAGGGTCACCCCGAACCAGTCCATGCTTCGCCGTCCTGCCGACAATGCACCTGTCATTGCTTCTGCAGTAATGGCAATAATATAAATGACCAACAGCAACATGAACTGCCCTTCTTTCACTAGGGGAATTGATGCGCGTTATCATAAGCGAAAATACGGCAAATGTTATAAAAATTGCGCACAACATTGCTTAAATTTCTTGCCCGAACCGCAGATACAGGGCTGTTTCATGGTGATCTGCTGATCGGTGGTCGGATCAAGAAAATACCACACACCCTGATGTTTGACGAAATGCGACACTTCATGATGTATCTGCGGCTGGTTGCCATCCTGATAATAGGCCTTGAATTCGACCTGGGCATGGCTTTTGTCCAGCTTTTCCTGGGCACTTATGATTTCCAGTTTTAACCACTGGTTGGCACTGCTCCAGTCCCGAATGGCGGCCACATCCAGGGCCTGCTGCTGACCAATTGCGGTGGTTTTGACAATATAATCAATCTGCTGCAAGGCAAAGGCACTATAGCGTGAACGCATTAGCTGAGCGGCAGTTTGGGCCTGCTGCTGACCTAAATGCAAAGGCTGGCAACAACTGTGATAAAACCCAGCGCCACAAGGACAAGGCTGTTCTGACATAAATATTTTCCAAAAAAATAGCCTGACAATGCAGGCTATTTTAACGGAACTGGAGCTGAAAACAGGAATATTCTGAGTGCTACTCGGCTGGCGGCTGTGGCAGCACATGCACCTTCTCGATTTTATGCCCGTCCATGGTGACCACTTCAAAAATATGATCATCAGCCAGCAGACGTTGGCCATTTTCCGGCAAACGGCCGAGATGGAACAGGATATAACCCGACAGGGTCGAATATTCTTCCAGCTCATTGACCAGATCACGACCGAGCAATAACGAGACATGGCGGATATCAGTCGAGCCATCCAGCATCAGGCTGCCATCTTCCAGGGTTTCTGCAACCGCGTCGAGGGTATCTTCATCCGGGAATTCACCGGCAATGGCTTCCAGTACATCAATCGGGGTGACCACACCTTCAATCGAGCCATATTCGTTCAGCACAATTGCCATTTGCAGCGGCGCCTGACGCAGCTGTTCCATCACCATCAACACCTGTGCATTTTCATGCACAATCACCGGTTCGCGCAGATGTTTTTCAAAATTCAGTACGCCGGTTTCAATAAATTCATTCATAACCTTATGGGTCAGCACCACCCCGGCAATATTGTCCAGCTCGCCATGCACCACAATTAAACGTGAATGCGAGGTATTCATCAGCTGGGCCTGAATACTGTCCTGGTCTTCATCTAAATCCAACCATTCCAGTTCCGGTCGCGGGGTCATCACCGATTTTACCGGACGCTCGGCCAGACTGAGTACGCCCTGCACCATCACGGTATGGTAGACGCTGTTCTCTTCGGCAAAGACTTCATCGGCAAAAGCACGTGTCGCCAACACTTCTTCCGGACTTGGATGCTCCGGTTCCGGCCCGTTCGGTTTGCCGCCGAGCATCCGCATTACCGCGGAAGCAGTGCGATAACGCAGGTCAGTGGTGGTGACCATTTTTTCCTGATTTTTGCGCATGGCCTGGTTCAGGAACTCGATCATCACCGAGAAACCAATCGCGGCATATAAATAGCCTTTTGGAATGTGATAACCGAAACCTTCCACCACCAGTGAGAAACCGATCATCATCAGGAAGCACAGGCACAGAATCACCACAGTTGGATGTTTGTTAACAAAGTCCATCAGCGGTTTAGAGGCCCAGAGCATAATACCAATGGCAATGATCACCGCGATCATCATCACCGACAGCTCTTTGACCATACCGACTGCGGTAATCACACTGTCGAGCGAGAACACCGCATCCAGTACCACAATCTGCACAATCACCATCCAGAAAGTGGCGTGTACCGGATTTTCTTCTTTCAGTTGCGGCTTGCCTTCAATACGCTCACGCAGCTCCATGGTGCCTTTAAACAGCAGGAACACCCCACCAAACAGCAAGATCAGATCACGACCGGAGAAGGGATGATCAAAAATATGGAACAGCGGATTGGTCAGGGTCACCACCCAGGCAATTGACGCCAGCAGAATCAGGCGCATGCCCAAAGCCAGAATCAGCCCGACCACCCGTGCGGCGTTACGCTGTTCCGGTGGTAATTTTTCAGCCAGAATAGCAATAAACACCAGGTTATCAATACCTAGCACAATTTCCAGAATAATCAGGGTCAGCAAACCCACCCATGCGGCTGGATCAGACATCCATTCAAAAATCATGGGCGATGCTCCACGAGTATCGTTTTGGCTGTGCGACAGCCAAGACCGGCTGTTTCAAAACCTGGGGAATGAAAGGGAAAAAGAAAAGAGATTAAAAGCGGCTGTTGTTGTATGGTGCGATAGTGTCCACTACCCATGACGGTTCTATTGTTGTCAAACACAATTTCAGTATAGAAAAGATTGGCGCCAGAATCACTCTTTTTTTGGCCTGGTCACGGTTGTGCTGCATGCTTTAACAATTCTTTGCAATCACACTGCACGGCGCTGGCATTGTTTGTCATATTTTTTGCATAAGCTAGAGCAGACAAAAAGAACATGTTAAGGTGAAACAAGAATCATGAATAGCGTAGTAAAAATGACTGATAATTTAAAACATCCCTCTCCTAAAACAACACAACCTTTAATTGCTTTATATTGCGGCTCACGTTCCGGAAATAAACCGGTGTATCAGGAAAAGGCCGTGGCACTGGCACGCCGTCTGGCGGAAAATGGCTTTGGTCTGGTCTATGGCGGCGCCAGTATCGGTTTAATGGGTCAGGTCGCCGATGCCGTGGTTGATCACGGCGGTGAAACTGTAGGGGTGATTCCGGAATTTATGCTGGATTATGAAATTGCCCATCATCGTCTGACCGAATTGCATATTGTACACAGCATGCATGAACGTAAAGCCCTCATGGCCGAACGTGCCAGCGCCTTTGTGGCCTTGCCGGGCGGACTGGGCACCTTTGAGGAAATTCTGGAAATTGCCACCTGGGGCCAGTTGAACCAGCATCAAAAACCGATGATGCTCTATAACGTCAATGGCTTCTATAATGCGCTAATTGCCCAACTTGACCATGCCGTGACTGAAGGCTTCCTGCCGCCGCAGCACCGCGCCAAGCTGATTATCTGCAATCATGCCGATGAAATCCTGACTGCATTACATAATCTGGATGCCCCACAGCACGTTGCCATTTAAAGCGCTTGAACCCAAAAGTCCAGAAAGAAAAAAGCGAGCCGAAGCTCGCTTTTTTTGTACTTGATGTTCAGTCCATGCTTAGCCTGAAATCAGGTTATAGAACCATGGCAAAGTGGTCGCCAGGAATACCGACATGGCCAGACCAAACATCAGTTTCATCGCATCTTTGCTGACATTGCGTGAGGTACGGTATTTGCTGACCCCGTTCACAATCATTGAGATGGCAAATTCACGACCGGCCAACAGACCCAGGAATACCCAGGTGGTACTCATCGGGATATTGCTCCACTCTTTGAAAACCAGCAGGATCATTGCATAGATAAAGTCCACGATGGTCGCAGCACGTACATCGGTAACATCGGTTTTGGTATCGACAATCTTCTGGATGGCACCACCACGCTGGTACAGAATAACCCCCAGCAAGATCACAAAGACCGTAATGGCAAACATCAGGAATTCAAACGGTACCT
Organism: Acinetobacter sp. YH12134; assembly: GCF_013418555.1. Classification (NCBI taxonomy): domain Bacteria; kingdom Pseudomonadati; phylum Pseudomonadota; class Gammaproteobacteria; order Moraxellales; family Moraxellaceae; genus Acinetobacter; species Acinetobacter sp. YH12134. The sequence continues at coordinate 12,847 of NZ_VPBT01000014.1, read as the reverse complement.
GACGCGGCACATACACGAAGATGTTGGCCAGATCCTGAATCAGCCACTGGCTCCACAGGAAACCGGTAGATAACCATTGTAGAATCACCCATTTGGTCGAATGTTCCTGATCTTTGGTCTGGTTGAAGTACACCGTCATTTTGTTGGCCACAAAACGATAGATGATCAGCGCCGCCAGGAAGGCCACGGCATAGCCCATCATGGATTTGACCATCATCGAGCCCAAGCTCGCAGGAGAGAAGATGGTCAACACCAGGAAGGTGGTACTGACCGGAATACCATATTTGGTCAGTAGCAACAGTAAAACCGGCGGCACAATATACAGCCAGGTAATTCCACCTTCAGGGAACGGAATGGTTTCCAGTCGTCCATAAGAGGCATCACCGACGCCTGATGCATACCAGCCATAGACCAAGACCACAACCAGGATACTGCTGATATACACCCACAGTACCCACCAAGGACGATGGGAGTTAGAAGAAATAAAAGTCCCTAAGGTTTGAGGTACATCATTTCCGACAATAGAATAGGCCGCCAAACAGAAGCCGATTACCATTAAAAGTTCAATTGTCATAAGAACAAAGCCTATGTTCAAAAAGGGAACACCACCCCTAATCGGGCTGGCATTAGCTTAAAATGATGACAATACTATTTCAGTTCTATGACATTTTAGTGACAATGAAAATTTAAAATAAAAAAGAGCACCGTAGTGCCCTTTCTCTTTTTTGCTCACTTATTTCAGGTTCAGCTGATATACCGCGGTGCTGCCGCTGACTTCATTGCCCACCACCAGTAATGGCTGGCCATTAGGCGAGTCCTTTGCCTCAATAAAGACCAGACCTTCCGGGCCTAAATCACCGGCCTGCCCCAGCTCAATTTGTTCAGTGCTCGCACTCATCTCACGGCTATTCAGATACTGCACAAAACTTGGTGCAGATGGAGTCGATACATCATAGACCATCACCCCGCCAGCACGTTCCAGACCAATAAAGGCAAAGGTTTTGCTGCCAATCTGGCCCAGCGTCACGCCTTCAGGTTCAGGGCCTTTGTTGTCACTGCGGTTATCCATGCCTGCTTCTTCATGGTTGGCATTGAAAATTTCCGGATGATGCTCGGCAATGTACTGCTCAAAATCATCCCCTGAATCCCAGACCCGTTCCAGACCGTTTTGCGCGCTATTTTCTGTCCAGATACTGACCGAGCGTGCACCAAAACTATAAAGATGGTCATATACCAGATTGCCGCGTTCATTCAGCTTTGGCGTACCATCGGCATTTTTCTGGTAGCCTTCAGTCCAGGTAATATTCAGACGACCCAGCAGATGATCTTTACGGCAGTCACCGGCATTGCCTGCCGTGGCACCGCAGTAGCCAAAATTGTCCGGATTCAGCTCGGCACCTTTGGCCAGCTGGCTTAAGTGCGCCGGTAAATCATCGCCTAAACGGCGGGCAAAGCCATCGGCATGTACCAGATGTTTCACTCGCCATTCTTCAACAAAACCTTTGCTGGTGTCGTTGTTAAAATATTCTGGTGTGTCTTCACCCCAGGCGCGTGCATCGCCTTCATTGGCGGTCACAATATAGGTTTTGCCGGCCACATCAAAGCTGGCAATCGCATCTGGCATATACAGACCGCGCACATTGGCCCAAGTCTGGATCTTAATACTGCCCGTTCCATCGACACCATCGGCATCGCTGACATCCATGCCATTGCCGTCCAGACCATGGTCTTTAAAGCCCAATGGATATACCGCCAGTACTTTGGCATTGACCACATCAATTTTGGCCAGCGCATTGTTTTCCTGCAATGCGGCCCAAGCCGTTTTGCCATCTTGCGATACCGTAATATATTCCGGTTCAAAATCCTGCGCCGCAGTCGCATTTGGCCCGAAAATACGCACGCCCTGGGCACGCAGCACCGCTTCCTGTCCATTAAAGGCTTTAAAGTCTGCAGTGCGGACCACAGGCGCTGTTAAATTACTCAGCTGAATCACGGAAATTGAACCTTCCGGATCAACCTGATAATCGTCCGATGGCTCACCTTCATTGGCCACCAGCAGGGTTTGACCATCCGGGCTAAAAGTCAGCATATCCGGTAAGGCACCGACCTGCACATGCGCCAGTTTGCTCAGATCTTTGGCCTGATACAGCGCCACATAACCCGGATCGGTTTTGACGGCAGCCTGAATCGCAATTGCCACAATACCGTTATGCACCGCGACACTGTTTACTTCCGCGCCTTCAGCAATATCATGGACCTGAATCTCGGCAATTTTAACCGGCTGATTTGGCTGGCTTAAATCGAGTACATCCAGCACCCCGGCCTGCGCATTGACCACAAACAGGCGTTTGCTGGCGGCATCATAGGCCGGAATTTCTGCGGCACTTTCTGCAAAAATGCCCGACTGATAGGCCCCAATTTTGCTCAGTTCAATGGTATTGGGGGTTGGATCGACCGGTGCAGGACTGACCTGATCATCATCACTGTTACACGCTGCCATCCCCACGGCCAACATGGCCACCCAAAGTGATTTCAATTTTAATTTCATAGGTTTAATTTGATAGTGTTTAGAATATGAACAATTTATAAACATCTGGTTGCAGTGCCATGACGTTTTGATTGCAGTTTTCTGACAGGGCCAGGCCGTCACGCGGCAACGCTTTAGATACGACATCCGCGCCAGATTGTTTTACACTAGGCAAAATTCCACCATGCCCGCTAATTATGACTGCCACGCCAACCCATCAAGCCCTGCAACCCGAATTCAGATTGTTAGTGCTCTTGGTGTCGATTGGCTTTTTTATGCAGGGCCTGGATACCACCATCATCAACACCGCGTTGCCGGCCATTGCCGAGAATTTGCAGGAAGATCCGCTGCGAATGCACAGCGTGGTGGTGGCCTATGTATTGTCAGTGGCGGCCTGTATTCCCTTGAGTGGCTGGCTGGCCGACCGTTTTGGCGTGCGCAACACCTATTTTTCCGCCATTGTGATTTTCACCCTGGCCTCCATTGGCTGTGCCTATGCCAGCAGCCTGAATGAACTGCTGTTTTACCGGGTACTGCAAGGCATTGGCGGCGCGTTCTTATTGCCAGTTGGTCGTCTGGCGATGCTAAAAATCATTCCCCGCACCCAGTTTTTATCGGCCATGAGCCTGATGAGTCTGGCCGGTCTGATCGGCCCCTTAATTGGACCTACTTTGGGCGGCTGGCTGGTGGAAGTCGCCTCATGGCACTGGATTTTTCTAATCAATCTGCCGATTGGCATTTTAGGCGTCTTGATTACTTTTAAAGCCATGCCAAATATTACCGAGCCGAGCGTGCCGCAATTTGATTTCTGGGGATTTATCCTGTTATTGATTGCCATGGTCGGGCTGTCACTGGGTATTGAAAATGTGGCTAGTCCGCTGTACTCGCTGTGGTGGAGCATTGCGCTGGTTCTGCTCGGTCTGCTGAGTGCCGGCCTGTATGCCTATCATGCACATACCCATCAGAATGCCCTGTTTCGCAGCAAGCTGTTCCGGCACCGGATTTATGCAATCGGGATTCTTGGGAACTCGATTGCCCGGCTAGCTGGCAATTCAATTCCCTTTTTACTGCCGCTGATGCTGCAACTGGCCTTTGGCTTTGAGCCCTTTGTGACCGGCCTGATGATGATTCCGACCGTACTCGGTTCGCTGGCCTCAAAACCGATTATCCGCCAGCTGATTCAGCGCTTTGGTTATCGTAAGGTGCTCATCACCAATACCTTGCTGGTCGGGGCCTGTATCGCCAGTTTTGCCCTGACCACGGCCGACACCCCCATCTGGTTACGCGCGCTGCATTTCTTTATTTTCGGTCTGCTCAATTCACTGCAGTTTGTATCCATGAACACCCTGACCTTAAAAGATTTACCGCAGCAAGATGCCAGCAGCGGCAACAGCTTCCTGTCGATGATCATGATGCTGTCCATGAGTATTGGCGTGGCCTTGGCCGGAACACTGGTCAACCTGTTTAGTGCCTATTGGGGACCGGAACAGGTGGTCGCAGCCTTTCATGCCAGCCTGATCTGTCTGGGCAGTATCAACCTGCTGGCTGCAATGATTTTCTGGAAAATTCCAAAAAACACCCCGGTCTAAAGCCGCGTGGAACGCTAGCCGCCGTGCAGGCTTCGCGTTATGATCAAAATTGAATCCTGAAGATCTGCCTTGCCTATGTCTGCACGCCCTGCCCGCCGTTCTGTCCAGCCCCTGACCTATGCTGCGGTTGCCATCTGCGGCATGGTGCTAATGGCAGCCTTGCTATATTGGGGCGTGCTGCATACCCGGCCGGTCACCGCACAGGACTATCCGATTCAGGGCTTTGATGTTTCGCATCATCAGCAGCAGATTGACTGGCACAGGATTTCACCGGAAAAATACCGTTTCGTCTATTTAAAAGCCACTGAAGGCGGCGATTTTAAAGACCGTAAATTTCAGGATAACTGGCTGGCCGCACATGAACAGGGCTTTCTGGTCGGCGCCTATCATTTTTATCGGCTGTGTCGTGATGGTCAGGTGCAGGCACAGAATTTTATCGACAGCGTTCCGAAACAGGCCAACAGCTTGCCACCAGTGATTGATCTGGAATACGACAGCAACTGCATCAACACCTATACCCGGGAACAGTTGCTGCATGAAATTGGGGTGATGCATGACGCGCTGCAACAGCACTATGGCAAACAGCCAATTTTTTACATTTCCAAGAATTTTTATAATATTGTACTGGTCAATCAATTCCCGCAGGTGCCACTGTGGGTACGCGAATATCAGGGCAAACCGGCCTTAAGCGGCAACCCGGACTGGCTGTTCTGGCAATATAGCAATCGTGGCCAGATTACTGGTATTACCACTCCGGTCGATCTGAATGCCTTTTATGGCGATGAACAGGACTGGCAACAGTTTCTTAAGGCCAACCAGATTGTGGAACCATCTAAAAATAGCGTGGATACAACCCCTTAATACTCATACCAACAAGATAAAAATAAAAGCTGACAGGGATATTGTGCGAATGACACTGAAATACAAGATTTTGTCAGGTCTGCTTGGCCTGATATTACTGCTGATTGCACTCATCATCTATATGCTGCAGCCCTCCGGCAAAGTGCAGGATTTCCAGCCATGGCTGTATCAGCCGGCAGCAACCGCACCAGCGGGCTATACGGTCAAATTCTTTGGCGTATCGACCTTACTGTTTGATGATGGCCAGCAACAGCTGTTGATTGATGGCTTCTTTAGCCGGCCGAGTCTGAGTCAGCTGATGTTTGGTCAAATTAACAGCCAGCCAATCGTAATTGAACATGTGATTGAGCTCCATCAATTGCAACGAACGCAAGCCATTCTGGTGACACACTCGCATTATGACCATGCGCTGGATGTCCCTCTACTTGGCCAATTGCTGCCGCAGGCTAAAATTATTGGTTCCCGAAGCACGCTGAATATTGCCCGTGGTGCTCACTTGCCCGAAAGCCAGTTACAGCAGCTGGTACCTTTACAACCGATGCAGATTGGCAACTTTACTGTCACCGCTTTCCCGTCCCAGCATACTCCGCCAACTGCAGTGAATAATGATCTGGGTGAGGAAATCCAGCAGCCACTGAGCCTACCGGCACGGTTTTCGGAGTTTAAAGAAGGCCATAGCTTTGACTATCTGATTGAATATGAAGATCATAAAAGTCTGGTCAAGGCCAGCACCGGTTTTATTCCCGAACAGCTCAAACAGCTACAGGTCGATCATCTGTTTCTGGGCATTGCCCAGCTGTCCAGGCAACCGGAACAGTATCAGCAGCAGTATCTGGCAGAAACCTTGCAGCACCTAAAACCCAAGGTGCTGATTCCCATCCATTGGGATGATTTTTTCCAGCCGCCAGAACAGCCGCTACAGTTTTTACCACATCTGGCCGATAATACCCCGAAGAGTCTGAATACCGTGATCAAGGCCGCAGCACAACAACAGACCCAAGTGCTGCTGCTCGATCAACCGTATGCTTATCCGCTAATGACAGCCACGGATGTCGCGCGTTAAGATGGTGCCATGAGAAAAATCATTCATATTGATATGGATGCGTTCTATGCCTCGGTCGAGCTAAAAGAGCGTCCAGAGTTACAACATCTGCCGGTGGTGGTGGCATCACATCATCCGCGTGCAGTGATTGTGGCCGCGTCCTACCCGGCGCGGGTGTTTGGGCTGCGCTCGGCCATGTCAATGAGTCAGGGCCGGAAACTGTGCCCGCAGGTGATTGTACTGGAACCAAATTTCCAGAAGTACCGGGAAGTGTCGGCACAAATCCATCAAATTTTTCAAAAATATACTGCAATCATTGAACCGCTGTCGCTCGATGAAGCCTATCTGGATGTTAGCGAAAACCTGCAGCAACTCCCCAGCGCCACAGAAGTGGCGATGCGCATCCGCGAAGATATTTTTCAGACCACCGGCCTTACTGCATCTGCCGGTGTGGCACCCAATAAATTCCTGGCCAAAATTGCCTCGGACTGGCATAAACCGAATGGTCTCTGCGTGATCAAGCCTTCGCAGGTGCAGGCCTTTATTCAGGATTTACCCTTAAAGAAAATTCCTGGCGTGGGCAAGGTCATGCAGGAAAAGCTGAAGACCTTGGGTCTGGAGACCTTGGGCGATCTGCAACAGGTCGAAGAAGGCCTGCTGATTCAACGTTTTGGTAAATATGGCAAACGCCTGTTTTTATATGCGCAAGGCATTGATGAGCGCCCGGTCCAGGCCGAACGCAAACGCCAGCAGATTTCCAAAGAAATCACCTTTGATGATGATTATGTCCTCAGCCAATGTACACCCTACTGGCCACAACTGCTGCAACAGGTCTGGGCCAGTCTGGAAAAAAAGCAGCTTTGCGCCCGCGGCGTGTCGGTCAAACTGAAACTGAAAAACTTTCAGGTGTTGCAGCACAGCAAAAGCTTTCAGCATATTTTTACTCATCCGCAGCAGCTGGCACAGGCGCTGCAGCTGTTAATTGAGGAAATGCATATTTCGCCCCAGGAACAGTTCCGGTTAATTGGCGTGGGAGTTTATCAACTATCCTCACCAGCACAGCAGCCGCAGCTCAGTCTACTTTAGGCTTAAAATTGTGCAGGAATTGATCAAAAGAATAAAAATGATACAAAATGCGCTTCACAATAGGCAAAATTAGAGTAATCTATCTGCGCAATACATTTATCCATGTATGTGCTGAGATGCTGAAAATCACCTTTACTTTCAGCATGCTGTCCTGTGATTGGCGTGATGATCTATCCGAATATTACAGGACAACTCTGACGTTCCCATGGATGGCTGTATCGTCTCCCGCCTCGTTGTACATTCTTCTTTTTATCTGATTTTCTATCGCATTATCCCGATCTATTCCCTTCAGATCACCGGCTTTTTGCGTCCTAAAATTCCCATTTTTCAAATCAAAATCGCCACAAGATTGATGGATTTCTGTACCAACTCCGGCAGCGCTGGTGTTCTGTACTGGCGCTTCATGGCAATATAGTCACATTGCCAGAGCAGCCGAGGTGCTGCTTGCCCATCTACAGGATTTTGTTATGACCGTACAACGTTTACATGTCGCACAGCGCTATTCAGAAATTGCCATTTCAGGCCATCTGGTGCATTTGGCCGGCCAGCTGGCAGAAGACACCAGCCTGGATATTCGCGGTCAGACCCGCCAGACCCTTGAGATAATTGACCGTTTACTGGCTGAAGCCGGCACCGATAAAAGTCATATCATGTCAGTCATGATTTTCTTAAAAGATATCGAGCAAGACTATGCAGCCATGAATGAAATCTGGGATGCCTGGGTCGCCGATATTGAAGCGCTGCCCCGTACCTGTGTGGAAGCCAAGCTGTATCAGCCCGAAGTCCTGGTTGAAATGACTGTGGTCGCGGTTAAACCATAAAAATTTGAGATAAAAAGCATCTGTTTAGATGCTTTTTTTCAACCCAACGCGCCCATTCTGCGCGCTGAGGCCGGATAGAACGCCAATTTCTTTTTTGGCAGATCAAGCGCCTCCAGATTTTCAGCGCCCTCCAGTAACCCAAATTCTTCACGCAACTGCTGATATTCTGGCACCTGATCAAAGCTGATTACGGTATAACCGGCCATCCGCAGCAATTCATTCTGATACTGAATATGCTGACGTTTTAAGGTCAGGGTATCATCCAGGGTAATCACGGCCAGTACCTGATAAGCATCATCCAGCACCACAAAGTCCGCCACCATATTGCGGTATTTATTGCGGGTACGCGGCAGTTTGGTGGTCAGTAGCGCATCAAAAGACACATGGGTCAGCACGGTATGGGTCGGTAAAATTTCTTTCAGCCGGGTATAGGTCAGCTGCTCATTCAAACTGAAAATAGCGCGGCGTTTCAGGGTACTGTCGGTCTGGCGTTTGGCCTGAATGGCATGCCTGGCTGCCATGATGAGCAACCCTGCCAGAATAAGACTTGCGAGAATAATATAAACAGTCATGAGGTTAATCCTTTAATACTCTATTCTTATAATTTATTCGGTATCTCACCGATTATTTTTCAAATACAAGTATAACGTTTTGCTTATTATAAATAGGTTAAATTTAAGAAACTTAAAGCAATGCTGACGAAAGATGCATAAACACTGACAGTCTGTTGCAGAGCAAGTTTCCAGGAAAAACCATCTCCTTGTTTTTCCTCAAGCTAATGTATACCAACTTTTATGAGCTTCACAATTCTTTTCAAACCGATTGTCTGACAAATCCGACAAAATGTGAACCAGAAAAAGGACGCACTTGGCGTCCTTTCCTGATTTAAGCACGAGATTTTGGCTTAGACTTACCTTTGGCCTTTGCACCGCCAAATGGACGTTTTTCGCCGGTTTCACGTGGAGGCAAACCGGTATGCTGGGTCAACATCTGGCCTTTTTTCGGACGATTCGACTGACCCTGATTTTGCCCTTGGCCACGGTTGCCATGCTGACCGGTACGTTTCTGTGAATCTCCGGCCAGGGTCGAGTTTTTCTTACGCGCTGACTGGTACTGCCCTTCCGTACCTTGCGGCTGATAGGTCGGAATCAGATGCTGCTTGGAATTGCCAATCAAATCGGCACGGCCCATCTCTTTTAAAGCCTCACGTAACAATGGCCAGTTGTTTGGATCATGGTAACGCAAGAAGGCTTTGTGCAGACGACGACGTTTCTCTCCTTTCACAATATCGACATCTTCGGTATAACGCGCCACTTTGGCCAGCGGGTTTTTACCGGTGTAATACATGGTGGTGGCGGTGGCCATTGGCGATGGATAGAAGGTCTGTACCTGATCGGCACGGAAACCATTCTTTTTCAGCCAGATCGCCAGGTTCATCATGTCGTAGTCGGTGGTGCCCGGATGCGCCGCGATGAAATACGGAATCAGATACTGTTCCTTGCCGGCTTCCTTGCTGAAACGATCAAACATTTGCTTGAAGCGGTCATAGGTACCAATACCGGGCTTCATCATCTTCGATAACGGACCTTTTTCGGTATGTTCCGGTGCAATCTTCAGATAACCCCCAACGTGGTGGGTCACCAGTTCACGCACATATTCCGGATTCAGTACCGCCAGGTCATAACGCAGACCGGAACCAATCAAAATCTTTTTAATGCCTTTAATCGCACGTGCTTTACGGTATAGCTGGGTCAGTGGTGCATGATCGGTATGCAGGTTCTGACACACGCCTGGGAATACACAGGACGGCTTACGGCAGTTCTTTTCAATTTCCGGATCTTTACAGTGCAAGCGGTACATGTTAGCGGTTGGACCACCTAAGTCCGAGATAATCCCGGTAAAGCCCGGTGCGGTATCACGGATTTTTTCCACTTCACGTAGAATCGACTCTTCCGAACGGTTCTGGATGATGCGGCCTTCATGTTCGGTAATCGAACAGAACGTACAGCCCCCAAAACAGCCACGCATGATGTTCACCGAGAACTTGATCATGTCGAACGCCGGGAAACGTGCATCGCCATAAGCTGGATGTGGCAGACGTGCATATGGCAGGTCAAACACATAATCCATTTCTTCAGTGGTCAATGGAATTGGTGGTGGATTAATCCAGACATCACGCTCGCCGTGTTTTTGCACCAAAGCACGTGCGTTGCCCGGGTTAGTTTCCAAATGCAGAATACGGTTGGCATGTGCATATAGCACCGGATCATTAGCCACGTCTTCAAAAGATGGCAAACGAATAACCGCCAGTTCACGTGGTGGCAGTTTATGCTTAATGGCTTTTGAGGCCGGTTGCAGCTGAACAATCTGCGTATCGGCATCCAGGTTGTCGCCTTCACGGACAATCGGATTGGCCACCATTTCTTTTTGGAAATTCTGGTACTGGCTTAAGCTGTTACCCTTTTCTTTTTCAACTTCACAGCCATCAATATCTTCGGTCATCACATAGGGGTTGATGATCGGATCGACACGGCCAATGGTATCGACATCATTGGAGGCGATTTCGACAAACTTGGCTTTGGCCGCACGGTTATGTTTATTGATAATAAAGGCAGTACCGCGCACATCGGTGATATCGGTAATTTTTTCGCCTTTGGCCAGACGGTGCATCACTTCAATAATGGAACGCTCGCCATTACCGTACATCAATAAATCGGCTTTTGAATCCATCAGAATTGAACGACGGACTTTATCTGACCAGTAATCATAATGCGCAATACGACGCAGTGAACCTTCGATCCCGCCAAGCAACACCGGCACATCCGGGAAGGCTTCACGACAGCGCTGGCAATACACGGTTGCAGCACGGTCTGGACGTTTGTTCGGGACATTGTCTGGTGAATAGGCATCATCCGAGCGGATTTTTCGGTCCGCAGTATAACGGTTGATCATCGAGTCCATATTGCCGGCGGTGACGCCCCAGGCAATATTCGGTTTACCTAAGGCACGAAAGGCCTCGACATTGGTCCAGTCAGGCTGCGCGATAATTCCGACCCGGAAACCTTGCGCTTCCAGCACACGGCCAATAATACCGGATACAAAAGATGGATGATCAATATAGGCATCGCCGCAGACCAGAATAAAGTCACAGCTATCCCAGCCGAGTTGGTCCATTTCCTCGCGTGACATCGGCAAAAATGGCGCGGGTTCAAAACATGACGCCCAATATTTGTCGTAATCAAACAACGCTTTCGGCGCGGTTTGAGCGGTATAAGCAGTAGACATGGCTAGCAATTCTCGGCTGGCAGATGGAAGATCAGAAAAGATCGAAAGATGAAAGCCGAATATTTTAGCATGAATTCCAAGTCGCTTGCTTGATTATAATTTATACAAAATCAAGTTTTTAATTTTTAATCTGTGCCGTGGGTGCAGTGCTGCTTAATTTTTTCAGATATAGGGTCAGGATCAGGCCCAACAACAGCAGACTTGCGATAAAGATCAATAAACCAGGCCAGTCCCAGCGCTCCCAGATCAGACCGCTACCACTACCAAGCACGCTCGAGCCCAAGTAATAGCAAAACAGATATAAAGATGAACCCACCGCCCGATACTGTAATGATTGCACCGTCACCCAACTGCTACAAAGAGAATGTGCTGCAAAAAAAGCAAAGGTAAAAATCAGTAGCCCGACTAACACGACCGCCAGCTGATTCAGCAACATTAGCGCCAGACTGGCCCACATCACCAGCAGCATCAACGGTAACACTTTTTCCCGGCCAAACTTTTGTCCCCACTGTGCTGCCCGTGGTGAACTGTAAATTCCGGCCAGATAAGCCACAGAAATCAGCCCGATCCAGGTTTGTGGCAAAGCAAAAGGCGCATCCAGCAGATGATAGCTCATGTAGTTAAATACCGAGACAAAGCATCCCATTAGAATAAAGCCCTGAAGAAACAGAATTCTTAATTTTGGATCGGCCAGATTTTTGGCAAAGGCCTGTTTAAAACGCGACAATTGAATTGGATAGGACTGAAAATTTCTAGAATTGGGCAGCAGCCAGTAAAACAGAATCGCAATCGCCAGGTTAATCACACCAATGATTAAAGTCGCATGTTGCCAGGAAATAAAATCCACCAGAACTCCGGCAATTAAACGGCCACTCATGCCGCCAATTGCGGTGCCTGAAATATATAAGCCCATGGCAAAGCCAACATCTTTGGCCGCAATTTCTTCGCCAATATAGGTCATTGCCACCGCGGCCACCCCACTGACTGCCATGCCAATCAGGACACGGGTGCTGAGAAAAAATGACCACTGTGGCAATAAGGCACTGGCTATTAACAGTAAGGCCGCAGAGAACAATGCCACGACCATAATCTGTTTACGCCCGACCCGATCTGAAATCAGGCCGGTAAATAATAGAGCGGCGGCCAAAGCAAAGGTCGAAAAAGATAAGGGAAAACTACTTTGGGTCGGACTGACCTGAAAGAACTGGGCCAGAATCGGCATCATCGGTTGAACACAGTACAAGGCAGAAAAGGAGGCAAAACCGGCCAAAAACAAAGAGAGAAGAATGGCCTTAAACTGAGGAGAATCGTGCTCAATTTGCTGAGTCTGGCTTTGGGAATCTGACATATACACTCCAATTATGTTATGAGTATACGCCGGTTCCGGTTAAATTGGGGGCTTCAATTTCAACCGATTAAAAGCTGGTTTAAACGGAGAGAAGAACCCTCGATAAATTCTACTTTCTTAAGCACACAAATTTCCCACATAAAAAAATCCCCCAAGCTTTTGCTCGGGGGATTTTGAATTAATGAGCTGGCGATGACTTACTCTCACATGGGTAACCCCACACTACCATCAGCGCTAAGAGGTTTCACTTCTGAGTTCGGGAAGGGATCAGGTGGTTCACTCTTGCTA